>JADZBZ010000307.1 GCA_020851835.1 Acidobacteriota bacterium
CGGCTGGTCTCGCGCACCGTGACGACATCGCCGGCCTTCAGCGAGTAGGAGGGGATGTCCACCTTCTTGCCGTTGACCAGGAAGTGACCGTGCCGGATGAGCTGGCGGCCCTGGGCCCGCGAGGTCGCGAGGCCCAGCCGGTAGACGGCGTTGTCGAGCCGGCGCTCGAGCAGTTGCAGCAGCGTCTCGCCCGTGATGCCGCGCGTGCGATCCGCCTGTTCGAAGTAGCGGCGGAACTGATCCTCCAGCACGCCGTAGATGCGCTTGACCTTCTGCTTCTCGCGCAACTGCACGCCGTAGCCAACGATCTTGGCCCTCCGCGCGCGGCCGTGCTGGCCGGGCGGCATGTTGCGCTTCTCGATGGCGCACTTCTCGGTGTAGCAGCGCTCGCCCTTGAGAAACAGCTTCATGCCCTCACGGCGGCACAGGCGGCAAACGGGTCCGTTGTATCGAGCCATAGTCCTTCGAATCCTTCTCTGTCGGTGCGCTACACGCGGCGCCGCTTCGGCGGCCGGCACCCGTTGTGCGGAATCGGGGTGACGTCGCGAATGGACTTCACCTCGAGTCCCGCCGTCGAAAGCGCGCGAATCGCGGACTCGCGCCCCGACCCGGGGCCTTTCACCAGCACGTCGCACGAGCGCATGCCGAACGTCTTGGCGGTGTTGGTCGCCGTGAGCGCAGCCTGGGTGGCGGCAAAGGGCGTCCCCTTGCGCGACCCCTTGAAGCCGATGCCGCCGGCGCTCGACCACGCCACGACCGCCCCTTCGGCGTCGGTGATGGTGACCAGCGTGTTGTTGAACGACGCCTGGACGTGGACCAGGCCGTGATGCACCACGCGCTTCTCACCGCGCTTCTTGAACGTCTTTTTCTTGCGTGTACTCTCTTTACCGGCGCCGCCGCTCGTCTCAGTTTTCGCCATGGCTTATACCGTCTTCTTCTTGGCCACCGCACCCTTGCGCGGGCCCTTGCGCGTGCGCGCGTTGGTGCGCGTCCGCTGCCCCCTGAGCGGCAGGCTGCGGCGGTGCCGGGCGCCGCGATAGCTGCCAATCTCGATCAGGCGCTTGATGTTGAGCGAAATCTCCTTGCGCAGATCGCCCTCCACGCCGCCCTGCTCCTCGATTACGCGGCTGACCTTGCGCACGTCTTCGTCGGTCAGGTCCTTCACGCGGATATCGAGGCTCACACCAGCCGCTTCGAGAATCCGATTCGAGCGGAAGCGCCCGATCCCGAAGATGTAGGTGAGCCCAATCTCGACGCGCTTGTTGCGCGGCAGATCAACGCCAGAAATGCGTGCCATCGGTTCTCGCCCCTATCCTTGCCGCTGCTTGTGCTTCTGATTCGTGCAGATCACCCGCACGATTCCGCGACGCCGTACGACCTTGCACTTGTCGCAGATCTTCTTGACTGACGCTCGTACCTTCATCACTCGCTCCGTTCACAGCCGTTCCAGCACCCGGCCGCGGCCCAGGTCGCGCGGCATCAGTGCCACGCGCACGCGATCCCCGACCACCAGCCGCACGTAATTGCGCCGCACCGGGTCCGCGTGATGCGCGATCACCTGGTGCGTTCCGCCGTCGAGCACCACCTTCACCAGCTCGCTCGGCAGCAGCTCGACCACGGCGCCCTCGGCCTCCGTCACACCGCCTCGGTCACCACCTGATCCCGCAGCGTCAATATCCGGCAACCCGTCTCCGTCACCGCGACCGTGTGCTCGAAGTGAGCCGACAGGCTCCCATCCTTGGTCACCGCCGTCCAGCCGTCGGAGAGCACCTTCACCGCCGCTTTCCCGATATTGACCATCGGCTCGATCGCCAGCACCATGCCCGCCGCCAGCCGCGAGCCGCGGCCGGGGGTCCCGTAGTTGGGGATCTGCGGCTCCTCGTGCAGCGCCGTCCCGATGCCGTGCCCGACGAATTCGCGTACGACCGCGTAGCCGTGCGCCTCGACGTGCTGCTGGACCGCGGCGCCGATGTCGTGCACCCGTGCTCCCGGCCGGACCACGGCGATGGCCCGCTCGAGCGCCGCCTGGGTCACCGTCAGCAACCGGTCGGCATCGGCCGATACCCGTCCGACGGGCACGGTCACCGCCGAGTCGCCGAAATACCCCTCGAGCTTGCCGCCCAGATCGATCGACAGGATGTCGCCCTCCTGCAGCGGCCGATCGTTCGGAATCCCGTGGATCACCTGCTCGTTCACCGAGGCACAAATCGTCGCCGGGTAGCCGTGATACCCCTTGAAGGCCGGCTCCGCCCGGCCTTCCCGCAGCCGCCGCTCAGCCAGCGCGTCGAGCTGACGGGTCGTCACGCCCACCGCCACAGCGCCCATCAACTCCCTCAGCACCTGGGCGACCAGGCCGTTCACCTGCGCGAGCCGCTCGATCTCGGCCGCCGAACGGCACGTGATCACGGCTGCGCCTCGGGTTGCGTCGCCGTGCCCGTGCCGGCGGCCAACTCAGCAATCGTCGTCAGCAGCATGTGCCGCACCTGTTCGGGCGACTGGGCACCGTCAATGGCCTGAAACATCGTCCGGCCGCTGTAGTAGTCGATCATCGGCCGCGTGTCACGCCAGTAAACCCGCAGACGCTCCCGGACCACGGCCTCGGAATCGTCCGCGCGGCTCACCAGTTCGCCGCCGCACTTCTCGCACCGCGCGGCCCTCGACGGGTCGGCGCTGAACGCCGACACGTTGGCGCCGCACGAATGGCACACCCGCCGCGCCCGAACCCGCCGCACCAACTCCTCGTCCGGCACTCTAATCTCGACGACGATCAGCGGATCGCGGCCGACCATGATCTCGTCGAGAGCCCGTGCCTGCGGCACGGTGCGCGGGAACCCGTCGAGCACGAACCCTGCCGACACGTCGGCGCGATCCAGCCGCTCGCGGACGATGCCGGTGATGAGCTTGTCGCTCACCAGCTCGCCACGCTCCATGATGGCCTGCACGGCATGGCCGAGCTCGCTCCCGCTCTGCACCGCCTCGCGCAGGATGTCGCCCGTCGAGATCTTGGGCAACCCCTGTGCGCGCGCGAAGCGCTCGGCCTGCGTACCCTTGCCGGCACCCGGAGGGCCGAGGATCACGACGTTCAGCGCCACGGCATCACCCACGGCGCCCTCTGATGCGCGTCTTCTTCATGAAACCGTCGTAGTGTCGCATAATGAGCTGCGACTCGACCTGGTTCACCGTATCCATGGCCACGCCCACCACGATCAGCAGGGACGTGCCGCCGAAGAAGAACTGCACGTTGAGGCCCTCGGTCACGAACCGCGGCAGCAGCGCGTCGAGCTGTTCGCCGATCAGTGGTATGGGCGCCACCCGGAAGCCCGTGAGCAGGAACTCCGGCAGGATCGCCACCAGGGCCAGATACACCGCGCCCACCAGCGTGATGCGTGCCAGGATGGTGTCGATGTACTCCGCCGTCCGCTTGCCCGGCCGGATTCCCGGAATGAACCCGCCGTACTTCCGCATGTTCTCGGCCACGTCATCCGGATTGAAGATGATGGCCGTGTAGAAATACGCGAAGAAGATGATGAGCGTCACGTACAGCAGGTTGTACAGCGGCATGCCGTACTGAATCTGCCGGACGAACGCATCGGCCCAGCCGCCCGCCTGCACCATGCCGGCGAACGTCCCCGGGAAGGTGAGAATGGAGCTGGCGAAAATCACCGGGATGACGCCCCCCGTGTTCACCTTTAGCGGGATGTGCGTACTCGATCCGCCGTACTGGCGACGCCCCACCACCCGCTTGGCGTATTGCACCGCGATCCGCCGGTGCCCGCGCTCGACGTAGATGATGGCGGCAATCACCAGCACCATCAGCACCACCAGCAGCGCAATCACCAGCAGGCTCATCTGCCCGGTGCGCATCTGATCGAAGGTCGCGATCGCGGCGTGCGGCAGACCGACGACGATGCCCGCGAAGATGATGAGAGACATGCCGTTGCCGATGCCGCGTTCGGTGATCTGCTCGCCGAGCCACATGATGAACATGGTACCCGTCGTCAGGGTGAGCATGCAGCCGAGCCGGAAGCCCCAGCCCGGGTCGTACACCAGCGGCAGGCCGCCAGGAATGTCGGTGTTGCGTTCCAGCCAAATCGCGATGCCCAGTGACTGGACGGCGGCCAGCGCCAGGGTCAGGTAGCGCGTGTACTGCGTGATCTTCCGGCGGCCGAGTTCGCCTTCCTTCGACAGCCGCTCAAGGTAAGGCCAGACCACGGTCAGCAGCTGCAGGATGATCGACGAACTGATGTAGGGCATCACGCCGAGCGCGAAGATGGTCACGCGGGCCAGCGCCCCGCCCGTGAACATGTTGTACAGCCCCAACATGCTGTTCTGCGTCTGCTGCGCCAGCACCTCGAGCGCCGCGGGGTTCACGCCCGGCGTCGGGATGAAGATGCCCACGCGATAGATCGCCAGCAACCCGAGAGTGAACAACACCCGGTTGCGGAGATCCGCGATGGCAAACAGATTTCTCAGTGTCTCGACCACAGCAGTCGCCTCGATCAGCCGATCGCGTCGGCCCGCCCACCGGCCGCGGCGATCTTCTCCGCCGCCTTGCCGCTGAATTTGTGCGCCTGGACGGTCAGCGCCTTGGTCATCTCGCCCCGCGCCAGCACCTTCACGGGCTGGCGGTTGTCGACCAGCCCGGCCGCGCGGAGCATCTCCGGCGTGACGGTCGTGCCGGCATCGAAGCGTTCCTCGAGCTGATCGAGGTTCACCACACCGTACTCGGTGCGGAAGATGTTCGTGAAGCCGCGCTTCGGCACGCGCCGGTGCAACGGCATCTGGCCGCCCTCGAAGCCGCGCTTGTACGAGTAGCCCGAGCGCGACTGGGCGCCCTTGTTGCCGCGGCCGGCCGTCTTGCCGTTGCCCGACCCCGGACCGCGCCCGACTCGCTTCTTCTTGAACTTGGAGCCGCGCGCCGGCTTCAGATTGTTGAGGCTCATGTGTCTACTCCACTACCTCGACGAGGTGGCGCACCTTGTGGATCATTCCCCGCGTCTCGGGCGTGTCCGCCAGCACCACCGTATGGCGGATCCGGCGGAGGCCCATCCCCTGGACGGTCGCCGCCTGCGTCCGGTTGAAGCCAATCGGGCTCCGGACCAGCGTGATCTTCAACGTCTTCTTCGCCTGATCTGCCATATCGTCCGTCCTACGCGCTCGCGGCGCCCAGCATCTCCTCGAGGCCCTTGCCGCGCAACCGTGCCACCATGACGGGATCCTTGAGCTGCTGCAGGGCCGTGAACGCCGCTCGCACCACGTTGTGCGGATTGGCCGTGCCGAGCGACTTGGTCATCACGTTCGACACACCCGCCGATTCGACCACCGCCCGCACCGCGGCGCCCGCGATGATGCCCGTGCCGTCCGGTGCCGGTTTGAGCAGCACACGGCCCGCGCCGAACCGGCCAAGGACCGGATGCGGCACCGTCGTGCCCTTGAGCGGCACGCGGATGAGGTTCTTCTTCGCCGCCTCGATGCCCTTCTTGATCGCCGAGGGCACCTCCTTGGCCTTGCCGACGCCGTAGCCGACGACTCCGTGGCCGTCGCCCACGACGACGAGCGCACTGAAGCTCAGGTTCTTGCCGCCCTTGACCACCTTCGTGACGCGGTTGATGGAAACCACCGTGTCCTTGATGTCGAGCTGGCTCGCGTCAATCTTCTCGCGTGTCCGCATCATGCCACCTGTCAGAACTGAAGACCGGCCTGCCGCGCCGCCTCGGCCACGGCCCGCACGCGTCCGTGGTACAAGAACCCGTTGCGATCGAACACCACGCGCGTGATGCCCTTGTCCTTCAGGCGCTCGGCGATCGCCTGCCCGACCACCTCGGCGCCCTGGCGGTTGCTCCCACGGGCGCCGTCGGCCAGCCTGGCCTTGAGCGCCGGCTCGACACTCGAAGCCGCGGCCAGCGTGCGGCCCGCGCCATCGTCGATCACCTGCGCGTAGATGTGCGCGCCGCTTCGGAACACGCTCAGGCGCGGCTGGTCAGCCGAACCGCGCAGCCGCTTGCGGATGCGGAACCGGATGCGATCGCGCCGATCTTCCTTCGTGTCAATCCTCATACTACGCTCCGGTCTTTCCGGCCTTCTTCTTCAGCACCTCGCCCGTGTACCGGACGCCCTTCTGCTGGTACGGGTCCGGCTTGCGGAGCCGCCGCAGGTTCGCGGCAACCTGGCCCACGAGCTGCCGATCGACGCCGGTCACGGTAAGGTGCGTCTGTTTCTCGATGGCAATGTCCACCCCCGCCGGCACGTCGAACACCACCGGATGCGAGTAGCCGAGCGCGAGCACCACCTGCTTGCCCTTGACCTCGGCGCGGTACCCCACGCCGACGATGTCGAGTTCGCGCTTCCAGCCATCGGTCACGCCGAGCACCGCGTTGTTGACGAGGCTGCGGGCCAGGCCGTGGAACTTGTCGAGCTCGCGCTCGTCGGCGGCCTTGCGCGTGAGCAGTTCCGTCCCCTCGACGGCGACGGTCACTCCGGGCGGTAGCGCCTGGCGCAGCTGGCCCTTGGGGCCCTTCACCTCGACGGCGGCGCCGTCCACCTTGACGGTGACGCCCTTCGGGATCGCGATCGGTTTCTTTCCAATTCTCGACATGGTGTCACCAGACGTTGCAGAGGATTTCGCCGCCCACGCCCGCCTTCTGCGCGGATCGGCCCGTCATCACGCCCTGCGAGGTCGTGAGGATGTTCACGCCCAGCCCGCCGAGCACCGGCGGCACGCCGTCGCGGTCCGTGTAGATGCGGCGGCCGGGACGACTGACCCGCTCGAGCCCCGAAATGACCTTCTCACCGCCCGGCCCGTACTTCAGGAACAGACGCATCACCTGCCGCGGGGCCTTGCCGGGGCGCTCGGAGGGCGTGTCCACGAGCTTGTAGCCCGCGATGTAGCCCTCGTCCTGAAGGATCTTCGCGATCTCGGTCTTCAGATGGGACGCGGGCAGGTCCACGCGTGCGTGGCGGCCGTGCACGGCATTGCGAATCCGCGTCAGCATGTCGGCAATCGGATCAGTCATATCTCCAGCTCTCACTCAGGTGCGGTCAGGTGCGTCAGGTGCGGCCAGGTGGCGTCCGGTGCGGCGGCCCGTTCGTGCCCCACTGGCGCCATGCCCGCGCCTACCAGCTGCTCTTGGTCACCCCGGCCACGTCGCCGGTCAGGGCGAGTTCCCGGAAGCACAGGCGGCACATGCCGAACTTGCGCAGGAACGCGCGGGCGCGCCCGCAACGTCGGCACCGGTTGCGATGGCGCACGTCGAACTTCAACGTCTTCTTCTCGCGAGCCTTCTTGGCGGATGTAGCCACGGCGTCGTCCTCTCTCAGTTCTGCCGGAACGGCATGCCCATCAGCTGCAGCAGCTTCCGGGCCTCGGCGTCGGTCTTGGCGGTGGTGACCACGCACACGTTCATGCCGCGGCCCTTGTCCACCTTCAGGTAGTCGATTTCGGTGAAGATCAGCTGATCGCGCAGCCCGAGCGTGTAGTTGCCGCGGCCGTCGAAGCCCCGGGCCGACACGCCGCGGAAGTCGCGGACGCGGGGCAGGGCGATGCTCATCAGCCGGTCGAGAAACTCGTACATCCGCGCGCCGCGCAGCGTGACCATCGCCCCGACGGGCATGCCCTGGCGAAGCTTGAACTGCGCGATCGACTTCTTCGCGCGGCGGATGGCGGCCTTCTGCCCGGTGATCTTGCCGAGCTCGTCGGCGCCGGTGTCCACCACCTTGGCGTTCTGCGTGGCCTCGCCCAGGCCCATGTTGACGATCACCTTGGTGATGCGCGGGACCGCCATCACGTTGGGATAGCCGAACTCGTTCGTGAGCGCCGGCACGACCTCGGTGCCGTAGCGCTCGCGCAAGCGGGAGATCTGCGACTTCATTGGTCCACCACCGCGCCGCTCTTGCGGCCAATCCGCACCCGGCGTCCGTCCGGAAGCGACTTGTGTCCGATCCGGGTGGGCTCGCCCGACTCCGGATCCAGCAGCATCACATTGCTCACGTGGAGGGACGCCTCGCGCTCCACGATGCCGCCCTTGATGTTGCGCTGCGGGTTCGGCCGGGTGTGCCGCTTGATGAGGTTCACCCCTTCGACCACCACGCGGCCCCGGGCCGCGAACACCATCAGCACGCGCCCCTTCTTGCCGCGGTCCTTGCCGGCCCGCACGACCACCTGGTCGTTCTTCCGAATCCCCATGGACGCCATGACTACAGCACCTCGGGCGCGAGCGAGACGATCTTCATGAACCGCCGCTCGCGCAGTTCCCGGGCCACCGGTCCGAACACGCGCGTGCCGATCGGCTCGTTGTTGTCGTTGATCAGCACCGCAGCGTTCCGGTCGAACCGGATGTAGCTGCCGTCCTTGCGGCGCTGCTCCTTACGAACGCGCACGACCACGGCCTTCACGACCTGGCCCTTCTTGACGTTGGACTCGGGCGCGGCCTCCTTCACGTTGGCCGTGATGATGTCGCCGAGGTAGGCATAGCGGCCCGTCGAGCCGCCAATCGGATTGATTACCGAGATCTTCCGCGCCCCCGAATTATCGGCGACGTCGAGAATCGATCGCATCTGGATCATGGTCGCCTCCTCCTACACCTGCACGCTGCGTTCGATGACGCGCGTCACCGCCCAACGCTTGCGGGCGCTCATCGGCCGCGTCTCGGCTATCGCCACCCGATCGCCGAGCTTGGCGTCGTCGCCCTCGTTGTGCGCCATGAATCGCGTCGTCCGCTTCTGCGTCTTGCCATAGACGGCGTGCTGCACGCGCCGCTCGACCGCCACGACGACGCTCTTCTGCATCTTGGCGCTGACGACCACGCCCTGGAGTTCTGCCTTCGACGCCATGACTACTTCGCCTTCTCTTTGAGAATGGTCTTCACCCGCGCCATCTCCCGGCGCACGCCGCGGATGAGGCCGGGCGACTCGAGTTGCCCGAGCGACTTCTGCACCCGCATCCGGAACAGCTGGTCGTCGAGTTCCTGCTCGCGCGCCCGGAGGCCGTCGACGTCGAGGTCCCTCAGTTCAACCGCATTCATGACACCCGCTCCTCGGCGAACCGCGTCGCGAACTTCGTCTTGATGGGCAGCTTCGCCGACGCCAGCTCCATCGCGCGCCGGGCCTCGGTTTCGGGCACCCCTTCCATCTCGAAGAGAATCCGGCCCGGCCGCACGACGGCCACCCAGCCTTCGAGCGCACCCTTGCCCTTGCCCATGCGGGTTTCCTGCGGCTTCTTGGTCACCGGCTTGTCCGGAAACACCCGCACCCAGATCTTGCCGCCGCGCTTGATGAACCGCGTCATCGCGACGCGCGCCGCCTCGATCTGCCGGTCGGTCAGCCAGCACGGCTCCATGGCCTTCAGGCCGAAGTCGCCGAACGACACGTCAGAACCGCGCCACGCCTTGCCGCACATGCGGCCGCGCTGCTGCTTCCGAAACTTCACCTTCTTCGGCATCAACATACAGCTGACCCTTCAATCTCCCGATCCGTCAGTCCGATCATCCGACTACTCCGCGGCCCGTGCTAGCGCGCCTCGGGCCTCGGGCGCCGAGGCCCGCGGTCGCGGTCGCCGCCGCGGCCGGCGCCGTATTCTTCTTCACGTCCCGTCCGCGGCGTCAGGCGCTCGCCCTTGTAGAGCCACACCTTGACGCCGATCTGGCCGTAGGTCGTGTTGGCCTCGGCAAACCCGTAGTCGATGTCCGCCCGCAGCGTCTGCAGCGGCAACTGGCCGTGCAGGTACCACTCGGACCGCGCGATTTCGGCACCGTTGAGCCGCCCCGACACCCGCACCTTGATGCCCCGCGCGCCGAAGCGGAGCGCCGATTCGACGGCCTTGCGCATCGCCCGCCGGAACGCCACGCGCTTTTCGAGCTGCATCGCCACCGACTCGCTCACCAGCTGCGCATCGAGCTCCGGCTTCTGGATCTCCTGGATGTTGATGAAGACCTCGCGCTTGGTTCGCTTCTGGATCTCCTGCTTCAGCTTGTCGACTTCCTGCCCCTTGCGACCGATGATGATGCCGGGACGCGAGGTGTGGATGTCGATCTTCAGCTTGTTCGCCGCGCGCTCGATCTCGACCTTCGCCACGCCCGCGTGCTGGAAGCGCTTCTTCAGGTCGCGCTTGAGCGACAGGTCTTCGGCCAACAGGTCCGCGTACCCCTTGTCCGCGAACCAGCGCGACTTCCAGGTCTTGTTGAACCCGATCCGGAACCCGTACGGGTGAACTTTCTGGCCCACTATGATCTCCCTCTACGCCTCGGCTGCCGGAGCGGCCTTCTTCGTCCGCGCGCGCGCGCGCCGGGTCGGCGCCTCGCCGTCTGCGGCCACTGCCTTCACCACCTGCGGTCGTTCGGTCACCTCCACCGTCAGGTGGCTGGTCCGCTTCACGATCCGGAACGCGCGCCCCATCGGCGCGGGCCGCACGCGCTTGGCCGACGGCCCGTTGTCGGCATGGCACCGCGAGACGAACAGCCGGTCCACCTCGCCACCGAAGCCCTCGGCCTGCTGCGCGTTGGCCACCGCCGAGCGCAGCACCTTGGCCACGTCGCGGGCGATGGCCTTGCGGCTGAACTGCAGGACGGTGAGCGCCTGATTGACGTCCTTGTTGCGAATCAGGTCCATCACCAGGCCCGCCTTCTGGGCCGAGGTGCGGACGTACTTCGCCGTTGCCGCTGCACGCACCATCGCTTAGCCCTTTCCGCCCGGGGCCGCCGACGCCGCCTTGTCCGACTTGGCCGCGTGCCCCCTGAACTGCCGCGTCGGCGAGAACTCGCCCAGCTTGTGGCCCACCATGTTCTCGGTGATGTAGACCGGCACGAACTTGCGGCCGTTGTGCACCGCGAGCGTGTGGCCCACCATCTCGGGAATCACGGTCGATCGGCGCGACCAGGTCTTGACGACCTTCTTCTCGTTGGCCCGGTTCATGGCCTCCACCTTCTCGAGCAGGTGGGTGTCGATGAACGGCCCCTTCTTCAATGAACGGCTCATATCAGCTCTCGGCTCTTTCGGCTACCTGGCCGCGGTCAGCGCTTGGGCCGCCGCTGCACGATGAACGCGTCGCTCGGACGCCGGGTCCGCGTCTTGTAACCCTTCGTGGGCACGCCCCAGGGCGTCACCGGGTGGCGGCCACCCGACGTCTTGCCTTCGCCGCCGCCCAGCGGGTGATCCACCGGGTTCATCGCCACACCGCGCACGTGCGGCCGGCGCCCCAGCCAGCGGCTGCGTCCCGCCTTGCCAATCGACACGTTCTCATGGTCGATGTTGCCCACCTGCCCCACCGTGGCCACGCACGTGAGCCCGATCTTGCGAATCTCGCCCGAGGGCATCTTCACCGATACGTAGTCGCCCTCGCGCGCCACCACCTGCACCGAGGCACCGGCGCTGCGCGCCAGCTGCCCGCCCTTACCCGGCTTGAGCTCGACGTTGTGCACCATCGTGCCGAGCGGGATGTGCCTCAGCGGCAGACAGTTACCCGGCAGGATGTCGGCCGAAGCGCCCGCGAGGATCGTGTCACCCACCTTCAGCCCCAGCGGCTGCAGGATGTAACGCTTCTCGCCGTCCGCGTAGGTGACCAGCGCAATGCGCGCCGAACGGTTCGGGTCGTACTCGATGGTCGAGACAGTGGCCGGGATGTCCCGCTTGTCGCGCTTGAAGTCGATGATGCGATACAGGCGCTTGTGGCCGCCTCCGCGCCACCACGACGTCTGCTCGCCGGTGTTGTTGCGGCCGCCCGACACCTTGAGCGTCTCGGTCAGCGGCTTGTACGGCTTGGCCGTCGTCAGGTCGTCGAAGGTCTGCACCGTCATCTGGCGACGGGCGGGCGAGGTGGGCTTGTACTTGCGAATAGGCACCGGTTATGCCCCTTCCAGGTAGTCGGGCAGCTTCTGCCCGGGCTTCAGGGTGACGTAGGCCTTCTTCCAGTCCGAGCGGCGGCCGACGAAGCGGCCCTGGCGCTTCAGCTTGCCCTGCGTGTTGGCCGTCCGGACGCCTTTGACCTTCGCCCCGAGCAGCGTCTCGACCGCCCGCTTCACGTCGATCTTGTTGGCCGCACGCGCCACTTCGAAGACGACCGTGCGCCCGTCCTCGCGAAGGGTCGTGGTCTTCTCGGTGACGAGAGGCCGGCGAATGATGTCGGTCAGTTTCATGTCTCGCTCTCAGTTTCCCGCTCGCGCGTCCGGCCGCTACCCGAGGGCCGCTTCCAGCTTTTCGAGCGCCGCCTGCGTCATCACCACCGTGCGCGTGCCCGCCACGTCGCGCGCCGTGACGCGGTTGCTCGGCAGCAGCGCCACGCCCGGCAGGTTGCGCACCGACAGGGCCAGCTTCTCGTCCGGCCGCACGTCCACGAGCAGCGCCTTGCCGTTCACGCCAATCGTCTCGAGCAGCGCGCGCGCCGCCTTGGTCTTGACCTCGGTCGCAGTCAGCTGGTCGACGACGATCACCGCCCCGCCCTGGAGTTTGGCCGCGAGGGCAGCGCGCAGTGCGCCCTTCTCGACCTTCTTCGGTAACCGGTACTCGTAGCTGCGCGGCTGCGGCCCGAACACCGTGCCGCCCGTGCGCCACAGCGGGTTGCGGATCTCGCCCACGCGGGCGCGACCGGTGCCCTTCTGCCGCCACGGCTTCTTGCCGCTGCCGCTGACCATGCCGCGGGTCTTCGTGGCGTGGGTGCCGCGGCGTTGGGCGGCATTGGCCCGCACGACCGACTCGTGGATGAGGTCGGTCTTGACGCGCCCGCCGAACACCACGTCGCTGACCGACACGGTGCCGACCTTCTTGTTCTCGTGATTGACGACATCAACAGTCATGACAGCGCCCTACTTCTTGCCCTTCTTGGGCTTCTCCTGCAGCTGGGGCTGCGGTTCCGGCTTGGCCGCCACGGCTTTCCGGATGATGACGTAGCCGCCATTGGCCCCGGGCACGGCACCCTTGACCAGCAGCAGGTTGTTCTCCGGGTCCACGCGCAGGACCTTCAGGTTGCGCACCGTCACGCGGTCCACGCCCATGTGGCCATGCGCGCGCATGCCGGGCATCACCCGCGACGGGTAGGACGAGGCGCCAATCGACCCGGGCGCCCGATGGAACATCGACCCGTGCGACTTCTCACCACCACTGAAGTGGTGACGCTTGACCACGCCCTGGAAGCCGTGGCCCTTGCTCGTGCCGACCACGTCCACCCGCTCGCCCTGGCTGAAAATCGACACCAGCACCTGCGCGCCTGGCGCGGGGGTCTCGCCGCCCTTGGCCAGCCCCACCTCGCGCCGCACGCGCGTCGGCGGAACGTTGGCCTTCTTGAAGTGGCCGATGGTCGGCTTGTTGGCCGCATAACGACGCCCCTCGACCAGGCCGATCTGCACGGCTTCGTAGCCGTCGGTCTGGCCCGTCTTGGCCTGCACGACCACACACGGACCGGCCTGCAGCACCGTCGCGGGCTCGAGGGAGCCGTCCTCGAGGAACAGCTGCGTCATCCCGACCTTCTTGCCGATGATTCCGTTCACCATGGCCTACTTCCCGTGCTCCTTGCCGAAGGCCTTGATCTCGACGTCGACGCCGGCCGGCAGATCGAGCTTCATCAGCGCGTCCACGGTCTGGGGCGTCGGCTCGAAGATGTCGATGAGCCGCTTGTGCGTCCGGATCTCGAACTGCTCGCGCGACTTCTTGTCGACGTGCGGCGAGCGCAGCACCGTCCACTTGTTGATTTCGGTCGGCAGCGGCACGGGACCGGCCAGCCGGGCGCCAGTGCGCTTGGCCGTCTCGACGATCTCGCCCGTGCTCTGGTCGAGCACGCGCGCGTCGTAGGCCTTCAATCGGATTCGAATCTTGTCGCCCAGCATCGTCGGTTCCTCATCGGGAGCCAGGTCCCGGGCGTCGCATCGACACCCGGATCCGGCCGGTCCCGGTTACTTCGTGCCCTGCACCCGCGCGATCACTTCCTCGCTCACGTTGTTGGGCGCCTGCTCGTAGCGGTCGAAGTGCATCGAGTAGGTCGCCCGGCCCTGCGTCCGCGAACGGAGATCCGTCGCGTAGCCGAACATGTCGCTGAGCGGCACCCGCGCCGAGATGATTTCGGTGCCGCCGCGGTTCTCCTGCGACTGGATGCGCCCGCGACGCGCGGCGAGATTGCCCATCACGTCGCCCAGGTAGTCCTTCGGGCAGACCACCTCGACCCGCATGATCGGCTCCATCAGCACCGGCCGGGCCTTCTTGGCCGCGTCCTGGAACGCCATCGAGCCCGCGATCTTGAACGCCATTTCCGACGAGTCGACCTCGTGGTACGAGCCGTCGTAGAGCTCGATCCGTACGTCGTCGATCGGATAACCGGCCAGGATGCCACGCGTCAGCGCCTCCTGGATACCCTGATCGATCGGCTTGATGTACTCCTTCGGGATCGACCCGCCCACGGTCTCGTTCTCGAACTGGTAGCCGGTACCCGGCGGCAGCGGCACGAGCCGAATCTTGACCTCGCCGAACTGGCCGCGGCCGCCCGTCTGCCGGATGAAACGCCCATGCCCCTCGGCCGGCGCCGTCAGTGTCTCCTTGTAGGCGACCTGCGGCTTGCCGACGCTGGCCTCCACCCCGAACTCACGCTTCAGGCGGTCGACGATGATCTCGAGGTGCAGTTCGCCCATGCCGGCAATCACGACCTGGCCGGTCTGCTCGTCGGTGCGGACGCGGAAGGTCGGATCCTCGCCCATGAGCTTGCTCATGCCCTGGCCGAGCTTCTCCTGGTCGGCCTTGGTCTTCGGCTCGATGGCCAGCGAGATGACCGGCTCGGGGAAGTCCATCGACTCGAGCAGCACGGGCTTCTTCTCGTCGCACAGCGTGTCGCCGGTCGTGACCGACTTGAGCCCCACGGCCGCGGCGATGTCGCCGGCGTTGACTTCCTTGATCTCCTCGCGCTTGTTCGCGTGCATCTTGAGGAGACGGCCCACGCGCTCGGTCTTGCCCTTGGTCGAATTGAGCACCGAGGACCCGGCACGCAGCGTGCCCGAGTAGACCCGGAAGAACGTGAGCTGGCCGACGAACGGGTCGGTCATGATCTTGAACGCCAGGGCCGAGAACGGCTCCGTGTCGTCGGCCCGGCGCTCGATGAGCGCCTCCCGATCCTTCGCCTCCGGGTCGGTGCCCGACACGGCGGGGATGTCGAGCGGCGAGGGCAGGAAGTCGACCACGGCGTCGAGCATGGGCTGAACGCCCTTGTTCTTGAACGCCGACCCGCAGATGACGGGCACGAACGGGGCGTCCTCCTTGCGGACCGACTCCACGGCGCGCTTGCGGATGGCCGCCTTGATCTCCTCTACCGAGATGCTGTCGCCGGCCAGGTACTTCTCGAGCAGCTTGTCGTCGGCCTCGCTCACCTTCTCGATGAGCTTCTCGCGGTAGGCCCGTGCCTCCGCCAACATGTCTTCGGGAATCTCGCCGACGATATAGTCGGCGCCCATGGTCTCGTCCTGGTAGGTGATCGAGCGCATGCCGATGAGATCCACCACGCCGCGGAACTGGTCCTCGGCGCCGATGGGGAGGTGAATCGCGACAGGATTGGCCTGGAGCTTGCTCTCGATTTGTTCGAGACACGCCTTGAAGTCGGCCCCGATGCGGTCCATCTTGTTCACGAAGCAGATGCGCGGCACACGGTACTTGTCGGCCTGGCGCCAGACGGTCTCCGACTGGGGCTCCACACCCGAGACCGCGTCGAACACCGCGACCGCACCGTCGAGCACGCGAAGCGACCGCTCGACCTCCACCGTGAAATCCACGTGGCCCGGCGTGTCGATGATGTTGATCCGGTGATCGTGCCAGAAACAGGTGGTCGCCGCCGACGTGATGGTGATGCCCCGCTCCTGCTCCTGCTCCATCCAGTCCATGACCGCGGTGCCTTCGTGCACCTCACCGATCTTGTAGGTGATGCCGGTGTAGAAGAGAATCCGCTCGGTCGTAGTCGTCTTCCCGGCATCGATGTGGGCCATGATGCCGATGTTCCGGGTGCGTTCGAGTGGTGCCTGTCGAGCCATGACGTCGGGAACCTGCTGAGTCAGTTCACAATTCGGAGTACACGATCCAATGCCACGCGATCGCGCCTACCAGCGGTAGTGCGCGAAGGCCTTGTTGGCCTCGGCCATGCGGTGCGTGTCTTCGCGCTTCTTCACGGCGCCGCCCCGCAGATTGGCCGCGTCGAGCAGTTCGTTGGCCAGCTTCTCCTGCATCGTCTTGCCATCGCCGCGCGAGCGCGCGTGGCTGACCAGCCAGCGGATGCTGAGCGAAAGGCGCCGGTTCGGATTCACCTCGATGGGCACCTGGTAGTTCGAGCCGCCCACGCGGCGCGACTTCACCTCGAGCGACGGCTTCACGTTGTCGACCGCCTTCTTGAAGATCTTGAGCGGGTCGTCGCCGGAGCGCTCCTTGATGAGGTCGAAGCTCTGGTACAGGATGCGCTCGGCCGTCGAGCGGCGCCCCGCGAGCATGATCGTGTTGATGAACTTGGTCACCAGCGGGCTGCCGTACAGCGCGTCGGGCGCCAGTTCTCGCTTCGGGATTTCTCGTCTACGCGGCATATCGTGTTCGCTCGGCTCTGGGCTCTAGGCTCTCGGCTCTAGGCGCCGGTTACTGCTTCGGCCTCTTGGCCCCGTACTTCGAACGGCCCTGCTTGCGGCCCTGCACCCCGACCGCGTCGAGCGTTCCGCGCACGACGTGGTAGCGGACACCCGGCAGGTCCTTCACACGGCCGCCACGCACGAGCACCAGCGAGTGCTCCTGCAGGTTGTGGCCGACGCCGGGAATGTAGGTGGTGACCTCGATCTGGTTGGTCAGCCGCACGCGCGCCACCTTGCGGAGCGCCGAGTTCGGCTTCTTCGGCGTCTGGGTGAACACGCGCACGCAGACGCCGCGCTTCTGCGGGCTCTCCTGCAGCGCCGGACTCTTGGTCTTCCACCGAATCTTCTCGCGTCCCTTGCGGACGAGCTGACTGATCGTCGGCACGCTTCGCTCCACTCCAAGCGACAATAGCTCCCACGACCACCACCGGGCGGCTGTGGCGCCCCAGGCCTGAAAACCCTTGCGGGCTTGGCACCTCGGGCTGAAAAACCCTAGACTAATTTTCGTGTTTCGGCATCGGCGGACGCACCGGCACCACGGCGTCACGATACAACTGAAGCTAGATAGGGTGTCCTAGCTTCACGAGAACCTGACGAGCATAGCACGTCCGCTTCGAACCGTGCAATCCCTTGCAGTGCTGGATGTCCCACACCCGCCGTGGCGAACCCTCGGGCCAATCCGGACCGGCACCTCCAGCCGGGAGGCACCTCGGCCGTGCGGGCGCCAACTTCGCTATCATGGGCGGGCCCCGGCGCGCGGACCGGCGTCAGTCCACGCCCGGAGGTCCGAAAGGTTCTTGCCCCGATGACCGCATTGCGCCGCCTCGTCTTCTGCCTCGCCCTGACGTGCCCAACCTCCGCCGGCGCCAACCAAATCGGCGTCGCGACCCGCCCCCCGGAAAACGTCAAGATACTGACCGAACTCGACCCCCAGGCCCTCCGCGGGGAGATGCGCCGGATGTCCGCCGCGCTCGGCGTCACGTGCGACCATTGTCACGTGGATGGCAACTTCGCCAGCGACGAGAAGCCTCCCAAGCGCTCGGCGCGCTGGATGCTCAAGATGACCAGAGCCCTCAACACCCGGGAGTTCCCGAAGTACCAGATCAAGGACGGCGAGTCGGTGCTGGGGCGCGTCACCTGCTTCACCTGCCATCGGGGCGCCATCGAGCCGCCAACCGCTCCGCCCGCACCGTAGCGGTGAGCGCCGTCCGGCCGGCAGCGGAGTCATTTTCGCGTCTTGCTCCATCGAATCGATATCTCGCACTGCCCCTGCACGTCTGCGGCAGTCTCCCCTATAGTGAAGGGGTGTCTTCATCCTCGTCGCGGGCGCCTCTGATCGTCGTCATCGGTGACGACACGGACGCCGTCCGTCGCGCGGCCCTCTCACTGGTTCGACGATGCCAGGACGATCGACCTGAGGCCGTCGTCGTGGACGCGCCGCCGGCCGAGCGCTGGCCCTTCCTGTACCCGCTCGTGCCGGATCTGCCGCCGGGGCCCATCATCGTTCTGGCCGAACACGTGCACGGCGCGGTGGAGAGCCATCAGACCAGCGGCACGCGGCTCGTGACCACCCAGGCCGGGTACCTCTTCGCCGAATGGGACGCCGCGCTGGCCTCGCACGGCGCGGCACGGCTGGTGGCCACCGCGCGCCGTGACGTGGTGGCGGAGCACGCCGACGAAATCCTCAGACGCCGCGGTGTTTTTCGGAACGCCGAAATGGTCGAGGTGGAGGGGCCGGGCGACCCAACCGAGCAGGAGGCCACGTCCTCGGATGTGCTCGCGGCCGCCTTTGGGACCCTCTATCCCGCCGCGCGGGCCGCGCCCGGCGCGCCACGGCTGGTGGCCACCGCGCGCCGTGACGTGGTGGCGCGGCACGCCGACGAAATCCTTAGACGCCGCGGCGTTTTTCGGAACGCCGAAATGGTCGAGGTGGAGGGGCCGGGCGACCTAACCGCGCATGAGGCCACGCCCTCGGATGTGCTCGCGGCCGCCTTTCGGACCCCCGATCCCGCCGAGCGGCTGCGTGGCTGCGTGGACGCGCTGGCCTACGGCCGCACGGCCGCGCGCCTGGTGGCCGCAGCCAGCGCCTGCCAGGAGGTGAACGATCTCGACGCGGCCGCGCGCGTCCTGGACGAGGCGATCGCGCTGGCGCCGGACTGGGCCGCTCCCCGTTTCGAGCGGGGCAAGGTGTGGCTCCGGCGCGACGACATGAACGCCGCCGCGGCATCGTTCCGCGCGGCGGCCGATCGCCTGCCTGGCTTTGGCGGCGCCTGGGGCAACCTGGGCGCGACGCTCGGAGAACTCGACCGGCCAGCCGAGGCCCTCGCCGCCTTCGAGCGCCTGCTCGCGCTCGACCCCGAGAGCCCGCAGGCCGTGAACAATGTCGGGGTGGTGACGCGCGAGCTCGGACGATTGAGCGAGTCGGAGGCGGCCTTCCGGCGCGTTGTCGCACTGGAGCCGGATCTCGCCTTTGGCTATTACAATCTGGGACACACGCTGTTCCTCCAGGGGCGCTACCAGGCGGCCGCCGGCGCCTACGCGCAGGGACAGACGCGAGACCCGCAGCCGAACCCGGTCCAGGCCACGCGACTGGCCCTGTGCCGGCTGGCGACGGGCGACGCAGACGGCGCGCTGGCTGAGTTGAGACGGGCGACCACCGCCCTGTCCCGCGATTACCGGAGGCAGGTGATGGCCGACACGAGCGCGGTGCTGTGGGCCCTGGTGACCCACAAGCCCGATTTGACCGGATGGCAGCCGGTGCACGACTGGTTGAGAGGCGAGCTGTCCCGACTCGCGTGAAGGAGGTGCATGACCCACGGCACGCGTCCCAACCGTTTGAGCCCGCTGCTGTACGACCGCGGAGCGCGGCTGGCGGCGGGCCTGGCCGTGGTGGTGGCCATCCCGGTCGCCGTGCTCTTCTACTTCCAGTTCCGGTCGCTCAACGACCTGGAGGCGACCTCGGCGGTCGTCCTGCGCCAGCTGAGCAGCGACACGGCCGAGAGCGTGACCAAGAGTATCGAGGGCGCGCTCAAGCGCCCGCACATCGGTGTGCTGCTGGCGATCCCTCAGGCCCGAATCGAACCGCCCGATCCGGACTTCATCGCGCCGCTGCTGGTCGAAGGACTGGCCGAGAGCCCCTTCATCGATGAGTTCTATCTCTGGTCCGCCACCGAAGGTGCCGGCACGCTCGGCGGCCGCTGGCTCGTCTTCGACCAGGCGAGCGTCGTCGCCGGCCTGCCGTCCGCCAGAGGCTTCCGCGACGATCCGGAGGTGGAGCAACGGCTGCTGCCGCAGTTGCGGGAGATGGCCGGTCTGCGGCGCGCCATCGTGGCGCTGGTCGGCACCCTGCACGGCCGCAAGCACTACATCCAGGCCCAGCTGCGCTGGGCATCCCCCGCGCGCGATCGCCTCACCAGCCTCATCGCCTTCGCCGTCGACGCCGAACGCCTGCGCCGCGAGTATTTCCCGGCGCTGGTTGCCTCGCGGACCGGCTCGCTGCAGCAGCCATCAGGCTTTCCGCCGCTGCGAGTGACGCTCGCCGACGATCTGGGTCGCGACGTCATCCTGAGCCCCGACCAAGACGCGTCCTTCGTGGACGAGCGAACCTTTCCGCTGGTTTTCTTCGACAAGGAACTGCTCGAATACGCGGCGCCCTACGAGGCCCACCGTGAGGTGTGGCGCCTGCGCACGACCTACGGCGCCTCCGCCATTCCCGAGATCGTCAGCGCCAGCACCCGCCCCCAGCGAACGCTGATGGTGGTGGTGGCAGCGGTGATGGGCATCGGCGTGTTCCTTATCGCCGGGGCAGCCGCGCGCGAGGTGCGGCTGGCCGAGCTCAAGTCGAACTTCGTGGCCTCGGTGTCGCACGACCTCAAGACGCCGCTGGCCCTCATCCAGCTCTTCGCCGAGACGCTCGAGCTGGGCCGTGTGCGCAGCGCCGAGCGCGCCCACGAGTACTACCGGATCATCAACGGCGAGGCGAAGAAGCTGACGCGCCTCATCGAGAACATCCTCGACTTCTCGCGCATGGAGGCCGGACTGCGCCCCTACACCATGGAGCCGGCCGACATCGGCGCGCTGGTCCGCCACGTCATCGACCTGATGAACCCACAGTTCGTGCAGGGGCACTTCACCGTGCGCCTCGCCGTGGCGCCAGGCCTGCCCGCCGTGCAGGCCGATGCGGTGGCGGTGGAACGCGCCGTCGAGAACCTGCTGGCCAACGCCGTCAATTACTCGCGCGAGGCGCGCGAGATCGACGTGGAGGTGCTGCACACGCGCGGCGAGGTGCTGGTGCGCGTCCGCGATCGCGGCCCCGGTATTCCACGACGCGAGCAGCGCCGCATCTTCCGCAAGTTCTATCGCGTCCACTACGAGCTCGGCGGCGGCCCCCAGGGTACCGGCCTCGGCCTGGCCATCGTGGACCACACCATGCGGGGCCACGGCGGCTATGTGGGCGTCGACAGCGAGCCGGGCTCCGGCAGCACCTTCACCCTCCACTTCCCCGCGGCCGGCCACACCGCGATTGAGGCACCCGTTGATGACACGCATTCTGGTGATCGAAGACGAGCCGCAGATGCTGCTCGGACTGCGTGACAACCTCGAGCTCGAAGGTTACGAAGTCCAGACCGCGGCCGACGGCGAGGAGGGCCTCGCCAAGGCCGCCTCGTTCGGACCCGACCTCGTGATTCTCGACGTCATGCTGCCCCGCAAGAACGGCTTCGACGTGTGCCGCGAACTCCGGGCGCGCTCGAACACCACACCCGTCGTGATGCTGACCGCCCGTTCGGCCGAAACCGACAAGGTGCTCGGCCTGGAGCTCGGCGCCGACGACTACGTCACCAAACCATTTTCCATTACCGAGCTCCTCGCCCGCGTGCGGGCGGTGCTCCGGCGCACGGCCTCGCCGAAGCCGGCAGCCGAGGTGGTGCAAATCGGCGACATCGAGGTGGACCTCACGCTCCATCAGGCCCGGCGCGACAAGGCACGCGTGGACTTCACGGCCCGGGAGTTCGAGCTGCTGCGCTATTTCGTGCAGCACACCGGCCAGGTGGTCACCCGCGAACAGATTCTCAACGAGGTCTGGGGCTACGAGGAATTCCCGACGACCCGGACCATCGACAACTTCGTGGCCAAGCTCCGGCAGAAGATCGAGCGCTCGCCCCACGCCCCCGAGCACATCCTCACGATTCACGGATCGGGCTACAAGTTCGTCGGATAGAATCGCCGCAGCCATGGACCCCAAGACGATCCTGCTCGCCTCGCTCGTCCTCATCCTGCTGGCGTACCACCTCTACTGGTTCTCGATGATCCGCCGGCACCGCGCGGCCGATGGCGCGGCAGCCCCTCCCGCGAAGCCGACACCGCTGGCGCTCGGCATCGCGTTTGTCGCCAACTTCTTCGACACGCTCGGCATCGGTTCGTACGCGACGACGACCACCATGGCGCGGGCCTGGAAGGTGATGCCGGACGAAAGAATTCCCGGCACCCTCAACGTCGGCTACGTGCTGCCGACCGTCGTCCAGGCCCTCATCTACATCACGATCGTCGAGGTCGAGTTCGCGACCCTCATCATCATCATCGGCGCGGCCGTGATTGGCGCCTGGCTGGGCGCCGGCTTCGTGGCCAGCCTGCCACGCCGCGGCGTGCAGATCGGCATGGGCACGGCGCTCCTCGGCGCGGCGGCGCTGATGCTCGTCTCGCTGCTCGGCATCGGCCCGGCAGCAGGCGTCGCCCTTGGCCTCGGGGGCGCGAAGCTGGCTCTGGCCTTCGTCATCTCCATGATCCTCGGCGCACTCATGATGCTGGGCATCGGCTACTACGCACCCTGCCTCATCATGATCAGCCTGCTCGGCATGAATCCGACGGCCGCCTACCCCATCATGATGGGCGCCTGCGCCTTCCTGATGCCGGCCGGAAGCCTCCAGTTCATCCGCAAGGACAGCTACGACCTGCGGACCGCCCTCGCGTTCACGTTCGGGGGGCCCACGGCGGTACTGATCGCCGCCTTCATCGTGAAGTCGCTGCCACTCGACGCAGTCCGCTGGCTCGTCATCGCCGTGGTGATCTACACGGCCACGGCCATGCTCAGGGCGGCCAGGAGCGAGAAGGCCGCCACGCGTCGCGCCGCCGGAATGGCACGCGCGTAGGGCGCGCCGCCGCGCCAATGCCCCAGCCTATCGGCGCCACTCAGCGGAGCTTCTCAATGGCCGCTGGCGCAGCCGATCGTACCGAGCAGCGCGTCGGGCCCTTGTCCAGGTCGGGATCCGTCAGCGCCATCTGCCGAAGCAGCGGGATAGCCTCGCGATCTCGAGCGGCAGCCACTGCGGCAACGGCCCGGATTCGAACGTCCGGAGCCGGGTCGAGGAGACCCTCTCTGCACCTGGACGGGCCCATCGGTGAGCTGGCCTAAGTGTCCCAAGTGAACGGCTCCATCGCCCCAGCATTCCCGGCTGCAACTCGTACCCGCTCGAATTCTTCCTCCGTTCGTGCCCATCGACAGCAGGGCCACAAGCCAGCAGGATGTCGGCAGCGGCATCGCTCACGGCCGCGGCAGCGGTGGCAC
>JADZBZ010000308.1 GCA_020851835.1 Acidobacteriota bacterium
CTTTCCGGCAGCCACCACATGCCCGCGCAGAGCACCGCCGCCGGCACGGCCGCCAGGCCGAACATCCACCGCCATCCCCGGATGTCGACCAGGGCGTAGTCCACCAGGTACGACACGACGATGCCGCCTGTCAGGGCGAGCTGATTGATCGAGACCAGCCGCCCGCGAATCGCGACCGGCGACACTTCGGAGATGTACAGAGGCGTAGTGAACGAGGCGACGCCGATCGCGATACCCACGACGATGCGCCCCGCGATCAGCCAGGCCACGGTGGATGACATCGCCGTGCCCAGCGCCCCGGCGACAAACAGCGCGGCCGTGGCGATGATCACGCGCCGTCGGCCGAAGCGGTCTGCCAGCGCGCCGCCGCCCATCGCTCCGAGCAGCGCACCGACGAGGGCGCAGCTGACGACGATCTCGACCCAGGTCGGCGACAGGGCGAAGTCTTCGCGGATGAACAGGACCGCTCCGGAAATGACGCCCGTGTCGTAGCCGAAGAGCAGCCCGCCAAGGCCCGAGATCGCGGCGGCAACGTAGACAAACGGCGAGCGCGACGCGGTCTTCATCGCCATCACCCTCCGTGCGCGAAGTTCGGGACGTCCGGGCCGCCGCCGAGCCATGCCCAGGCCAGCAGGCCTCCGACCATGCCCACCGACCCGACGACCATCGTCTTCCTCCCCACGGCCTTCTGCACGCTCATGAATCGTTCGCGCCCCCGTAAGGATTTGACGCGACTCAGGTGACCCGATCATGAGGCGCGCGTTAATTCGCGTTAATCGGGGTCCATCACACTCTCCACTGGCCGTGCCTCATTGTGTGGACGCGCGGGACGGCTTCCGGCCGGCGCGGATGCCGACGGCCAAGGTGAGGCCGAATCCGGACGCGAAGGCCACCAGGTGAGCGGCGGCGGCGAGCACCCGATCCGGCGCCGACGCAATCGCGTTCGAGCCGGCAGATAGCGCCACGACGAGCGCCGCACCCATGACCAGGCCGATCGGCCAGCGGCGACGCGCCGGCAGGCCGGCCACGACGGCACCGATACACGACCAGTATCCGGCCGACGGCCCGACATCGCTGGAGGTGAACAGCAGCAGGCCGGCCTCCGTTCCCCAGCGATAGAGCGGCATGGCGACGCCGAGCGTCACCACCAGGACGGCCCAGAGGTGGCCGCCCCAGAAGAGTCCCGCCGTCGGCCACGACCCCCAACGTCGTTCGGCCAGGGCCGTGAACAAGGTCAGCGCGGCCCAGGATTGCCAGAACACGGCCGCGCCCTTGGTGACGAAGACCGACGTGACGAGGCGATGCCACTGGCCGCCCGCAAGGTGCGTCCCCGCGAGTCCGAGCATGTCCGACTCTGGAGTACCGAGAGGACGATGCGTGGTGGACGACCAGACGGCGGTGGCGAACACCGCCGCCGACATCACGATGGTGAAGGGCAGGCGGCGCCAGGGGTGCGCGGATCGCACGGTCGTCGTCATGGGAGTGGATCGGCTGCCGAGCGGGCGGCGGTCTCCACGGCCCGTCGAGCGACGCGGGACACCACGGCCAGTACCGCGGCCGCGGCGAGCAGCCCGCCAATCAGCATGATGTCTTGCACGACGACAGGACGCTCCGGCTCGCCCGCCATGCGTGCGAGGTGCTTGCCCGCGTAGCCCGCATACACCTCCAGCGACAGCGACGGGATCAGGGCCATGCAGGCCACCACGAACCGGACGAATCCGACACCGATCGCACCGAGCGCATAGCTGGTGAGCGCCCGGTTCAACGGCGTGAGCCGGATCAAGAACTGCAGCCTGAATTCCTGCTGCCGCACCGCCGCGAGCACGGCAGAGAGCCCAGGCCGCGAGTGGAGAAAACCTCGGATGAGCGGCGAGAAGAGCCGACGGGCCAGCCCGTACTGCAGCACGGCGCCCCCCAGGCTGCCGAGTGCCACCGCCGCAAGGCCGCGCCCAAAGCCCAAGACCGAGCCGGCGACGATACCCAGGAGCAGGTCCGGCACGAAGAGCGAGCTGAGGACCGCGTAGAGCAGCACGAACCCGGCCGGAGCCCAGGAACCCAGACCCGCGATCCAGCCGTCGACCGCATCGACACGGCGCCCGATCTCGTGGCCGAAGAACAGCACGCCGACCAGCAGCGCGGCCGCGGCCGCAGCGCCCACCGCGAGTGCAGCCGTCTGGGAGTGGGCCCACACGGCGCCCATCCCGCGGCGCGCGGCTAGTCCCCTGGAAGCGTGATGACTTGTGTAAGTCCCGGAGCGTGGCGCCCGGGAATTACGTGAGTCATCACGCTTCCAGGGGACTAGCACGGCGTGACGGCCACCCAGAAATCGCGGCCTTCCCAGCGCGCCGCCTCAGGCCAGAAGAACGTGAACTCGATTCGCCCCCCAGCCGGCACGGCGGCGGTGGGCAGGTCCGCGACGTACACGCCGGCGCCCGTGTCGCGCGACGAGGTGTCGTGTACGGTCTGCCACCCGTCGTCGCTCCAGTGCACCACGGCAGGCGCCATCGTCTCGAGCCGCAGGA
>JADZBZ010000309.1 GCA_020851835.1 Acidobacteriota bacterium
CGTCGATGCCACTCCGCTCGTTGAAGAACGCGTGCGCTTTTCGGGCGACCGCTTCGCCACGGCGGGGCTCGCCTACGACGCCGTGTCGCACCGCTACCTGCTGGGCGACCGCGACGGGCGCAAGGTGCGCGTCGTCGGCGAAGGGCTGGACGAGGCAGTCGATCTCGTGCGGTCCGAATCGGCGGGCTTCGGCTCGGTCCGCGCACTCGCCATCGATACCCGGCGCGGCGACCTCTGGGTGGCGAGCGCCGACGAAGCGGCCGGCACCGGAGCCCTGCACCGGCTCCAGTTGATTTCGGGCCGCCCCCTCAAGGCTTATCCTCTCGGCGGCGCCACGGGCCTGTCAGCGCCGGTTGACCTGGCGGTGACCCCCGCGGGTGCCGTTCTGGTGCTCGATGCGCGCGGGCGTCTGGCCCGGCTCATGCCCGGAGCCGAGTCCACCGGGGATCCTCTCGACCTCGGCGTCGCCGAGGCGACCAGCATCGCCGTGGGTAGGTCCGAGACTCAGGCCTTCGTGGCGTATCGGACGGGTATCCTGAGGGTGAACCTTTCCTCGGGCGCGGCCGTACGGCTGTCCGAGCCGGCGGGCGTGGCCCTCGGCGGATTCCTCCGCCTCAGGCGCCACCGCGATGGCCTGGTCGGCCTCCAATCCGGCCACGATGGCACGGCGCGCCTCGTGCGTCTCACGCTTGCAGCCAACGCCAGCGGTGTCCAGTCGGCCACCTACTTCGACATACGAATCGATGCCACGGGCGGTCCCGTCACCATCGCCGTTTCGGGCGACGAAATCGCGCTCGTCGGTGACCCGCCAACCGAGGACGGACCGCCGGAAACGGGCGCGACCGCGCTGGTCGTCCGCCGCGTTCGGCTCCACTAGGCCCGGAGGCCATTTGCCATGCCCCGACTTCGCGTCCCCGCGCTCGACGATTTGAAACCCGAACAGCGCGCCGTCTGGGCCCGAACGCTGGCCGGGCGGCGAGGAGTGGTGCCGGCCAACGTGCGGGTGTGGCTGCTGAGCCCCGACCTGGCCTCCCGAGCGCAGGCGCTCGGCGAGTTCCTGCGCTATAACACGACTCTCCACGTGCGCCAGGCGGAACTGGCCATCCTGGTGGTGGCCCGCCGATGGTCGGCCCATTACGAGTGGGGCGTGCACGCCGTGGAGGCGGTCCGGGCCGGCGTCAGCACCGATGTCATCGCCGCCATCCGCGAGCGCCGCCCGCCGGCCTTCGACGATGCGACCGATCGGGCGGTGTTCGAACTGGCTTCGGCGCTGGTTGTCGATGGGCGCGTCTCCGACGAGACCTACCGCACGGCCGTCGCCGACCTGGGCGAGCGCGCGACGGTCGAACTGGTAGGACTGGTCGGGTACTACACGATGGTGGCCTTCACGTTGAACACCTTCGAAGTGGCCCCACCGCCCGGCGCCCCCGTGCTCGACTGATCCGTACGCGTGCCCAGAGTGTCACCGCCAGAGACGTGCGTGCATCTCTGCACGGGAGGCCGAGAAGACTCATGCTGCGTGTGTGCCCGTCCTGTGGACGCAAGAACCGGCTGCCAGCCGACCGGCTGACGGCCCAGGCACGTTGCGGCGCGTGCAAGACCGCGTTGCCGCCCCCCGCCGAGCCCATCGACGCCGACCCGGGCGTGTTCGATGACATCGTGGCGCACGCCACCGTGCCCGTACTGGTGGATTTCTGGGCGGCCTGGTGCGGTCCCTGCCGCATGGCTGCGCCCGAGGTGGCCGCGCTGGCGGCCGAGATGGCGGGCCGCGCGCTCGTGCTGAAGGTGGATACCGACCGGCACCCCGACCTCGCCGCGCGGTACGGCGTTCGCGGCATCCCCTTTTTCGTCGTCCTCCGAAAGGGCCAGCCCATTTTTCAGCACGCGGGGGTGGTGGGCAGAGCCGAAATGCGGCGCTGGCTCGAGTCTCGCGCCTGAGCGCACCAGGCCGCCGATGGCGCCCTCGCGTCACGCCATCCTACGCGGCTCTGCTGCTCCACCTCTCGTGTCGGCTATCCTTCAACCGGCCATGGTGCTGGGACTGATGCAGCCGTACTTCTTCCCGTACCTGGGGTATTTCGACCTCATCAGCCGGGCCGATGGGTGGATTGCGTTCGACACGGCGCAGTACATCCGAAGAGGGTGGGTCAACCGCAACCGTATCCTGCACCCGGCGGCGGGATGGCAGTACGTCACGGTGCCCGTCCGCAGGCATCGCCGGAGCACGCCCATCAGCGAGATCTGCATCGACGGCAGCCAGCCCTGGGCCGCGCGCATCGAGGGGCAGTTGCGCCACTATCGCCGCCACGCCCCTTACTACGAGGCCGTCATGGCGCTGGTCGGTGACTGCCTCCATACCGGGGAGCCATCCCTGGCGCGCCTCAACCTGGCCGCGCTCGGCCGCGTGTGTACGTACATCGGTCTGCCCTTCGAGGGCCGGTTCCTGTCCGAAATGGGGCTCACGCTGGGGCCCATCGAGGGCCCCGGAGACTGGGCCCTGCGCGTGGCCGAGGCGCTTGGCGCCGCGGCCTATCTGAACCCGTCGCGCGGCAGCGCACTCTTCTCGCCCGCAGCCTTCGCGTCCAGCGGCATCGAACTCCGCCTGCTGCCGCCGCCAGTCATCACCTATGCCTGCCCCGGGTACGTCTTCGAGCCGGCCCTGTCGATCCTGGATGTGCTGATGTGGTTGTCGCCAGAGGAGGTGCGGGGCGTGCTGCGCGTCGCGCGTCAAGGCGCGGTGGCTCCGGATTCGCCGCCGTAAGGGTGAGGGTGTACCGGCCCCCCGCCGGCAGGTATACTGATTTCGATACGGCGCGGAACTTGCTTCAATCATCCTCGCACTCCGGCCTCGCACTACTGGGGTGCGCCCCCGCCTTTCCTGCGCCCCTGCGCGCGGGCGCCCCCAACGTGCTGGACCCGGACGCCGTCGTGGCGCTGGTGCGGCAGGCCCTCGATCGCAACTGGCTCACCAATGACGGCCCGCTGGTCCACGAGCTCGAAGGGCGATTCGCGGAGTTTCAAGGTGTGAGCCATGCGGTGGCGGTGTCCA
>JADZBZ010000310.1 GCA_020851835.1 Acidobacteriota bacterium
AGCAGGCCCACCAGAAAGAGAACGTGGTCGGGTCCGATGAGGATGTGCTCCGTGCCCGACGCGACGAAGGCGCGAACCACCGCCAGCCGGCCCTGTGCCGTGCCTGTGTAGAAGCGCATCGTCGGCGCGTCGGCCGTCAGGATGTTCTGCTGGCGAAGCTCACCATCCTCGTAGACGTTCACGAAGGTCTGGTGGATCGGGTCGAAGGGAAACACCCGGGCGGTGAGATCCACCGCGGCGGGACGGGAGCCGGCAGTGAAGCTCAGGCGGAGGCCGAAGCGTTCGGGGACGACCTCGAGGCCCGTCCAGGCGAGCGTTCGCGCTTCGCCGTCGGAGGTGACCTGCACGCGCGTCCCGATCAGGGCCTGGATGCGGTCACGGTAGTGGGCCGCGATGGACGGGTCGAGGAGCTGGTCCGGCGGATCGATCCGCAGGTCGTGTGCGGCGTCCAGGTCGTGAATCACGATGGAGCCCCGCAGCCCGTCAGGCGCGATCAGCAGATCCAGGAACGAGAATGGCGCCGGATGCGCGTCGGTTCCTTTGGCGGTCAGCAGCAGCGTCAGCGTCAGCAGCGCGGCCCGGCGTACGCGGCACGAGGCCGGGTTCCGCTCTCGCGCGTCGCGTGCGCGCGCCCGGGCCTGGCCGGGACGGAGCGAGGAGGCCACGATCCTAGAGCGCTTCCACGATGACGAACTGGACGTCGGCCGCGCCTTCCCGCAGCTTGCGCGCTTGGGAGTACTCGGGCGATGCATAGAAGCGCTCGGCGGCCTCCACGCTCGGGAACTCGATGACCACCACGCGACCGCGCGCCGGTGGCCCCTCCAGTGTGACGCTCCGGCCGCCTCGCGCCAGATAGCGACCGCCGTACTTCTGCACGATGTCGGGCGCCACCTGCGCGTACTCGGCATAGCGATCCTGGTGCGTCACATCGGCCTGCACCAGCAGGTAGGCGCGTCTCGGTGCGCGCTCCTGCTGCAGGATCGAGACCACGTTCACCGCCACGATGGCGACGATGGCCACCGCGGCAATGGTGATGATACGAGACACGCTCATGCGCGTCACTGTAACTCAGGTGTGGGCGGCCCAACGCGGTTGACCGGCGGCTCGTCCCGATCCCTACGGCCGGCCCGTCGGTCTCAGTACCAGATCCTGGAAGTCGAAGCTGAAGTCCACGGCGGGCGAAGCCGCTTGCATGCGTGCCTCGGCGACACTCCCGTCTGGCTTCAGCCAGAACGTGATGAACGCGTCGGCGCGCAGCTCCCGGTCGGTCCACCGCACGACGAACGTGTCGTGCTGCCAGTGCTCGAGCCGGCCCGTCAGCGCGGGCGTCTTCGCGAAGCGCAGGGTCAGCCCCGAGCCCGTTCGCTCGATCACCACGTCGCCGTACCACGCGTCCGCATACACTCCGGCGTATCGCTCCAGCGCGAGCGAAGGGGTGGAAGCGGCGTCGCGAGCCTGGCTCGTTTTCGCCTCGGCCTCGGCCGTGCGGGCCGACTGGCGGGCCCGGGCCCTCTCGAACTGGGCCACCCAGTCGGCCAGCGGGCCGCCGAGGTAAGCGTCCGCCACGGAATAGGCGATGGCGTTGAAGGCGTCGCCGGACTCCTGATTGGTGAGCACCGCGACGCCGAGATTGATGTCCGGGATGAGCAGCACCCGCGAGACGTAACCGGGCAAACCGCCCGTGTGCGTGAGCACGAGGTGCCCCCGATATTCGCGCACGTTCAACCCCAGCGCGTAGCCCTGCACGAAGGTCTCGAGCGGCGCCAGTTCCGGCGGCGGATCCGGGTTGGGCATCGGCGTCACCAACGTCGAGATCTCGCGCCAGGTTGCTTCCGATACCAGCCGGGAGCCATCGTCGAGCTGACCGCGGCGGAGGAGCACCCGCATCCAGCGGGCCATGTCGGTGGCGTTCGACAGGATGCCGCCGGCCGGGTTGGTGTTGTCACTGGCAAAGGGCGAGACGGCTCTGACGGTGCCCTCGATGGGCGCGTGCGGGGACGCCACATTTCCCTCATTGGCGGCCGCATCGTAGCGTGGCTGGCTCGCCGTCATGCCGACGCGGGCCAGGATACGGGTGCGGACGAAGTCCTCCCACGACTGCCCGCTGGTGGCCTGGATGACCTCGCCGGCGACGAGATACAGCACGTTGTCGTAGGCGTAGGCGCTGCGAAAGCTCGTGGCCAGCGGCAGAAAGCGGAGCCGTTCGGCCACCTCGCGGCGCTCGTAGGTGGAGGGCGGCCACCACAGCAAGTCGCCCGCGCCCAGGCCGAGGCCGCTGCGGTGCACGAGGAGATCGCGGACCGTCAGCTCGCGCGTCACGTAGGGGTCCGAGAGCCGGAACCAGGGCAGGTACTGGATGACCGGCGCGTCCCAGGCCACCTTGCCCTCCTCAACCAGCAGGCCGAGCGAGGTGGCCGTGAAGACCTTGGTGTTCGAGGCAAGGGCGAAGAGCGTGCCGGCGTCCACCGCGGCGGGCCGGCCCAGCGTCCGCACGCCGTAGCCTTGGGCCAGCACGACGTGATCGTCCTTGACGATGGCCAGGCTGATGCCCGGGACGTCGAAGGTGGCCCGGACGCGCTCGACCAGGGCATCGAGCGCCGGCGGGGGCGCCTGCGCCTGGGCACCGAGGGTCGCGAGGATGAGGATGAGTACGAGCAGCGCGGCGGAACGAAACCGGCGCATCAGGACAGGCCTCATCGGTGCTACGCCGCCGGGGGGAACGTCTCGTGGTCGGGCGTTGGGTCTTCGGTCGGCGGCGGCAGGGTGTCGGGCGCGGGCTTGGCCATCAGGGCCCCCCAGGCCGCCAGCAGGCCGCCGGCCCATTCGCTGAGGACGAGCATGAACTGGAGGAAATCGAAGCCGTCGAGCCACAGGCCCATGGAGCGCGCGGTGGCCATGCCCACCAGCGCGCAGGCGGCCGCAAACAGGCCCACGCGCACGAACTCACGCCTGAACGCGCAGAGAAACAGGAACACCCCGAACCCGAACTCGAAGCCGCCGTACATGGCACGGAAGTCGGTGCGGCCGCCCGCATCGGGCAGCACGATCGACACCATCGTGGCCATCTCGTTCGGATTCGAGAGGAACGCGAATCCGAATCCCGCGAAGGACAGCGCGATGAACGTAAGGACGAGTCGCCAGAGCGCCATGCGGCGATTCTATCCGAGTACCCTATAGCGCCGGCGCCGCTGGAGCCCCGAGGGCTTCAGCCCCGGACTCAGGGCCGCTCAGCCGCTCGACGAGGGCGGGGACGGCCCCACTGCAGGCTCTAGCTGAGCGCGCGGATCACGTCCCAGCGCGTGATGATGTACGTCTCGTCGCTCTTGAAATCGCGCACGAGTACGGCCGGGCTGGCGTCGGTGAGCATGCCGGCCAGCGCATCCACGCCCGTGGAGATGTCGGCGAAGGGAATGGCCGGTTCCATGATGGCTTCCACCGGTCCTTTCAGCAGCTCTGG
>JADZBZ010000311.1 GCA_020851835.1 Acidobacteriota bacterium
AAAGGCGTTCCGGATGGTGGAGAGATCCGGGGCACCGATTTCCCTGAGATCGATGGCCGTGTTGACCACGCGGACCAGGTCGAATATCGCTGCCAGGCCGGCAGCGGTGTTCAGGTCGTCGGCCAGGGCTTCGTCGAAGGCGGCGCGCGCGGTGCTGGCCGCACGCACGACTTCGGGGTGCGCCTCCCCACCCGTCACGGTGTCGAGCCGGTCGAGGCAATCGGTGAGGCGGCGCAGCGATTCCTCCGCCTGCTGCATGCCGGTCCAAGTGAAGTTCAGCTGCTTGCGATAGTGCGATGAGAGCAGCAGGTAGCGCAGGGCCGACACGTGGAAGCCGCGCTCGGTGATGTCGGCGAGCGTGTACACGTTGCCCAGCGACTTCGACATCTTCTGGCCGTCCACCAGTAGATGCTCGATGTGCACCCAGAAGCGTGAAAAGGGCCGGCCCGTGGCGCCCTCGCTCTGGGCAATCTCGTTTTCGTGGTGTGGGAAGACGAGGTCGATACCGCCGGTGTGAATGTCGATGGGCGGTTCGCCCAGCAGCCGCAGGGCCATCGCCGAGCACTCGATGTGCCACCCGGGCCGGCCGGGTCCCACGCCGCAATCCCACGTCGGCTCGCCCGGCCTGGTCGCCTTCCACAGCACGAAGTCGCGCGCGTCCTCCTTGGTATAGGTGTCGGCGTCGACACGGGCGCCGGCCTGGATGCCCGTGTGGTCCAGCCGCGCCAGCTTGCCGTATTCGGGCAGCGTCGCGATCTTGAAATAGATGGAGCCCTCGCTGGCGTAGGTGTGGCCGCGCGCCTCGAGCTGCCGGATCATGGCCGCCATCGCGTCGAGATTGGCCTGGTCGGTTGCCCGGGGCGTCTCCTCCACCGGCTCGATGCCGAGCCGGGCGGCATCTTCGCGGAAGGCGGCGATATAGCGACCGGTGTACTCCCGCAGGTCCGTCTGCTCCTTCGCCGCGCCGGCGATGGTCTTGTCGTCCACGTCAGTGAAATTCATGACGTGCCGCATCTGCCAGCCGCCAATCGTCCTGAGGGCACGACGCAGCACGTCGACGCAGACGAACGTCCGGAAATTGCCGATGTGACCGCGGGCGTACACGGTGAGGCCGCACGTGTACATCCGCACGGTGTTGTCGCGGAGGGGTTCGAAGATCTCCTGCTGCCGCGTCAGCGTGTTGTACAGGCGCATCGTCACGCGGCGAGGGGCTGAACGAGGGTGTGGCCGGCCACGGTGACGCGCAGTTCGCCGTCGTGGCAGTCGAACACGAGGCGGCACGGCTTGTCGGGGTGCGCGGCCGCGGCTTCTTCGGCCGCCCGCGTCACGCGCTCGCAGAACGTGGCGCCGGCCGCCTCGGCCAGCCGGGCGTATCCGGCCGCGTGCGCGCACAGGCCGCGAACCACCCCCACCAGCCGGACATCGCCGCGCACGGTCAACGTGAACTCGAACGACTCGGGACTCACCGCACCTCCGCAGACCGGCCATGCCCGCCCGGCCGCCCGCGGCGCCGATCGGCCGCCATGGGCCCGTCCATCACACTGAGAGTCTATCGAATAATCGCTCGGCCCGCCGCACGTCGGCCGCAATCTGTTCGCGGAGCGCGTCCACGTCCGGGAACCGTCGCTCGTCGCGCAGCCGCTGCACGAACGCCAGCTCCACTGCGTGCCCGTGCAACTCCCCGTCGAAACCCAGGATGTGCGTCTCGATGCTCACCCGATCGCTGTCGCCAAAGGTCGGCCGTACACCGATGTTGGTCACCCCGGGCCGGACGACGCCATCGAGCGTGAGAAACGTCGCGTAGACGCCGTTCGGGGGGACCAGTTCGTTCACGGTGGCCAGATTGGCGGTGGGAAAGCCCAGTTCCCGCCCCCTCGCCGCGCCGTGCACGATCTCGCCGCCGATGGTGTAATGGCGCCCGAGCAGCGCGCCGGCCTCTTCGACCCGCCCCTCGGCCACGAGCCGGCGGATGCGCGTACTCGAAACGATGAAGTCCTTGTAGCGGATCGGATCGATCTTCTCAACCCGAAAGCCTCCCTGCTGGCCCATCGAGCGGAGGAGGGAGAACGTGCCCGTGCGGTCGCGCCCGAACAGGAAATCGGCGCCCACCCACACTTCGGCAACGCGCAGCCACTCCACGAGGACCTTCCGGACGAAGACCTCGGGTTCCCACCGCGACAGCTCGTGGGTGAAGCGCACGATGGCCACCCCCTGAACACCGGCGTGGGCCAGGGCGGCCAGCTTCTGGGCCGGGGTCATCAGCAGGGGCGGCGCCTTGTCGGGGCGAAGCACCCGAGGCGGATGCGGCTCGAAAGTGAGCACCACAGGCGTGCCCGCGCGCTCGGTGGCGCCGCGTCGGATGCGGTCGATGATCTTGATATGGCCGCGATGCAGGCCGTCGAAGTTGCCGAGTGCCAGCACCGGGTGGGGCCACCGGACCGGCCCCGGGGCGTCCGGGAAATAGAGGACCTCCACCGTCAGGCGGCCTCCACGGCGAAGCGCAGTCCGTCGTGGGCCAGCGCCATGCCGGATGGCAGGGATCGATTGGTCGCCGCGTGCGGCAGGTCGTGACACACGTGCGTGAA
>JADZBZ010000312.1 GCA_020851835.1 Acidobacteriota bacterium
CCTGGTGCGATCATCAATTACCGCGTTCGGATCGGTCCGGTGCCGGTCAAGTGGCGGACGCGCATCGCCGAGTGGGAACCGGAGAGACGGTTCGTCGACACCCAGGAGGCGGGGCCCTACCGCTTGTGGTGGCACGAGCACACGTGTCGCGCAGACGGACGGCGCACGATCATGGACGACCGCGTCTTCTATACGCCGCCGTTCGGCTTGCTCGGCCGCCTGACCAACCGCTTCTTCATCGCGCCGACCATCAAGAAAATTTTCCAGTACAGGGGTGACGTGATCCGTCTGCGGTTCGGCGCCGGCCGCTAGTTTTCCTCCCGCGAACAATGGGTCCGATTGTTGTCGTGCCGCGCACACGATTTCGCCGTGTCGCCGGTTTGAACTGATATGAAAGAAAAATGTCGTTAAACTTAAAGTCATCCGGTTGTCGAATTCTTCACAACCCGGTCGTTCGATGTCTTGCTAGCCGAAAGGAACGGTTCTATGAGCATTCTCCGAGCACTCACCATGGCGATTCTTCTGACGGCTTCGGCGAGCGCCGCCGACGCAGCGTCGCGTGTATTCGTGATTCACGGGATTCCCGGCGTCCCGGTTGACGTGTATGCGACGGTGGCGGGCGCGCCTATTCCCGACACACCCACCCTGCCGGACTTCCAGCCGAAGGCCATCGCGGATATCCCGGTTGGCGGCGCGCTGAGCGTGGACGTCCGCATCTTCGCGCAGGGCGCGAACCCGCAGTCGGCGACGCCGGTTATCGCGGTATTGGGCGCGGCCATCCCCGACAACGTCGAGTTGAGCATCCTGGCGCACCTCGACGGTCACGGTGCGCCCACCGCGACGATCTATCAGAACGACAACTCGCCCGTGGCCGACGGCATGGCACGGGTGAGCGTGCGTCACGCGGCGCAGGCGCCGGCGGTGCAGCTCGTGGCGGGCGGCTTTCCGAAGCTGGCGCTGACCAATCCCTATTTCGGCGACCTCGAGGTGCCCGCCTCGACGATTCCGCTGCAGTTGCAGATTCCGTTCACGGGCGCCCCGGTCACGTCGATCGCGCAGTTGCAGTTCGCGTCTGGCACGCGGTACTTCGTCTACGCAATCGGTTCGTTTCCCGACACGTTCGACTTCATCCTGCAGGCCGTTCGCTGAACCTGCCACTTCACGCGGGGCGCCTCACCACTGGCGTCCCGCGTGGCGACCGCGCTGTCGGCTGAGCGCCTCCACCAGCCGGGCAAAGCCCAGTTCCCGCTCGATAGGGTAAAGTGTCGGCAAGCGGCGCGAGGGTGACCGGCCATATCCCTCCTTGGCCTGGATCAGTGTCCGGCCGGTCGGTGCGAGCGGTTCCATCCCTTTGCTGGCGGGCCGCGTTGTCGCGGCTTCCGATTCCAAGGCTCGGCTCTATAATCCGGCGCCAACCCACCGGGCGGCCGCATATCCAGCCGCGGCGACGATGGCCGACAGCACCGTACCCCAGGCCATGTCGACCACGGCGACGATGTTTGGAAACCCCTTCACGAGCGCCAGGCTGGTGAGGTCGAAGGTGGCGTAGGCGACGAGGCCGAAGAACGCACCAAGCGCGACGACCCGCCCCGGGGAGGCTCGCTCGACGCCTGGCAGCACCGCAAACACCAGGATGCCCGCGATGAACAGCAGGTAGAAGAGGACGGCCGCCCCCCACCGCACATCCGGACGGAGCATCGGCCCGAGGTGCTGCTGGTAGAAAGGCCTGGCGACGATGCCCAGCCAGAGCAGGTCGATGGCGAAGAAGGTGATGGTCATCAGACCGTAGACCCTGACGAGTGCAGACATCGACATGCTCACCTCAATTCGGCGTTCAGCCGCTGGCGTGCCACGGGGCATCCCGCGACCGCGGCTCGCTTCAAATCTTCCGACTGTCGTAAGCCCAGTGCAGTACAGCCTGCCGCTGCCGCCGCCGGCATTCGAGATCGCGCGGCTCGCAGTTCTTCCGGATCGCGGCCACGTGCCTGGCGATGGCGCGCCAGCGTCGAATCTGCCGCGCATCGTCCCGGCCTCGGCGTCCCATGTAGTAGCGGCAGTACCACTGAAACCACCCGCGCGGGTCCTGCGGCCGGATCCATCCGTTCAGCCGCCACGTGGCCAGCGGCTGCGAAGCGTTCACGCCGAAGCAGTTGAGGCACGCGTCGTGACGGTCGGCGCACAGCTTCGCATGGGTGAACCAGTGGTCCGGAAATTCCTCGCGGCAGTCGGTCATGTACCTGCCGCCAAATACCCCGAGCCGCAGCATCTGCTTCGGAGTCAGCTCCGGCTTGAACTCCGGGGCGTAGTGCCGGCCGACAGCCTCGGTGCGGTGGTACACGTACCCGCGTTGCATGCGGTCGTTGACGACGACCGTTCGGTTCATGACGTTCCCTCGCGTCCGGCCCGAGACGTGATGCCGGCCAGCATGCCGCCGAAGATGACGTTGTGGAACGGGGCGATGCCGTACCAGTAGACCCGGCCGAGCACACCACGCGGATCGAAGGTCGCACTCTGGCGGATCAGCGAACGCCGTCCCTCGTCCAGCGGGGTGACCTCGAACTCCAGCCAGCCCCGTCCGGGCAGCTTCAGGTTCGCCGCGAGCCGCAGCAGTCGATCGGGTTCGTAGGCCTCGACCGTCCAGCCGTCTATCGTGTCTCCCACAGCGCACGTATCCGGATGCGGCCGTCCGTGGCCCATGCCGACGCCGCCGACGCACCGGTC
>JADZBZ010000313.1 GCA_020851835.1 Acidobacteriota bacterium
CCGCCGTCACGATCTCGTCCTCGCTCACCAGAAAGCACTCCTCGAGCGGCGGCGAGTACGGCACCGGCGTGTCAAGGGCTCCCAGGACGCGCACCGGTGCGTCGAGCGCCTCGAACGCCTCTTCCTGAATCATTGCCGCCAGACTCTCGCCAATTCCTCCCGTTCGCGAGTCCTCCTGCGCGATGAGGACGCGGCCGCAGTGCCGGGCCACGGCGAACACCGCGTCACGATCGAGCGGCGTGAGGCTGCGCAGGTCGAGCACCGCGGCCTCGATGCCCTCGCCCGACAGCACCTCGGCGGCCCGCAGGCACTCGTGCACGTAGGCCCCGTACGAGATCATCGCCACATCGTGGCCCGCTCGCCGCAGCGCGGCCCGTCCCAGCGGGAGCGGCGCAGGCGCGTCTGGCGGCAGGGCCTGCTTGATGCGCGGTTCACGATAGAGGGCGATGTGCTCGTAGTAGAGCACCGGGTCGGGATCGACCACGGCGGCCGCCATCAGCGCGCGCGCGTCCTCGGGCGTGGACGGGACGACGATCTTGAGCCCGGGCGTGCGGTAGAACCAGGGCTCGGTGTTCTGCGAGTGATAGGGCCCCGCGTGGCGCAGGCCGCCCCACGGCATGCGCACCACCATCGGCACGCTGGCGCCCCAGCGATAGCGGAGCTTGGCCGCGTTGTTCACGAGCTGGTTGAAGCCGGTGGCGACGAAGTCGTTGAACTGCATCTCGCCGATGGGCCGCTGCCCGGCCAAGGCCGCGCCTACGCACACGCCCAGCACCCCGCTTTCGGCGAGCGGCGAATTGAGGATGCGGTCGCCGAATTCTTCCAGCAGCGGCCGCAGCAGCAGGAACGCGTTGCCATACTGGCCCCCGACGTCCTCGCCGTAGACGAAGACACGCGGGTCGGCCCGGAGCGCGTCGCCGACGCCGAGCATCACCGCCTCGAGGAAGGTGTTGCCCTTCTTGTCGAACGGACCACCTGGATCGAGGGGCGGCAAATCGGAGGTCGTGGGCTGCGCCAGCCGACGGGCGGGCTCGAGCAGCTCGATCCGGACCCGCGGCGGTTCATCCGCGCACACGCCGATTCCCGCCTGATCCGGCGACGGCCACGGCATGGCGATGACGGCCCGGGCTTCCTGCTCCACCAGCTCGCGCGCCCACGCCCTGATGCGATCCGGCTCTTTGTGGCTGATGACGCCCTCGGCCTCGAGCAGCGCGGCGTAGCGAGGCAGCGGATCGCGCTTGGCCCAGAACTCGTACAGCTCGCGATTCGCGTAGCCGCCCTCGTGCAGCGTGTGGTACTCCCACGACGGCTGCGGGTCCTTGCCCAGGTAGAGCATGTCGTCGTGATGCGCATGGCCGCACATCCGCATCGCCATCAGCTCGATCAGCGTCGGGCCGTGGCCCGCCCGGGCGCGCTCGGCCGCCCACGTGAACGCCGCCGCCACCGCCTCGGGGTCCGTACCGTCGATGGAGATCCCCGGAATGCCGTACCCGGCGGCCTTGTCGGCGAAGACGCGCGCGGCGGAGTTCTCGGCCACCGGCGTGGAGAGCGCCGTCTGGTTGTTCTCGATGCAGAAGATCGCCGGCAGCTTCCGGGCGGCGCACACGTTGATGGCCTCGTGCCACTCGCCGAGGGACGACCCGCCCTCGCCGATGAAAGACACCGCCACCCGCTCCGAGCCCTCGCGCCAGAAGGCCATCGCCAGGCCCGCGATCGAGAGCGACCCGACGGCGAGCGGCGCGGTCGCCGGCAGCACCCCCCAGGCGAAATCGCCCGTGTGCAGGTCCTTGCCGTGCATCGGGGGGCCGTCCTTACCCATCTGCGCCGTGAAGATGTTGCGCACGGCCTCGGCGTCGTGCCGCATCGCGAGCGCCGCGCCAATGTCGCGAATGACCGGCGCAATCACGTCACCCCGCCACGAGCCGTCCTCGCCACGGTGCGCCGGTCCGCGCTTTAGACGGATCCCGGCGGCATAGATCGCCTCCTGCCCGAGCGAGCGGAAGCCCTTGCCCTGGAAGGCCCTGTCCCCCCAGCGGACCTCGCCCCCCATGAAGAGCTGCTTCAGCCGATTGTCGACGGCGCGTGTCAGCACCATGCCGCGGAGGATCTCGATGCGCTCGTCCCTGGTCAGCGAGGCCGCAATGGCCTCGCGGCGCAGGAAGCCGTCGCACGCGTCGGTCAGCTCGGCACGGGCTTGTTCCATGCGCTTGATGGCCGTCGTCCCGGGTGTCGTGTGGTCGGTGCCCTCAGGCGCCCGCAGCCGATCGTAAAGCTGCCGCGCCAGCTCGCGCCGGAACGGCACGCGCAGCGCCTCGATGCCGGCGTGGTCGCGCGGCTTCAGCTTGGGGCCGCCGACCGTTTCGAAGACGTCCAGCACCCCGTGGACCGCGAGTGGATGCCGCTCGGTGATGAAGGCGGCCAGGCGGCTGGTCAGCCCGGACAGTCGGGAGGGATCGACGGCGGCGCGCGACATGACCCTTCATTGTGGTCGTGGAGGGTCGTGAGGGACAAGGGCCGCCTGACTGACGGGGCCGGCGGGCGCGCCGGCCCCGTCAGTCGCGGCGCGGCGTGCCGTTCGGCAACGCTTCGAAACCCGCCAGCACGTCGAACAACTCCTCGTCGATGCCGCTCTTTCGCATCGCGTTGTACCGCCCGCTGAGCTGCTCCAGCAGATCGTCGATGTTCTTCGATGCACGCTGCATCGCGGCGAGCCGGCTGGCGTTCTCGCTCGCGAGAGACTCGGCGCAGGCCCGGAAGAGCGAGACGAAGAGATACTCCCGGATGAAGGCCCGCAGCGTCGCCGTGTCGCCGCCCAAGAGGTCGGGCCGGCAACGCGCCGGCCACGACTGGCGCGCGAGCCCGTCCCGCCACTCGTCGTCGAGGGGCAGCAGCCGCTGCCCGATCGGCGCGTAGAGCGAGCCGGACGTGGGCCGGTTGTAGAACAGATGGAGCTCCGCCACCTCGCTGTCGGCGCGACCGGACTCGCTCTCCAGTAGTATCTGTCCGACCAGCGGCGTGATGCCCCGAACGGAGTTCGGCACGGCGAAGAGACCGGCCAGCGACAGGCCCGCATCGGACAGACGCGCCTGCACGCGTTCGCCGACGGCCCAGACGCGGACCGTGCCCGGCAGGGCGGCCAGCCGAGCGACCGCGTGGTCGGCCAGCACGTCGTTGAACTGGCCGACCAGCCCCTGGTCCGAGCCGAACACCACCGCCCCGATCGTGCCGGGCGGCCCCGGTGGTCCGTTGCCGTCCACCGGCTCCCGGGCGGAGAGCGGGTTGTGCAGGCAGGCAATCAGCCCGAGCTCCACGGTCCGGAAGTAGTCGGCCAGCGCGCGGACCGATGCCTCGTACTGCCCGATGTTCGATGCCGCCAGCGCCTTCATCGTCCGGACGACCGCCTGCAGTTGCCCGGCGCTGGCCATCTTGTGCCGCAAGCCGGCCGTGGTTTCGCTCATGGCTCCTCGTCCGCGGCGGCGGCGCCGCCGGCAACGGGCCCCGGCGCAGGCCACACCTGCGCCAGCGCCTGCCGGGCGATACCGACAATCACGTCCCGATCCGCCGCACTGAGGTCGCCGGCGGACTCGAATCGCGCGCAGACATCGGCCGGGATCTGCGCCGCGGCGGCCTGCACGGCGCGCTCGGCCTCGACCATGCGGTCCAGGGGCACCTCGTCGAAGAGCTTGGCGGTCAGCGCCAGCAGTACCGTGATCTGCGCAGGCACCGGCACGGGAGCGAACTCCGGCTGCCTGAGGCACGCCCGGATGCGCCGCCCGTGCTCGATGGTCTTGCGCGTGTCCTCGTCCAGGCGGGCGCCAAAACGCGCAAACGTCTCCAGCTCCTCGAACTGGGCGTAGGCCAGCTTCAGGTCGCCGGCGACGGCCCGATACGCCGCCCTCTGCGCCTTGCCGCCGACCCGCGACACCGAGCGGCCCACGTCGATCGCAGGCAGCACGCCCAGGTCGAACAGGGTTGGCGACAGGTAGATCTGCCCGTCCGTGATCGAGATCAGGTTGGTCGGGATGTAGGCGGAGATGTCCTGCCCCTCGGTCTCGATGATCGGCAGGGCCGTGAGCGACCCGCCTCCGAGTTCCTGCCGCAGCCGGGTGGCGCGCTCGAGCAGGCGCGAGTGGATGTAGAAGATGTCGCCGGGGAAGGCCTCGCGTCCCGGCGGGCGCCGCAGCAGCAGCGACAGCTCGCGATAGGCGCGCGCGTGATGCGTGAGGTCGTCGTACACGATCAGCACGTCGCGGCCGGACTCCACGAAGTGCTCCGCGATGCTGGTCGCCGCATAGGGTGCGATGTAGGCCAGGGCCGGCGGCTCGTTGCCCTCCGTCACGACCACGACGGTGTAGTCCATGGCCCCCCGCTCCCGCAGGGTGGCGATCCCCTTCGCCACGGCCGACGCGCGCTGGCCGATGGCGCAGTACACGCAGAGCACGTCCCGGCCCCGCTGGTTGAGGATGGTGTCGATGGCGATGGCGGTCTTGCCGGTCTGCCGGTCTCCGAGGATCAACTCGCGCTGTCCGCGTCCGATGGGGATCAGGGCGTCGATGACCTTGATGCCGGTCTGGAGCGGCACGGTGACCGGCGCCCGGTCCATGATGGCGGCCGCCGGACGCTCGATTGGCAGGCGCTGGTCCGAGTGCACCGGGCCGTTGCCGTCGAGCGGACGGCCGAGCGGATCGACGATGCGGCCCAGCACGCCGTCGCCGACCGGCACGTCCATGACCCGGCCGGTCCGCTCCACCTCGTCGCCCGCGTGCAGGCGCCAGTAGTCGCCGAGCAGGACGACGCCGATCTCGTCCTCGTCCACGTTGAAGGCGATCCCGGCGATGCCCCCGGGAAACGCCAGCAGCTCCTCGAACCCCGCCCCGGGCAGCCCGGAGACCGTGGCGATGCCGGTGGAAACCATGCGGACCCGGCCCACCTCCCGCGGCACGAGGTCCGGCACGACCGCCTCGCGCGCCCGGCCGAGCTCGGCGAACGCGCGGTCGAAGACACGCGCCAGCGGATCAGGCTCGGTGCTCATCCGGCAACCGGCGCGCCCGGCAGGACCGCGCGCGCTCCACCCGCATGTTCGGGCGTCGTCTCTGCCAGCAGATCGCCGACGCGCTGCTCGATCGACGCGAGGTAGCCGGCGATGCTCCACGCCACCTTGTGCCCGTCGACCACCAGCTCGATGCCGCTGACCACTTCCGGCGCCGCCTCGAAGCGCACCGGGGTCCCCGTATGGAGCGTCTCGTCGAGCGCCGCCTGGATGGCCGCGCGTTGCTCCGCCGGGAGCTCGAAGGCGCTCCGCACCAGGACGGGCGCCGATGCCGTCCGAATCGTCTCGGCGACGCCCTCCTTCGCCGGGCCGTCCAGCGCCCGTACGCGCCTGACGAACACGTCGGCCGCCCGCGCCTCCAGACTGGCGCCTGCCAGATCGGACAGCACCTTCCGGGCAATGGCGTAGACCTCGCGCTGCGTCTCGCGGCGGATAGCCTGATCGAGGGCTCGCGCGTCGTTTCTCAGCTGCGCCTGGCGCCGTGCGCTCGCCTGGTCGGCCGCCTGACGGGCCTCCTCGAGCAGCCGGCGGCGCTCGGCGCCCGCCTCTTCGGCCGCCTGCGTCATCAGCGCGGCCCGCTGCTGGTCGAACTCGGCGTTCTTCCGCTCGAACTCGGCGCGTGCCTGCCCCGCTTCGGCCTGCCGTGCGGCGGCATCAGCCAGCTCGCCCGCAACGCGCCGCTCGCGCGCGTCGATGGCGTTCAGGATGGGCGTGTACAGGAAGCGCTTCATCAGCCACACCAGGATGACGAAGTTGAGCGCCTGCGCGCTCACGGTGAACCAGTCCACTTGCATTCGTCACCGCCCCGCAGTCTGGGTGATCACGTGGTTCCAGAACGGGTTGGCGAAGATCAGGATCATCGAGACCACGAAACAGTAGATGGCGGTCGATTCGATCATCGCCAGCCCCACGAACAGCGTGCGGGTGATGGTGGCCGAGGCATCCGGCTGTTGCGCCAGCGCGGTGAGGGCGGTCGAGACCGACCGGCCCTCGCTGAGCGCCGGGGCGACGCACCCGGCAGCCGTCGTGATGCCGGCAATGACGATCGAGGCGAGAGCGATCAGGGTGGTGGTGTCCATGCGGGTCCTCTGGTTGGGTCAGGCGCCGGGCGCCGGTGCCGGCGCGACCGGGCGCGTCCTGATGGCCGCGGCGATGTACACCGCCGCAAGCACGCTGAAGATGTAAGCCTGCACCATGCCGGTGAGCAGCCCGAGCGCCGTCATGACGATGGGAAAGATGAAGGGCGTGATGGTCAGCAGGATGCCGATGATCATCGCACCGCTCATCATGTTGCCGAAGAGGCGAACAGCCAGGGCCAGCGTCCGCGACAGTTCGCTGATGACGTTGAAGGGCAGCATCACCACGGTCGGCTCCACGTAGGACTCGAGGTAGCCGCCGACACCCTGGTCGGCGATGCCGTACCACGGCACCGCCACGAGCACGCAGAGCGCCAGCGCCGCGGTGGTGGACAGCGATCCCGTCGGCGGCTCGAAGCCGGGGATGACGGTGCACAGGCTGGCCGTGGCGATGAACAGGAACAGCGTGCCCAGGAAGCCCAGGTACTTCTCCGGATGCGGCAGGCCGATGTCCTCGATCTGCTGCACGATGGCCATCACCACGATCTCCAGCAGGTTCTGCCAGCGCGATCGCGTGAGTTCGGCCGAAAGTCTGCGGGTGATGAGCATCGATCCCAGGGTGAGCAGCAGCATCAGGCCCCACGTGAACACGATCGTCGCGTTCAGCGTGACGAACCCGTACTGCCAGAAAATCAGCTCGTCAGGGCTGAGGCGCATGGCGAGCCTCCTCCGCGGTGCGCGGGGGGAGCGTTCCGGCGCCCCGCGTCACGCGCGTGACGATGAGCCGCGCCGTGACGAACCCCACCAGGCAGGCCAGCAGCCGTTCCCACTGACCCGCAGAGACGAGATACAGGCTCGCCAGGGCGAGGCTGGTGCGCACGAGCATGCTGACACCGAAGACCAGGGCCGGGCGGCCCGACGTCAGGCCGCGACGGACCGTCCACCACAGGCCTCCGAAGAACATCAACCCGATGCCCACTCCAGCCGCCCATGAAAGCCACAGTATCAGCATGTCAGTCGTCGTCCTGCTGATCGTCGCGCATGGCGCGTTCCTCCTTGGCGATCCATTGCCACGCGTTCCAGCAGCCGATCGTCAGGCCGGCCACCAGGAGGGCCAGGGTCCACGAATGCGCCCCCGGATGGCGGCGGTCCAGCCACAGGCCCAGCGCCGCCCCCAGCAGCGTCGGCACGACGACCGACCAGCCGACGAGCCCCATCATGCCCAGGCCGAACCAGACGCCCGGCGCGGCATGTCGCCGCGCCCGCAGCTTGCGCTCGGCCTTGGCGGCGACGTCTCCCGCGAACGTCGGGGCGCGCTTCGAGGGCGGCCGCGTCGGGTGGTCACTCATGCTGGAAGGCGGCGAGCCGCCTCAGGAAACCGGTTTCGAGCTTCGTCATGACGGATCGCACGCGTTCCTCCTGCTCGTCCAGCCGCGTGAACTCCCGTTCCACGGCATCGCGCAGGCGACCCAGGTCCGGCCCGCTCAGGGCCCGGCGGACGGACACCAGCACGTCGGGCCCCGTCTTCACCAGCACCCCGTCGTCCACGGCCACGTAGACCTCGCCCTCCCCGTCAGTCTCGTAGACGAGGATGCCCGGCGCCAGCGCCGCGACGCAGTCGAGGCGGTGCGGCAGGATCCCGAAGGATCCCGCGCGCGTCTCGGCGACGATGCGCGACACGCCGGTCCTGTCGGCGAAGATACGGAAGGGCAGGAGGATCCTGAGGTTCACGGTGCCGGCCTCCTGGCCTCGTCGATGCTGCCGATCATGTAGAGCGCGCGCTCCGGGTAGTCCTTGAACTCGTCCTTCAGGATCCGCTCGCACCCGTCCAGCGCGTCCTCGAGGCTGACGAGTTTGCCCTTCAGTCCGGTGAACTGCTCGGTCGTGAAGAACGGCTGCGTCAGGAAGCGCTCGAGCCGCCGCGCGCGCGCGACGACCATCCGATCCTCGGGCGACAGCTGCTCGAGGCCCAGCATGGCGACGATGTCCTTGAGCTCCGCGTATTGCGCCAGCGTCCGCCGGATGGCCTGCGCCACCTCGTAGTGGCGCTCACCGACGATGCCCGGCGTGGCCATCTTGGAACCGGACTGCAGCGGGTCGATGGCCGGGTAGAGGCCCTCGCTCGCCCGCTTGCGCGACAGCACGATGGAGGCCGACAGGTGCGAGAACACGTGCACCGCCGCCGGATCGGTGAAGTCGTCGGCCGGCACGTAGACGGCCTGGATCGACGTGATGGCGCCGGTATCGGTGTTGGCGATGCGCTCCTCCAGCCGCGACAGCTCCGTCCCCATCGTGGGCTGATAGCCGAGGCGCGCCGGCATCTGCCCCATCAGCCCGGACACCTCCATGCCGGCCTGGATGAAGCGGAAGATGTTGTCCACGAGCAGCAGCACGTCGCGATGCTCGTCGTCGCGGAAGTATTCGGCCATCGTGAGGGCGGCCTGGCCGACCCGGAACCGGCTGCCGGGCGGCTCGTTCATCTGGCCGAACACCATCACCATGTTCGAGAGCACGCCGGCGTCCTTCATGTCCCGATAGAGCTCTTCACCCTCGCGGCAGCGTTCGCCGATGCCGCAGAAGATGCTGACGCCCTCCTGGTGCCCGATCATGTTGTGGATCATCTCGGTCAGCAGGACCGTCTTGCCCACGCCCGCGCCACCGAAGAGGCCTGCCTTGCCGCCGCGTTCGAGCGGCACGAGCACGTCGATGACCTTGAGCCCGGTCTCGAAGATCTCGGACTGGGTCGATCGCCGGGCGAGCGGCGGCGGATCGCGGTGCACCGACCGCCACTGGACGTCGGCCACCGCGGGCTGACGGTCGATGGTGTGGCCGAAGACGTCGAACATCCGCGACAGGATGGCCCGGCCGACCGGGACCTTCAACGGACCGCCCGAATCCTCGACGACCATGCCGCGGGCGAGCCCCTGCGTGGGCGTCAGCGCGATGCCCCGCACGTGCCGCTCGTCGCGCTGGGCGAGCACCTCGATGACGACCCGGCCCTCGGCGCCCGCCCGCAGCACCGTGTAGATGGCCGGCAACCACCCGTCGAAGCGGACGTCCACCACGCTGCCGCGCACCGACACAATCGTGCCGCGATTCACGGGCAGGCGCGGGCCGGGGCCGGCCCCGGTCGTGCCGCCTACGCCTGGTCCAGCCACGCCCGCGCCTCCGATGCCTGGCGGTGATCGAGCCGATCCCCGACCATTGCCAGCTCCGCCAGCGTGCCGCTGACGTGCGCCACCAGGGTCTTTCCGCCCGGCGCCTCGAGTCGTCTGGACATCGCGCTCACCCCTTCCAGCGCCAGTTCCGGATCTCGGGCAGATCCTGCCCGTACTGCTCGATGTATCGCCGGTGCTCGGCGAGCGTCTGCTCGAGCCGCTCCTTGAGGCGCGCGCCGGCCGCCCCGGTCTGAGGCAGCCGATCGATGGTGTCCATGACGAGATGGAAGC
>JADZBZ010000314.1 GCA_020851835.1 Acidobacteriota bacterium
CACCCACTGGGGCATGCGCACCTCGGACCGCGGCCCGGCGAACGCGGCGATGGTCCGCGGGTTGTGCGGATCCGGAGTCGTCTCGTCCGGGAACAGCAGCACGTACTCGGCCCGGGCGTTGGTGTAAATCGTCGTCTCGAGATACGACCAGTCCGTCCCCTCGATGCGCACCGGGACGCCAACGGCGGGGTCCTGGCCGTTGGCCGAGGCGGCCCAGTCGTTGAAGTCGCCGACGATGCGAGGGGTCACGCCCCTGCGATCCTGAACGAGGAACACGGCGCGCGACTGGTTCTCGACCAGCGGTGTGCCGCCGCGCGCCGACAGGAACGCCTCGATGGCCGCGTCACGCTCAACCGGCGCCAGTCGCTCGAGCCTGCGCTGCAGCTCGCGGAAGGTTCGGGACTCGCCGGCCCTACCGCAGGCGGCGCCGGCCACGATCGCCACTGCGGCTGCCAGGGCGCGGGCCGTCGCACCGCGTCTTCTATTCCTCACAGGGCCTCCGCGAACTGCTGGGCCGGCGACCGCCGCCCCTGGCCCTCGACGATCAGCTGGCCGCAGGCGGCCCGAATGTCGCGGCCGCGGCTCTTTCGGACCGACACGAGGATTCTCTTCTCCGCCAGGATGGCGGCGAAGCGATCCACGCGCGCGTCGGGCGGACGATCGAAGGGGATGCCGGCTGCGGCGTTGAGCGGGATGAGGTTCACCTTGCCTTTGATCCCGGACAAAATCCTGGCCAGGCGGCGTGCGTCCTCCGGTGTGTCGTTGACGCCATCGAGCAACACGTACTCGAAGGTGATCCGGCTCCGCTTCGACAGGGGAAACCGCCGGCAGGCGTCGAGCACGTCCTGGAGGGGGTACTTCTTCGTGGGTGGCACGAGCGCCGACCGCTGCTGCTCGGTCGTCGCGTGCAGTGAGATGGCCAGGTTCGGCATCAGCGGTTCGGCGGCCAGCCGGTCGAGCAGGGGCACGAGCCCGACCGTCGACAGCGTGACGCGCTTCGGGCTGAGGGCCAGGCCATGCGCATCGGCCAGCATGCGGAGAGCCCGCATGGTCTCGTCGTAGTTGTGCAGGGGCTCGCCCATGCCCATGAGGACGATGTTGAACGGCGTGTGCCACATGTCCAGCTCGCGCGCCAGGGCGCGCACCTGCCCGGCAATCTCGCCCGCGGTGAGGTGCCGCACCAGTCCCATCTTGCCGGTGAGGCAGAAGGCGCAGCCCATGGCGCAGCCGACCTGGGTGGAGATGCAGAAGGTCTGCGCCGGCGTGTCCGGAATGAACACCGCCTCGATCTGGCGCCCGTCTTCGAGGCGCAGCACCAGCTTGACCGTGCCGTCTTCGGAGTGCTGGCGCGTGGCCACCTCGGGCGTGTGAATGGTTGCCTTGTCGGCGAGCGCGGACCTCAGCTCGAGCCCGAGGTCGGTCATGCGGTCGATGTCGGTTTCGCCGCGCTTCCAGATCCACTGGTAGAGCTGCCTGGCGTGAAAGGGGCGGTGGCCGAGCGACACGACGAGCGCCTCGAGGCCCGCCCGGTCCAGATTACCGAGGTCTACGCGTTGTCCGGCCGCCACGCGATCAGTGTAGCCCCGGAGGCGGCGGGTGCGGGCCGGCGTGGAGGTTGGGCGCGGCCGCGCACACCGTGACGCGGGCGTTGCATGATCCAGCGAAAGCTGGTACCATAGGAATTCCCTTGTGCTGCAACCACTTAGCAGCACACCACCTCGACGTGTCCGAAGCAGCCATTCGTCGCGACGTGCTCGCCAACGGTGTTCGTTTTGTCACCGAGCGAATGCCGCACGTGCGCTCGGTCAGCGTCGGCGTGTGGCTGTCGCGCGGGTCGCGCCACGAGCCTGCCGAGCATGCCGGAATCGCGCATTTCGTCGAGCACATGCTCTTCAAGGGCACCGCTCGGCGGACTGCCGAGGGCATCGCGCAGGAAGTCGACTCGATCGGCGGACAGCTCGACGCGTTCACGTCGAAGGAGTACGCCGGCTACTACATGAAGGTACTCGACGAACACCTGCCGGTGGCCGTCGATTTGCTCGCCGATCTCGTCTCGCATCCGACCTTCGAGCCATCCGACATCGAGAAAGAGCAGAAGGTCGTCCTCGAAGAAATCAAGATGGTCGAGGACACGCCGGACGACCTGGTGCACGAGTTGTTCGCCGAAGGGTTCTGGCCGAACCATCCGCTCGGTCGTCCCATTCTCGGGCTGCCCGCATCGGTGTCGGGCCTCAGCCAGCCGGCGCTGCGGCGCTACTTTGTTGACACCTACGTGGCGCCGCACTTGTCGGTGGTCGCCGTCGGCAACCTCGACCACGATCAGCTTCGCGAGATGCTCGAGCGGGCCCTGGTGGACGTGCCGAGCCAGGGCGTGTCCGAGCCGGTGCACCCTCCCGTCGTCACGCAGAGCTCGCTGGTCCGCCGCAAGGAGCTCGAGCAGAGCCACGTGTGCCTCGGGATGGCGGCCCTGCCACAGAATCACCCCGATCGATACGTGAGCTATGCGCTCAACACCCTGCTCGGCGGGTCGATGAGTTCGCGGCTCTTCCAGAACGTGCGCGAGAAGCGTGGCCTGGCCTACGTGGTGTTTTCGGGGTTGTCGGCCTATCAGGACACGGGCGCCCTCAGCATCTATGCCGGCTGCGCCAACGACGCGGTGGCGGAGCTCATCGACGTGGTGGTGTCGGAGCTTCGCCAGCTCCGGGACACGACCGTCGGCGACGTGGAGCTCCGGCGCGCGAAGGATCACCTCAAGGGGTCGCTGATGCTCAACCTGGAGAGCACGTCGAGCCGCATGTCCCACCTGGCGCGCCAGGAGATTTACCGGGACCGTACCGATACGCTCGACGAGATGCTCGCGGCCATCGAGCGCGTGACGGCCGACGACATCGACCGCGTGGCCCGCCGGCTGTTCTCGACCGACTCGCTCAGCGTGACGGTTCTCGGCAACGTGAACGGCCTGCACGTTTCGCGCGACACGCTCACCATATGACCCCTGTGGCCGGTGCTCCGGCGCCACCGGGGAGCCGCAGCGACTCCGGACGATGATCGCCCGCTACACACATCCCGACATGGGCCGTATCTGGAGCGACCAGCGCCGGTACGAGACCTGGCTCCAGGTGGAAGTGGCAGCGGCCGAGGCCATGGCCCTGGCCGGACTCGTGCCCGCGGACGCCGCCCGCGATCTCGCGGCGAAGGGCGGATTCGACATCGCCCGCATCGAGGAGATCGAGCGGACCACGCAGCACGACGTCATCGCCTTCACGACCTCGGTGGCCGAAATCGTCGGACCGTCGGCGCGGTGGCTGCACTTCGGGCTCACCTCGTCGGACGTGGTCGACACGGCGCAGGCGCTTCAGATGGTGCAGGCGTGCGATCTCACGCTCGTCAACCTGGCGGCGCTGGCCGAGGCGATTCGCAGCCGCGCGCTGGAGCACCGGCGGACGCCGATGATCGGCCGCACGCACGGCGTGCACGCAGAGCCGATGACCTTCGGGTTGAAGCTCGCGCTGTGGTACGCGGACACGGCCCGGAACGTCGCGCGCGTGCAGCGAGCGCGCGAGACGGTGCGGGTGGGCAAGATTTCGGGGGCGGTCGGCACCTTCGCCCACCTCGATCCGGCTATCGAAGGCGAGGTCTGCCGCCGCCTGGGGCTCGAACCCGCGCCGGTTTCCTCGCAGGTCGTTCAGCGCGATCGGCATGCCGAGTTGCTGTCGGCGCTGGCCATCACCGCCGCGTCGCTCGAGAAGTTCGCGCTTGAGATCCGCGGCCTCCAGAAGACCGAGATCGGCGAGGTGGAGGAGCCATTCGGCAAGGGGCAGAAAGGCTCGTCGGCCATGCCCCACAAGCGCAACCCCATCGGGTGCGAGCAGGTCGTCGGCCTGGCGCGCCTGATTCGCGCCAACGCGATGGCCGCGCTGGAGAACGTGGCGCTCTGGCACGAGCGCGACATCTCGCACTCCTCGGTCGAGCGCGTGATTCTGCCAGACAGCTTCATCGCGCTGGACCACATGCTGCGCCGCTTCACCCGGATTGTGGCCGGGATGGCGGTGTACCCGGACCGCATGCTCGAGAACCTCAACCGCTCGCACGGCGTGGTGTTCTCGGGACAGGTGCTGCTGGAGCTGGCGCGCCGCGGCCTCTCGCGCGAGCAGGCCTACGAGTGGGTACAGCGAAACGCCATGCGGGCGTTTCACGAGCAGCGCGACTTCAAGGGCCTGCTGCTCACCGACGCGGACGTCATGGCCGTGCTCGCCGCCGCGGACCTCGACAAGGCCTTCGACCTGGACGAGCAGTTGCGAAACGTCGACACGATTTTCGATCGCGTCTTCAAGGGAAGCCGGTAACCACTATGCGCGCGCGAGTCTACGTCACCCTCAAGCCCTCCGTCTTCGACCCGCAAGGCCGGGTGGTGGCCGACGCCCTGCTGTCGCTCGGCTACGAGGACGTCTCCGACGTCCGTCAAGGCAAGTTCTTCGACCTCGAGCTGAGCGACACGGACACGGACCCGGCCGCGGCCCGCGCCCGGGTCACCGAGATGGCGGAAAAGCTCCTGGCCAATCCGGTCATCGAGAGCTACCGCGTCGAGGTCCTCCCGTGACGGTCGCGGTCGTCGTCTTTCCGGGGTCCAACTCGGATGCGGATGCCTACTACGCCGTCTCGCACGTCATTGGCGTCGGGGCCGTCCTGGTCTGGCACAAGGACACGGAACTGGGCGCGGCCGACGCCGTGATCCTGCCGGGCGGCTTTGCCCACGGCGACTACCTGCGGACCGGCGCCATCGCGCGCTTCTCGCCCATCATGGGTGCCGTCACGCGGTTCGCCGGGCGCGGCGGTCCCGTGCTCGGCATCTGCAACGGCTTCCAGGTGCTGCTCGAAGCGGGCCTGCTGCCGGGCGCGATGGTGAGGAACCGCGGCATCAAGTTCGTGTCGAGCATGGTCCCGGTGCGGGTGGAGCAGACCGACACGCCGTTCTCGGCGGCCTGCACGGGCGGCCAGGTGCTGTCGCTGCCCATCGCGCACGGCGAAGGCAACTACTTCGCCGACCCCGACGTCCTGGCCGAGATCGAGTCGAACCGGCAGGTGGTTTTCCGTTACGTCGATGGACACGGCGAGGCGACGCCCGAGGGCAATCCCAATGGATCGCTCAACAACATTGCGGGCATCTGCAACCGTCAACGCAACGTCGTGGGCCTGATGCCGCACCCCGAGCGCGCCTGCGAGTCCTCGCTCGGCAGCCACGACGGCCGGGTGGTCCTGGCGTCGGTCGTGCAGTCCCTCGCCGCAGGTGCGGCTCGTGGCTAGGTTGCCGGCGCGCAGCGCGCGGATAGTCGGCCTGGCATTGTGGGCGAGCGCCGCCTTCCTCGGCGGCCTTGCCATGGCCGCATCCACCGGCCTCGTGCCCGTTGCCGTCGAGCTTCGCACCACACTCGCGGCGGTGCTCGGGGGAGTCGCCGTGGTGGATGCGCTGATCGGTTTCTGGTTCTTCCGCTCGTCACTCGATTCATGACTGTCATCGACGCCGCCGTTCTGGAACGCCACGGGATCGCACCCGACGAGTACGCCCGTATTCTCGAGCTGATGGGCCGCGAACCCAACCTGCTCGAACTGGGGCTCTTCTCGGTGATGTGGTCGGAGCACTGCAGCTACAAGAGTTCGCGCGTGCACCTGAAGACGCTGCCCACCACCGGGCCGCGCGTCGTGCAGGGGCCCGGAGAGAACGCGGGCGCCGTCGACATCGGCGGAGGGCTCTGCGCGGTCTTCAAGATCGAGTCGCACAACCACCCGTCGTTCATCGAGCCGTACCAGGGAGCGGCGACCGGTGTCGGAGGCATCATCCGCGACATCTTCACCATGGGCGCCCGGCCTATCGCCCTGCTCAACGCCCTGCGCTTCGGGTCGCTCGAGCACCCGCAGGCCAGGCGGATCTTCGAAGGCGTGGTGTCGGGCATCGGCGGCTACGGCAACAGCATCGGCATCCCGACAGTGGGCGGCGAGGTCGTCTTCGACGAGCTGTACGCCGGCAATCCGCTGGTGAACGTGCTCTGCCTGGGCATCGCCCGCGCGGACGACATTGTCAAGGGCGCCGCGCGCGGCGCGGGCAACCCGGTGTACTACGTGGGCGCCCGCACGGGGCGGGACGGCATCCACGGCGCCACGATGGCCTCGGCCGAGTTCGACGAGTCGTCGGCCGAGAAGCGCCCGGCCGTGCAGGTGGGCGACCCGTTCATGGAAAAGCTCCTCCTCGAGGCCTGTCTCGAGGTGATGAAGACGGGTGCGCTGGTGGGCATCCAGGACATGGGCGCCGCCGGCCTCACCTGTTCCACCTCGGAAATGGGGTCGCGCGGCGGCCACGGCATGGTGGTGGACGTGATGCACGTTCCCCAGCGGGAAACCGGGATGTCCCCGTACGAGATCATGCTCTCCGAGTCGCAGGAGCGCATGCTCATGGTCGTGCACCGGGGCCGCGAGCGCGAAGTGGAGGCGGTTTTCGAGAAGTGGGACCTGCACGCCGTGAAGATCGGCGAGGTGGCCGAAGGCGACCGGCTGAAGATCTTCGACCATGGGCAACTGGTAGGCGATGTCCCCAACCGCGCCCTCACCGACGAAGCGCCCGTCTATCGCCGGCCGATGCGCGAGCCCGAGTGGCAGGCCGAGGTCCGCCAGCTGGACCTGGCGAGCCTCGGCGCGCCGCCGGCCGCCCAGGGCGCCTTCGAGGCGCTGCTGGCCTCGCCGACCATCGCGAGCAAGCGTTGGGTCTATGGCCAGTACGATCACACGGTCGGAACCAACACCATCGCTCAGCCGGGGCTGTCGGCGGCGATCGTGCGCGTCAAGGACACGCCGGTGGCGCTGGCCATCTCCGTGGACGGCAACGGCCGGTTTTGCTACCTCGATCCGCACCGTGGCGGGATGCTGGCCGTGGCGGAAGCCGCCCGCAACGTCGCCTGTGCCGGGGGCGAGCCGATCGGGGCGACCAACAACCTCAACTTCGGCAATCCCGAACGGCCCGAGATCATGTGGCAGTTCGCCGAGGCCGTGCGTGGCATCGGCGACGCCTGCCGCGCGCTCGAGGTGCCGATTACCGGCGGCAACGTCAGCCTCTACAACGAGACCGAGGGACGCGCCATCTACCCGACGCCCGTGCTCGGGGTGATCGGGCTGCTCGACGATGCCGAAGCCACGTGCACGCGGACGTTCAAGCAGCCCGGTGCGTTCGTGGTGATGTTGGGCGATAATCGGGGAGAGCTCGGCGGCAGCGAGTACCTGGCGCGCCTGCACGGAACCGTTCGAGGCGTCCCTCCGGCTCTCGACCTGGCCCGCGAGCGCGCACTGCAGCGCCTGGTCATCGACCTCATCCGCGCCGGTGCCGTGCAGTCGGCGCACGACTGTGCCGAAGGTGGCCTCGCGGTGACGCTGGCAGAGTGCGCCTTCGGCACCGGTGGCCTGGGACTTCGGGCGGACGTGCCGGCGGCCGGCGACGCCGGGCCGTACCAGGCGCACGCGACCTTGTTTGGCGAGTCGGCCTCGCGGGTAGTCGTCTCGGCGGCGCCCGAACGGCGCGCCCAGGTGATCGAGGCCGCCGTGGCGGCGGGGGTGCCCGCCCGGGTGATTGGTGAGACCGGCGGGGCGCGCATCGCGATCGCCGTCGAGGGCACGGTAGTGATCGACAGCGCGGTCGACCACGCCGAGCAGTTGTGGAGCACGGCCATCGAGCGGCGGATGACGCGCGGGGGGGATTCGGGTCTGTAAGTGATGTGGGGCGGCCGGGCACGACCCGGACGTCGGTGTACCTGGGACGGCGTGCCGTCCGGAGTGGGACATGCTCGACAAGCTTCACGAGGCGTGCGGGGTCTTCGGCATCTTCGGTCACGCCGAGGCGTCGAAGATGGCGTACCTCGGCCTCTATTCGCTCCAGCACCGCGGCCAGGAGAGCGCCGGCATCGCCTCGGCCGACGGGACGCGCGTGCGGCTCGTGCGCCGGATGGGCCACGTCGCCGATATCTTCGACGAGGCCACCCTCGAGGAGCTGCCCGGTCACCTCGCCATCGGGCACACGCGCTACTCCACGGCGGGCGAGAGCAAGCTGACCAACGCGCAGCCCATCCTGATCGACTGCGTCCACGGCCAGATCGCCATCTGCCATAACGGCAACATCGTCAACGCGAACGAGATTCGCGAGCGGCTGGTACGCGCCGGTTCGATCTTCCAGAGCAACAGCGATACCGAGGTCGTGCTGCACCTGTACGCGCGGTCGCAGGCCGCGAACTTCGTGGACGCCATCGTCGAATCGGTCACCCAGCTGACGGGGGCGTTCTCGCTGGCGCTGCTGACCGCCGGACACCTCATCGCCGTGCGCGATCCGCACGGGTTCCGGCCGCTGGCGCTCGGCCGCCTGGGCGACGCGTGGGTGGTGTGCTCCGAGACCTGTGCGCTCGACCTCATCGGCGCGACCTACGTGCGCGAGGTCGAGCCGGGCGAGGTGATTGTCATCGGCCAGGACGGTCTGCGGTCGATCAAGCCGTTTCCGCCCCTGCCGTTGTCGCACTGCATCTTCGAGCACGTCTATTTCGCACGGCCCGACAGCGAGGTGTTCGGGGAGAGCGTCAACGAGGTGCGCACCGAGCTCGGCCGCCGGCTGGCGCGGGAAGCTGCCATTCCTGCCGACGTCATCGTGCCCATTCCCGACTCGGGGGTCTGCGCGGCCACCGGCTATGCCGAGGAGACCGGCACGCCGCTGCGCTTCGGGCTGATTCGCAACCACTACGTCGGCCGCACGTTCATCGAGCCCGCGCAGGCGATCCGGCACTTCGGCGTGAAGGTCAAGCTGAACCCGGTGAAGAGCATCCTCGCCGGGCAGCGCGTGGTGCTGATCGACGATTCGATCGTGCGCGGCACGACGAGCCGGAAGATCGTCAAGTTGGTGCGCGCCGCGGGTGCGCGTGAGGTGCACCTCCGCATCAGCTGCCCGCCGACCATCTCGCCGTGCTTCTACGGCGTGGACACGCCGCGTCGAAGCGAGCTCATCGCGGCCACGCACTCGCTCGAGGAGATTCGCCGCTATCTCAACGCCGACTCGCTGGCCTATCTCAGCCTCGACGGCCTGGTCCAATCGGTCCGCGGCCGGGGCGCGTCGTACTGCACGTCGTGCTACACGGGCAAGTACCCGGTCGCCTTCCCGCAGGATCGGAACGCCTACCTTCAGCTCACACTGAAACTCAATGACCAGCCGGTCCCACTGCCCCAGGAAGAGCCCGAGTCGGTGGCCTGAGCGGCTCGCCGCCGCGCTGGTGCTGGCCCTCGCCGTGAGCCCGTCCGCCACGGCGCAGGAGCGCGGGCCCACGCCGATCTCGCGCGACGACCTGCGCGCGGCCATCGGCCGGCTGGGAGATCTCGACTACCCGTCGCGCATGCGGGCCGGTCGCGCCGTCCGCCGGGCTCCGGAAGCACTCGCCGTGCCCGAGCTGCTGGAGGCGGTGCGCGAACATGCCGACGGCTACATTCGCTTCAAGGCGCTGGTGCTGCTGACCGGCTTTGCCGACCCACGCACCGTGGATGCGATGATCGAGGTGCTCGACTCGCCCAACGATCGCCTGCGCGAGGTGGCGTACGGCTACTTCGAGCACCATCCCGACCCCGGGCTCGCTCCACGCCTGCTGGCAGCGCTCGACAAGGAGACCGGCGAGTTCGTCCGGCCGTCGCTGGTCCGGGCGCTGGCGCCTCTTGCCGCCGCCAATCCCGCCGTCAGGGCCGCCCTGCTGCGCGACGCGGGCCGGGGCGTGGATTACTTTCGGGGCGCCGTCATCGAGGCCCTTGGCGACTACCAGGTTGCCGCGGCAACACCAGCCCTGATCGAGATTGCCCGCCTCGACGGGCCGCTGCAAGACGATGCGGTGCTGGCGCTCGGCAAGATGGGCGACAGGATCGCGCTCGCGCCCCTGGCCGAGTTGCAGCGGTCGGGGTCTCAGATTCTGCAGCCCTCGCTGGCAGCGGCCTTCTGCCTCATGGGCCAGAACTGCGGCTCGCACCTGGGGTTCCTGCAGAAGACGCTCGGATTCGCGGAAGACTTCCCCGGCTATCAGGAACTACTGCGGGCGGCGGCGGCAGGTCTGGGTGCGATTGGCGCCCGGGGCGGGGCGGAGGCCGTCGGCATCCTGCTCGATGTCGGGGTGCCGTCCGAGGATCCGGTACGTGCACCCGTGGCGCTGGCACTGGGACTCGTCGCGTTGCGCAGTACGCCGACGCTGCTGAAGGCTCTCGAGAGCCGGCCCGATCGCGAGGACGCCATTGCGCTCGTCGCCGAGGGATTCGACATGCTCGAGGAGGATCTCGAGGAGGAGCGGTTCTTCGTCACGGTGCG
>JADZBZ010000315.1 GCA_020851835.1 Acidobacteriota bacterium
GCACGAGATTGGTCGTCATCCACTGCGCCACGCCCACCGTGTAGCCGCGCCCGACCAGCGCCGCCTGCGCCACCTCGCGCGACTCGAACCTGGCGGGCAGGGCGCGGACCGCCTCGAGCATCCTCCAGGCGCTCCCCGACGGCGGCTTGGCCTCGGGCGTCGAGTCGATGACCCAGACCTGCAGCGGTTGCTCACGCGCCGTGAGGGTCATCGCCAGCGCCACCTTGCCGCCGTAGGAGTGCCCCAGAATGGCGTCGGGCGTCACCGAGGAGGTCCGCGCCCAGTCCCACACGTCCGCCGCCAGGCCGTGCACGGTGTCGCCGTGGGCACCTGGCCCCGCCCGGCCGTGGTGCGGCAGGTCGACGAGCCAGCATGCGTAGTCCGGACGCGCGTCTACCACCGCCCGTGCAACACCCTGCCAGTTGCGGCCGCGCCCGTAGATGCCGTGGAGCATCACGAGCTGCCGGGTCGCGCGGTCGCCGGTCGACACGCGGCTGGCGACCACGGCCATCGAATCGTGCCCCGTCCTCATCCGCGTACCGTACTCCAGGGGCCGCACGTCACCGGCGTGGCAGATTGACGATGCCTATGCTGCCGACGATCATGACGGCGCCGGCCAGCAGGCGCTGATCGAACGGCTCGTCCAGGAACGCGGTGCCGAGCGCCAGCCCGACGGCAGGGATGGCGTAGGTGACCATCGATGCCCGCGCAGCGCCCAGCGTCTCGATGACCGAATAGAAGATCAGGTACGCCACGAAGGTGTTCAGCAGGCCGAGCGTGATCACGGCCGCCAGCACCGCCGGCCTCAGCGCCGTCAGGGCGGTCGGCGGCGCGCCGCCCGCAAACGGCACGAGGTACATCAGCAGGCCCGTGAGGACCGCCGCCACCGTCATCGTGCCCGCGGCCACGACGAAGGGCGAGAGGTGCTGCTGCATCGCCCGGCGGCTGTAGGTGCCGCCCACGGCATAGCAGAACGATGCCCCGACGATGGCAACCTGCCCGAGCAGGCGTCCCACATCCGCGGATGGGCCGTCGTCCCCGAGGCTCCGGCTGGCCAGCACCACCACCCCGGCGAATCCAAACAGCAGGCCCAGCACCTTGCGCGGCGTGATGCGCTCGTCGGCGAACGTGAAGTGCGCCACGACCAGGGTGAAGAGCGCCGAGGTGGCCTGCAGGAGCGCCGCCAGTCCGCTCTCGATGCTCTTCTCCCCCCAGGTGGTGAGTGCAAACGGCAGGACGGTGTTGACCACACCGAGAAAGATCACGTCTCGAATACCGGCGTGGTCCGTGGGCAGACGCTGCCCGCGAAGGACCAGCACGAGATTGAGACCCACGGCGGCAATGGCCGTCCGGATGAACACGAGCTGAAACGTGGAAAGTTCCTCGACGCCGATGCGGATGAAGAGGAACGACGAGCCCCAGATGAGCGTCAGGAGCCAGAAACCCAGCCACGCCCGACCGGGCGACACCGAAGCCATGCGCGTCACTGTACGGTGAAACGACTCGCCTCGAGGCATCGAAGCGCTATCCTGCGTCGATGCCCTGCCGGCCCGGGCGTGTTGACTTGCCGTATCAGTCGCCCTACGACTGGCCAGCCCTGATCGCGTTTCTGGACGCCAGAGCCACGCCGGGCGTTGAAGAGGTGTCCCGCGACGGCTACCGCCGCACGATCGATCTCGCTGGCCGCACGGGCGTCATCGAAATCCGGCCGGCGGAAACCGGATCGGCCCTCTCGCTCCACGTCCCGGGTCCACACCCGGCGCTGCCGGCCATCGTCGAGCGCGTGCGGTGGATGTGCGACCTCGACGCGACTCCCTCCTTGCTCGGCGCGCATTTCCGAGCCGACCCGCTGCTCGGCCCACGGCTGGCGGCGCATCCCGGAATCCGGGTTCCCGGTGCCTGGGATGGCTTTGAGCTGGCGGTGCGCGCGGTGCTCGGCCAGCAGGTGTCGGTGCGGGCCGCCACCACCATCGCGGGCCGGATCGCGCAGGCCTTTGGCACCGCAGTCGCCCCCGCCAACGGCCTGTCGCGTGTGTTCCCCACGCCCGCCGCTCTTGTCGGGGCGGCGCTCGAGCAGTGCGGCGTCATGCCCTCGCGCGCCGCCACCATCCGGGCGCTCGCCCGCGCGGTGATCGAGCGCCGTGTCGTCCTCGAGACAGGCCGCGACGGGCGGGCGGAGCTGATGGCACTGCCGGGCGTCGGCCCGTGGACGGCATCGTACGTCGCGATGCGGGCCCTTGGCGACCGTGACGCCTTCCCGAGCGGCGATCTGGTCCTGCGGCGGGCAGCCGGCGGGTGCACGGCCCGGGAACTCGAGGCTCGCGCCGAGGCCTGGCGGCCGTGGCGTGCGTACGCGGTGATGCTGCTGTGGCAGGATCCTGCGTGACGCCTCAGGTTTGACCGTCGGCGGCGGCCGCAACACCGGCACGAAAGGGACTGCTCGACCACACGACAGTACAATGCGCGCCATGTACAGGTCATCGGGCGGAGGCAATCTCCGCCGATTTCTGCCGATGAGTGGCCTGGGCGTGGCGCTCCTCGTCGCGGCGGCGCTGGTGACGGCGCCGCGTGCGCAGTCGCGCATGATCGTCGATGCGCCCGGCGCCTGGAAGCCGTGGAAGTTCACCGCCATCCCAAGCGCGCGTCGGGAGCGGAGCGCCACCGCCGCCGAGGTGAAGGCCTTCGAAGGGCAGCTTCTGGCGCTCAACGCCATCCTGCAGCGGGCCAGTGGCGTGGCGACGCCACGCGGCTTCAGCGTCGAGACGTGGGGCTCCCTCGCCGGGTACAGCGGCCCCGCGCCCGGACAGCCGAACGGCACCGCCATCCCGCTCGCCGGCGCGCTCGACTTCGGCGCGTTCCCCATCTTCGAATACGAGCGCGGGGGCAAGACGATTCGCGAGGACACGGGCGAGACGGCGTTGCTCCTGTTTCACGTCAACGATCTGAGCGCTGGCATGATCGCCGGCGATCGCGTCCCCGACTGGATTGGCGCGGACGCCGAAGCGTACATGCAGCCGCCGGCGCATGGCGAGATCGCGGGCTTCCCACGTTACGGGGACATCCTGGTCATCACGAAACACCCGAAATCGATCTGGGCCCCCGTGTCCATGGAGCAGGCCATCGGCTTCCTCGTGGCCGCCCACAGGAAGGACCTCGACGACAGCCGTGAAGCGGTGGATCGCTTCAGGGTGAGCCTGGCCGACTCGCGGAATCCGGCGAAACGGGCCCAGCGCCTCGCCGGTTACAAGGAGGTGGCCGCTCTGCAACCGAACCCGGCGAAGTTCCTTGCCGAGATGGACGAGGTGCAGAAGCAGGTCGAGGCCGACATCGAGAAGGAGCTGGCCCCCGGGGGCGGCGGGGTGATGACGATGGCCCTGGGGCACGAACGCGACATCGCCGACGCCGCCGCGTGGCTGACGGAACTCTCCCCCGGCGACCGCGCCGCGCCAGCGTGCTACGCCAAGGCCGGCGCCTTGCCTCGGCAGCGGTTCAGGTCGACGCCCGACGCCGGTTGCGTGCCGCTGGTGCAGCCGAACTGGGCGTTCTTCGACACCTCGCTTCCGCGCTCGGCGCCCCAGGTGCTCGTAATTCCGCAGGTCTCGCGCTGCTTCGACAACCAGCCCGCCAACCCGCCAACGCCGGCGGGCTGCCCGACCAACCGGCAGCTGATCCTGACGATGGATCGGCAGGCCGTGCTGGACTGGCTGAAGTAGTTCCCACGGCCGGGCACGATTCCCGGCCGACACGCGGCTAGCGGGTGCGCGCGAGCCCCTCACGCGCAGTCGCGGAGGTTGGCTCGAGCCAGAGTGCCTCGGCGAAGCAGTCGCGGGCGGCCGTACGATCGCCCGCCGCCAGCGCCAGCAGACCCAGATTCGTGTACGCCGTGCTGTCGTGCGCGTCGAAGGTGAGAGACCGTTCGAATGCGCGACGCGCGTCTTCGGTGCGGCCGAGCTTCGTGTAGGCGGCGCCCGCCAAGTCGTAGACCGGCGCCAAGAGCGGGTCGGCGGCCGTCGCCCGCTCGGCCAGTCGCGCCGCCGGCTCGGCGTTGCCGTGAAGAAACTGCGCGACCGCGGCGTAGTACAGCGTCGGGGCACTTTCCGGCGCCTCCTGTTGGAGCGCCGCCACGACCTCATCGAGCCGCACGGTGTTACCGGTGTCGGCCAGGACCATGGCCATCTGCTCCAGTGCGAAGGTCTGGCCGGACGGCGCCAGGCGGCTGGCCTCGTGGGCGGAGGCGACGGCCTGGTCGGTGAGGCCTGCCGCCGCCTGCAATTTCGAGATGGCGACGAGAACGTGGGGGTTGGGCGAGGTGGTGGTCGCCGGGACTGGAGTCGCCGGGACTGAAGTCCCGGCGCTTCGTACCGTCTCAGGGCTCCGGACCGTCGCGGCGCGGCGCGGCGCCAGTTCCTGAAGAGCCACGAGCGCGTCGGGCGCGCGGCCGGTCAGCACGGCCGTCCGCGTGAATCCCTCGAGCGCACCCGCATCGGTTACGTCCAGCCGCAGGGCGCGCATGAAATCGTCGTAGGCTCGCGCGTGAACATCCGACTTCGCCATCATGAGCCCGCGATTGCGCCATTCGGCGGCCCCGGCCGCCCGCCGCGCCTCGCGGATGACGGGCGGCCCCTCGTCCGCGCCCAGCAGGGCCGTCAGGGTGGCAACGTTCTCGCCCGCACGCTGATGATGATGCAGCTCGCGCGGCGCCGAGAACTCCAGCCGCATGGTGTCGTCGGTCAGCAGCGGCGCGCCCGCGGCGTAGCGCGAGAGCTGGGCCGAACCACCCACGTAGAGCGACCACAGCGAGAACGGGCCGCGCACCGCAACCTCCGCCAGGTCGTCCGCCACGCCCGGCCGCGCCCAGTGCGACCGCATGGCTTCGAGTCGCGCGTCGAGCGGACCATCCGACGCCATCATCAGCACATCGTCGGCCCCGACCAGCCAGAGGGTGCCGTGCGGGAAGACCGACAGGAACGTCGCGACGATGGAGCGCAGGTCGGCGTCGCTGATGTCGTACGCGTTGGCCCACTGGCACAGGATGCCGCCGGGGGCGAGCCGCGCGCGCACGCCCTCGAAGTACTCGCGCGTGAATAGCGCGGCCACTCCCGCGATCCACGGATTCGAGGGCTCCGAGACGATGACGTCGTACTGCTTGCGCGACAGCAGCAGGTGCGAACGTCCGTCTCCGACGATCAGGTTCGTGCGCGGGTCGGCGAGGGCGCCGTGGTTCTCGCGGTTGAAGAAGTGCGAGGCCTCCACCACTTCGGGAGAGATCTCGATGACGTCGACGCGCTCCACGGGATGGCGCAGCACGGCGCCAGCCGTGACACCGCTTCCCAGCCCGATGACCGCCACCTCGCGCGGGTTGTCGTGGACGAGCAGGGGCAGATGAGCAACCAGCTTCTGCGTGAGCATGTCGCCGCGGTTCGACGCATCCACCTTGCCGTCCACCGCCAGCGTCGTGGTGCCGGTCAGCTGCTTCACCGACACCGTAGCCGCGGCGCCTTCACGGTAGTACAGGAGCTTTCCTGCCCGAAGCATCGTCTCGAGGTCGAGGTCGGGCGGCACGAAGGACGCGTACATGTAGGGCCCACTGGCCAGCAGTTCGCGGTCCCAGGGCGGACCGGTCACGAGTACGACCACTGCGGCGCCAGAGGCCAGCACGCCAGCCGCGCGCGCGGTGCGCGAGAGCCCGCCGCGAATCACGACGACCAGGGCGGCGGCAATCAGGCAGCCGCTGGCCACCTGCAGCGTGTGCTGCAGTCCGAATCGCGGGATGAGCAGGAACCCCGCCGCCAGCGACCCGGTCACCGACC
>JADZBZ010000316.1 GCA_020851835.1 Acidobacteriota bacterium
CCCGAGCGTCTCGCCCTGCACCGTCAGGGGCACGCACAAGTAGCCGGTGGCAGGCTGGTCCACGAAGTGGCGGCAGACGAGTCCGTCGTGCGGATCGACGACCTCGTGCGGCTGACCGCGCCGCATCGCCCAGCAGTCCGACAGGAGGACCGAGGGCACGATCGCCGTCTCGTCGCCCCAGCGAGCGACGGTCGTCAGGCGGAGCTCGGCCGGGTGGAACATCGCCAGGAAGCCGCTGTGGCCGGCGAACAGGTCGCCCGCCATCAGCGCGACCACCTGGTACGCCTCGTCCTGCGTGGCGCAGGTGTGGAGCAGGTCGTTCATCCGGCTGAGATGGTTCATGTCGCGGTCGCGCTGTTTCAGCTCGGCGACCAGGGTGAGCAGTTCCTCGTTCAGCTCGAGGGCGTTCTTCTCGGCGGCCTTGCGCGCCGTGATGTCGCGCACGTTGCACTGGATCACCCGCGTGCCCTCGACGTCGTACACGTTGCTCACGAACTCCACCTGCACGCGCTTCTTGGACTTGGTCTCGAGCGGCAGGTCTTCGTACCGGATGTACTCCTTGTCCTGCAGGCACCGCATCGCCTGCTGGCTCGCCACGATGTCCTTGACCGGTCCGACCTCCCAGAGCGCCTTGCCGATCAGCTCGTCGTACGTGTATCCGATGAGGTCCATCATGAACGGATTGACGTCCGTGACGAGTCCCGTCTCGGCGTCGAGGATGAAGATGCCGTCCTGGGCCGTCTCGAACAGCCTGCGGTAACGCACTTCGGAGGCGCGCAACGCAGCGAGTTCGCGCGCGCTCGCCGGAGCGCCGTTGTTGCACAGTGCGCCGATTGCGGTGGCCGATTGTGAATCGGGCTCTCGAGACATGCGTACTGCCCCCTGAATGGCGGAACGTCGGTCGGCGTGCACGCGACCGGATCTCTCCGAGTCGCGGCGCGTCGGGATCGACGCACCGTCAGGCGCGATCATCGGTGCCGGCGGCGAGATCTGCCATGGGGTGAATCCCCCACGTGCGGCGCCGGACGGGGACCGAGGCGGCGCGCGCCGCGAGGTAGGGTTCCACCCCATGTCCGCGGACGGGTGCGGTCCGTAGGGTCGGCGGGCGTCAGAGAGGAAGCGGCAACGGCGATCGCGCGCTGCGACCGGACCGCGCGCCAGCGATCACACTCCCGGACCGGAGCAACGATGGGACGTCTGCTGCTGGGCGGATGCGCGGCGCGCCCGTGCGCCGCGCGCGCGTGGGCGGTTTCGCCGTGAACGACTCCACTGACCAGATCCTCTTCGGCGAGAACGACGCAGCGACCGCGGATCTCGCGCGCACCGCGATGAGCCGGGAGCGGCGCGTCGTGCGCTCGGTCCGTCGCGTGGACGAGGCGCTGCGCCTGCTCTCGAGCGAGCGGTTCAGCCTCGCGATCCTCGAGCATCGCCTCGAGGACGGCGACGCCTGGCCGATCCTCGAAGCGGCGCTGGCGCTCGATCCGCGCGTCCCGGTCATCGTGGTGTCGGCGGAGGGCGACGATGCGGTGGCCGCGGAGGCGATCCAGCGCGGAGCGTCGGCATACCTCGTCAAGTCGGCCAAGTTCTGGGAGCGGCTCCCGACGATCGTCGAACGCGTGGCGCGCGATGCCGCGGTGGGGCACCAGAACGCACTGCTCGCATCGGTCGTGAAGTAGTCCGACGACGCCATCCTGGCGGGATCTCTCGACGGGACGATCCTGAGCTGGAGCCCCGCGGCGGAGAGGATCTTCGGCTACCGCGCGGACGAGGTCGTCGGCGGCGGCGCGAAGCTGCTGTGTCCCAGCGACCGCCTGCACGAGCTGGAGACGATGACCGCGACGCTCCGCCGCGGGGAGCGCGTCGCCAACCGCGAGACCGTCCGCCTGCGGAAGGACGGGACCACGATCGACGTCGCGGAGTCGGTCTCGCCGATCCGCAACGCGGCGGGCGACGTCGTCGGCGCCGCGATCGTCGTCCGCGACATCCGGGAGCACAAGGACCTCGAGGCGCGGTTCCGGCAGGCGCAGAAGATGGAGGCCGTCGGGCGACTCGCGGGCGGAGTGGCCCACGACTTCAACAACCTGCTCACGGTCATCAGTGGACACGCCGAGTGCCTATCGTTGGCCATCACGCCCGACAGCCCGATGAACCGCTCGGTGTCGGCCATCCAGGCGTCTGCTGCCCGCGCCGCCACCCTGACGCAGAAGCTGTTGTCGTTCGGACGCCGCCAGGTGCTGCAGCCGCGGGTCGTCGACCTCGGAGGCCTCGTGATGAGCGTCGAGTCCGAGTTGCGCCGCACCTTCGGGCACCGCATCTCGATCTCGTCGTCGATCGCGCGTCCCGTGTGCCGCGTGCGGGTGGACCCCGGGCAGACCGAGCGGGCCCTGGCCACCATCGCCACCCATGCCATCGACGCGATGGACGACGGCGGCGCGCTGGCCTTCCGGGTCAGCCATGCCGACATCGGTCCCGAGTGGTCGCCGTCGCGGGCGTTCGTCAAGCCAGGCCTCTTCACCCGCCTCGACGTCACGGGCGCGGGCATGACGCTGGACGCCGACGCCCACGTCCGCATGTTCGAACCGTTCTTCAGGGAGAAGGGCACCACGCGTGACGGCATGGGGCTCGCCGCCGTCTTCGGGTTGATCAAGCAGAGCGGTGGCTACCTGTGGCTCGAGGGCGAGCGACCGGGCGAGACCACCTTCACCGTCCTCCTGCCGGCGGAAGCCGCCGATACCCAGGCGCCCTCGGCCGACCAGGAGCCCGCCGAGCCGTCCACGGGCACCATCCTCGTGGTGGACGACGACGATGCGGTGCGAGCCCTGATCGTGAAGATTCTGGAGCACCAGGGATACTCGGTGCTCGAGGCAGCGAGCGCGCAAACCGGCCTGCGCTTGAGCCGCTCGCGTTCGATCGATCTGCTGGTGTCGGACGTCGTGCTCGATGGTGCGCGAGGTGACGACTTGGCGGCCACGATGCTCGCGGCGCGACCGGAGATGCGCCTGCTGTGCATTTCGGGCTATCCGGCCGAAACCCGCGCCCTCCGCGAGTTCGACCCCACGCGCGCACTGTTCCTCGAAAAGCCCTTCTCGGCAGCCCAGCTCATCGAGCGCGTCTCGGGCCTCCTGGAGCAGTGAGGTGCCCGATGCCCCGCGGCGGCCGAGGATGGACGCGCCGAGGACCGCCCGCCCGACCCTCGCTGTCGGTGTAGCGACACCGGCGAGCGACGCCGGATCGGCGTGGGAACGCGGTTTCGGGGGCACGGACGCCGCGGCGGCCGGCGGCACGCAACTCGCTCGGCCACCGGCAATGGCCTCGCCGCAGTTCGCTGATTCGCCATCCACCGTGGTCGCGCCGGCGCCGCCACTCGCGCTGGTGACGCTGCGGACCGCCGCCGGCAGAGGTCCCCTGCCCGTCAGCCGCATCGAACTGATGTGCCGCACCGCCGAACTCGAAGCGGCCAATCGCGACCTCGAGGCCTTTGGCTACTCGGTGTCGCACGACCTGCAGGCCCCGTTGCGCCAGATTGCGGGCTTCACCGAGTTGCTCGCCCGCGAGGCCGGTCCCGTACTCAGCGAAACGGCGCGACGGCATCTCGTCGACATTGCCGGCGCCGCGGCGCACATGACCGCCCTGGTCGACGCGCTGCTGGAGTTCTCGCGCGCGGGGAGCACGTCGCTGAAGCCGGCGCTGGTGGACCTCGATGCGCTGGCACGCCAGGCGGTGCGCGACGCGTCGGGCGACGCGGCGGGCCGCACCATCGACTGGAGCCTCGCGCCCCTGCCACGCGTGGACGGTGACCCGACCCTGCTCCGTCAGGTCTTCGCGAACCTGCTGGCCAACGCCGTGAAGTACACGCGTGCGCGGACACGCGCCCGCATCGAGATCGGCACCTCGGCGCAGGCGGGAGTCGGCGAGGTGGTTGTCTTCGTCCGCGACAACGGTATCGGGTTCGACATGCGTCACGAACGCCGTCTGTTCGGCGTCTTCGAGCGGCTGCACCCGTCGTCGGAGTTCGAGGGCTCGGGTGTCGGCCTGGCCAGCGTGCGACGCATCGTGGAGCGTCACGGCGGGCGGGTCTGGGCCACGGCCGCGCCAGGCGCCGGCGCCACCTTTTTCGTGGCTCTGCCGGATGGGATCGTCCGCGCCGGGAGCCGCCGGTTGCCGCCGCGCGGCGGAGTGGTCGTGTGACCGACGAACCCGTCTCGATTCTCCACCTCGAAGACGAGGAGCGCGATGCCCGGCTCATCAGGAGCCAGCTGGCGCTCGAGGGCGTCGCCTGCGCTGTGACACGGGTGGAGCGCGAAGCCGACTTCCGCGAGGCGCTCGCGCGCGGCGGCTTCGACCTCATCCTCGCCGACCACGCGTTGCCCGATTTCGACGGCCTGTCGGCGCTGGCGCTCGCGCGCCAGACCTGCCCTGACGTGCCGTTCATCTGCGTGTCGGGGTCGATTGGCGAGGAGCTGGCAATCGAGACGCTGAAGAACGGCGCCACCGACTACGTCCTCAAGCAACGGCTGTCGCGGCTCGGGCCGGCCGTGCGACGCGCCCTCGAGGAGCAGCGCGAGCGCGTGCGCCGCCGTGAGGCAGAGGCGGCCATCGCCACACTGGAGGCCCAGCTGCGCCATTCGCAGAAGCTCGAGGCCGTCGGCGAGCTGGCCGGCGGCATCGCGCACGACTTCAACAACCTGCTGACCGTGATCAACGGGTACTGCGAGCGCCTCATCACGGCCGTTGACGACAACAGCCTGTTTCGCACCGATCTCGAACTCATCCACAAGGCCGGACAGCGCGCCGCCAGCCTCACGCGACAACTCCTGGCCTTCAGTCGCCGACAGGCTCTCGAGGCGCGGCCGCTCGACGTCAACGCCATCGTCCGGGACATCGAGCGTATCCTCGCCCGCGTGATCGGCGAGAACACTACCATTCTCACCACCCTCGACCCCGCGCTGGGCGCCGTGGAAGCCGACCCCGGCCACCTCGAACAGGTGCTGATGAACCTGGCCATCAACGCGCGCGACGCGATGCCCGAGGGCGGCACCATCACGATCGAGACGTCGAACCTCGACATCGCCGACGAAGACGACGTCGCCGTTTGCTCGCTCCCGCCGGGACGCTACATCCATCTCGCCCTGCGCGACACGGGGCACGGCATGGACGAGGCCACCGCGACCCAGATCTTCGAGCCGTTCTTCACCACCAAGGCGCCAGGCAAGGGCACCGGGCTCGGCCTCTCCACCGTCTACGGCATCGTTGCGCAGAGCGGCGGGCGCGTCGCCGTCGAGAGCCGACCCGGCCACGGCACGACCATGCGCGTGTTCCTGCCACGGATTGAAGCCACGCGGCCGCAGCCGAACTCGGCGTCCGCACCGGTACCCGTCGTGTGCGGCCACGAAACGCTGCTCCTGGTCGAAGACGAGGACTTCGTCCGGGAGCTCATCCGCGAGTTCCTGCTGACGGCCGGCTACACCGTGCTCGAGGCCGCCAGCGCCGAGGACGCCCTGGCGCTCATCGCCGACAGCCGGACGCACATCGACCTGCTCATCGCCGACGTCGTGCTGCCGGGCATGAGCGGGACGGTGCTCGGGGGCCGCCTGCGACGGCTCATGCCGCGAATGGAGACGTTGTACATCTCGGGCTATCCCGGCGACTCGATGTTCGGCGCCGAGATCTTCGACCCGGGCGCGGCCTTCCTGCCCAAACCCTTCACGCGCCACCTGCTGACGCGCAAGGTGCGCGAGGTGCTCAACGCCCGTCCGCCCTCGGTGGCGAGCGTGCTGATTCTCGAGCCGGACGAGGGCATCCGCCGGCTGCTCGCGCACACCCTGTCCGCCGCCGGTTACCACGTCGTCGAACCGGTCGATCCCGCTTCCGGCGACGTGCCGGCGCCCGTGGACGTGGCCATCGTGGACCTCGGCCACGGCGAACCACCCTGCCTGGCCGCCCTGCAGGCACTCCGGCGTCAGCACCCGGAGGCCGGCCTCGTGGCCATGGCGGGCGCCTTCAGTGACGCGCTCAGGCGGGAGACCGCCGCGGCCGGCGTTGCCGCCACCATTCAAAAGCCCCTGAGCGACAGTGCGGTCCTCGATGCCGTGGCCAGGGCCCGCCGCAAGCAGTCGGCTCGCTCCGCCGACGGCCGCACGTGGGGCGGTGCTCCGCCCGAACTGGCCGCCTGCCGCTGACTGTTCACCCCGCCATGCCCACCCGGACACCCGGCGATCGCGGTTGGATCGAAGCGCGCTGCCGCGTGCTGGTGGAGAACGCCCTCGACCTCATCTTCACCATCGACCAGGGTGGCACCTGCACCTTCTTCAACCGGCGCGTGGAACACGCGACGGGCCGGCGACTCGCCGACCTGACGGGCCTGCACGTGACCGAACTGGTGACCGAGGAGCAGCGCGACCACGTGTGGCGGCAGTGCCAGCGCGCGCTGGGCGGCGAGGATCTCGGGCCGTTCGAGTTCGAAGTGTCCGGTTGCGCGCCCGGCGCGCGGAGGACGCTCGAAGTGGCGCTGCGCCCGGTATTCGACGGACCCGTTATCGTGGCGGTTGACGCGATCGCGCGCGACGTGACGTCGAGAAACGCACTGGAGGCCGCGATGCGGCACGAGCAGAAGATGAACGCCGTGAGTCGGCTGGCCGCCGGCGTCGCCCACGATTTCAACAACCTGCTCGGCGTCATCCTCGGTCACGTGGAGGCCACTGCGCCCATGACCGAGCACCAGCCGGCACTGCAGCCGGCGGTGGACAGCATCCGCGCCGCGGCCGAGCGCGCCGCGTCGCTCACCGGCCACCTGCTGGTGCTCAGCCAGCGTCAGGTGGTACAGCCCCGGGTGATCGACTTGAACCAGGTGGTGGCCAGCGGCCGCCCGCTGCTCGAGCGTCTCGTCGGCGATCGCATCACGCTGGCTCTGCAACTGGCCGCGGATGTCGGTCCTGTCCGGGCCGACGCCGCGCAACTGCGGCAGGTGGTCGCCAACTTGGCCATCAACGCGCAGGCAGCCATGCCGGGAGGCGGGCGCGTCACCTTTGCGACCAACAACGTCGACATCGATGAAGCCACGGCGCTGGCGCGGCCCACCGTACCCCCTGGCCGCTACGTCGTGCTGACGGTGTCGGACACGGGCGTGGGCATCGACCCGGCCGCCCTCGAGTGGATTTTCGAGCCGTTCTTCTCCACGAAGGCGAGCCGCGCCGCCGGGCTCGGCCTGTCAACCGTCTACACCATCGTCCATCAGTGCGGCGGCACCATCGACGTCGAAAGCCGGCGCGGCAACGGCACGGCGTTCAGACTCTACTTCCCGCGCCTGGCTGCACCCGCACCGCCTCCGGATCCCGAGCCGGTCGCCAGCGGCGGGTCCGAAACGGTCCTGCTCGTCGAAGACGAGCGGGACTTGCGGGAAATCCTGACGCAGTTGCTGGCTTCGCGCGGCTACGCCGTCGTGGCGGCCGCGACGGCGGCCGAGTGCCTCGAGGCCTGCCGGCGGCTCGCCGCGCCGCCGCGCCTGCTGGTGTCGGACGTGGTGCTGCCCGGCATGGGAGGCCGCGAACTGGCCACGGATCTGGTGGCGCGCTACCCGTCGATGCACGTGCTGTTCATCTCCGGATATACCGACGATGCGGCCCTGCTCGAATCGGTGCAGCGTGGTGCACAGTTCCTGCAGAAGCCCTTCGGGCTGCAGGATTTCGCAGCCCGGGTGCGCGATATTCTCGATGACATTCAAGGTAACTCCAGCCCGGCCGATTGAGTTCGAGAAGCCAGACGCGCCTCCCATGCGTCGGTGGAGTGAGGCCCATGCCGACACCTGAGATGATCACCCTGGGGCTGCGCCGTGCGGCGACCCCTGAAGACCAGACCGTGTGGCTCCGGAGCCTGGTGGCCCGGGCCGTGGCGGTCGTGCAAGCCCTGATTGAGGCCGAAAGCGACCCCGAAGACGGGCCGCTGCTGGGAGAACTGACCCAACTGGCCGGCATGTTCGGCGCCAACCCGCCGGCATCCGTGCCACCCGATGCCGGCACCAACTCTCTGCAGCGCAGCCGGGCGGTGGCCGACCGGACGCGGCAGCGGCGAGCGGAACGCCGCCGGGAAATGGCCGCGATCCTGGCCCTGGTTCGCGACGTCGTGTCGGCGGCAACCGCCGAGATGATGTCCCTCCAGTCGGACATCGAGGTGTCGGGCGACCGGTTCGAAGCACTCGTCGAGCTCGAGGATCCGAACCAGGTGAAGGAACTGCTGCGCACGCAGGTCTCCATGCTCAAGCAGATGGCCGTCGAACGACGGGCGTCGTGGGAAGCGCGCCAGCAGATGTTCGCCGAGAAGGTCGAGCACCTGGAGCAGCAGCTCGAGGCGACCCGTTACGAGGCCTCGCTCGATCCATTGACTGGTGTCGCCAACCACGGCGCGTTCCAGCGCGAGTGCCAGAACCTGGTGCGGCGGGCGGATTCGCGCTTCGTGCTGGCGATTCTCGATGTGGACGACTTCAAAGGCGTCAACGATACGTACGGCCACGCCA
>JADZBZ010000317.1 GCA_020851835.1 Acidobacteriota bacterium
CCTCATGGCGCGCCGACGCGACGCGCGGCCTCAACGGGGCGCGCGGAACCGGTGCTGGGCAAGCGAGGACTGCACCATCACGAACTCGCCGACGTTGTCCGGCGTCACCAGCCCGACGACGCGGCCGCCGCGGGTGACGGCGCCGACACGCGCCCCGGTGGCCTGCAGCGTCTGGAAGACCGAGTCGAGCATGTCGTGGGCATCCACGACCGGCACGTCGCGGCGCATCACTTCGCTCACCGCCACCGTCTCACCCTGCCGGCCCAGGGCCGTCTTGAGATCGCGCACCGTGAGCACGCCGACGACCTGGCCCTCGGCCATCACGGGGAAGTCCTGCTGCGTGCCGCTCAGCAGCAGGTCGATCGCGTGGCTCAGCGGCTCGTCCGGCGCCAGGGCGTGAAACTCGGTAATCATCGCGCGGCTCACGGGGATGCCGCCCAGGGCGGAGCGGATCTGCACGACGCTGGCTTCCTGCGCCGCGCCCACCCACACGAAGAGCGCGATGAAGATCAGGAACGGATTCCCGCCCATCAGACCCATGAATCCGAACAGAAAGGCCATGCTCTGGCCGAGACTCGCCGCAATCTGGGTGGCCCGGGTGTACTCGAGGCGCGTGGCCAGCAGCGCGCGCACGACCCGGCCGCCGTCCATGGGAAAGGCGGGCAGCAGGTTGAACCCGACCAGGAAGACGTTGACCAGCATCAGTCGCTCGAGAAACGGCCCCTCGACGACGCTGACGTGCTCGAGCGGCGAGAAGCCGTTGGTGGCCAGCAGCAGCGCGTAGAGCACCGCGGCGATCACCACGTTGACGGCCGGACCCGCCAGCGCCACCCAGAATTCCTGGACGGGCTGGTCGGGCATGCGCTCGAGTCTGGCGACGCCCCCAATCGGGAGGAGCGTGATGTCCCGCGTCCGGATCCCGTAGCGGCGGGCCGTGAGCGCGTGCCCAAGTTCGTGGAGGACCACGCAGCCGAAGAGCGCCAGCATGAACACCACGCCGCCGGCCACCGCGGCGGCACTGTGACCGAGCAGCCAGTGCTGCCACCCGACGAACACCAGCAGGAGGAGGAACGTCGGGTGCATGTACACCGCGATGCCCGCGATGGTTCCGATTCTCCAGTTCATTGACAGCACCGGCGCCTCCCTTGCTCGCCAGCCGCGCGGGCCCACGCGGGCGGCCGGGGGTCTGGCAACGATGGTCCCAGTGTAGCGGTAGCGGACGGGCGCCTGGTCACCAGCGTGGCCGCGGTAGAATCGGCCGTGGACACCCGAACCCGTATGCCGATGCTGACGCGATGTGCCTGTCTTGTACCCGCGGCCGCCCTCCTGGTCACGCTCGCGTCGACTCCGATCGGCGCGAGCCAGCCCTCCGCCGCCGAGCTCAAGGCCCGGGCGGAGGGCCGCGCCCTCTATACCGAGCACTGCGCGAGCTGCCATGGCCCGGCGGCCCGGGGCAACGGGCCGGCGGCTGACAGCCTGCGGCGCCTCCCCACCGACCTGACCGGCTTCTCGCAAGCCAACGGCGGCGTGTTCCCCTCCGAACGGCTTCGTCAGGTGATCGATGGCCGTGGTGTCGGCTCCCACGGCAGCGTCGAAATGCCCGTGTGGGGATCTGTCTTCAAGGCGACCGCCGGCAACGAGCAGAGCGCGCGGGCGCGCATCGAGGCGATCCTCACCTTTCTCCAGTCCATTCAGGAGCGCGTCGGCGAGGATCGCTGACCTTTCCCTGAAACGATTCCCCTCCTCACCGCACTCCTGGTGTGGTAGAACTCGCTGGCAGACTCCTCCCGCGCGCCGCCTTCCGAGGTGCGCGCCCCGGGGCATCCCTCGCCCCGCCGCGTGGCACCATCGTGACGGAAGACCCGCCGGTCCGGCCCTCGGGCCGCGCGCCGATGGCCTGGGTGGGTCCCCGTTCAGCGCCAGCTCGTGTCGAGACGCGTCCGTGCTCACTCGGAAGGAAGGTGATCCATGGCCAAGAAGGCGAAGAAGAACGACGAGCCGCAGGAGACGCCGCCCGTCAGACGCTCGTGCGGCACGATGCAGGTGCACGAGCGCCTGCTCCGGACGGTGCCGGGGTATCGCGAGGCGCGGGACGCCAGTGAGAACCACGCCCTGCGGGCCGCGATGTTCCCGATGGCCGGGCGGTCGGGTTGTACGCGGATTCCCGTCGTCGTGCACGTCGTACACAAGACCGCCGCGCAGAACATCTCCGAAGCGCAGGTCAAGAGCCAGATCGACGTGCTCAATGCCGACTTCCGCAAGAAGAACGCCGATGTCGGTACGGTGCCGGCCGCCTTTGCCCCGCTCGCCGCCGACTCGCGCGTCGAGTTCGAGCTGGCCACGACCGACCCGTCGGGCAATCCCACGACCGGCATCACGAGCACCTCCACCTCGGTGAACGCCTTCAGCGACGACGATGCAGTAAAGTCGTCGGCCACCGGCGGCGCCAATGCCTGGCCGGCCGACAAGTACCTGAACATCTGGGTGTGCCAGCTGAGCGGCGGCCTGCTCGGCTACGCGCAGTTCCCCGGCGGATCGGCGGCTACCGACGGCGTGGTCATCCTGCACTCGGCGTTCGGCACCACGGGCACCGCGGCGGCGCCCTTCAACCTGGGCCGCACCACCACGCACGAGGTGGGCCACTGGCTCAACCTGCGGCACATCTGGGGCGACGATGGTACGGGGTGCTCCGGCAGCGACTTCGTCGCCGACACGCCGAATCAGGCCGGGCCCAACGTCGGCGTGCCGGCCTTTCCGCACGTGAGCTGCGGCAACGGACCGAGCGGCGACATGTTCATGAACTACATGGACTACGTCGACGACGTCGCGATGGTGATGTTCTCGGCCGGCCAGGTCACTCGCATGCAGGCGGCGCTCGATGGCCTGCGCAGCGCCATCGGCACGCCCACCCCGTGCGGCGGCAAGTCGCTGCCCAAGGACATCATCAAGGAGCCGCCCAAGGAACTGCCCAAGGATCTCCCGAAGGACTTGCCGAAAGACCTTCCGAAGGATCTGCCGAAGGATCCGCCGAAGGATTGGCCCAAGGATCCACCGAAGGACTGGCCGAAGGATCCGCCCAAGGAGTGGGTCAAGGAGATCATCAAGGATCTGCCCAAGGACCTGGCGAAGGACCCGGGCTTCGATCCCGGCAAGTGGCTGCCGGGCGATCTGCCGCCCAAGGGCGTTTTCGATCCGCCAAAGGGGTTCATGGAGCCCCCCATCGACCTGCCATTCGGCGGCGGGAGCCCGCTGCAACCAGGCGCGGTGGGCGGCGGCGCCATGCCGTTCGTTCTGGCTACTGGGGCCGGGGCGGCAGGCGGCGGCCAGCCCATGGCTGTACTGACCAACGCCTACCAGCAACTGCTGGCGCACTACGCGCGGCTCCACGCGACCGGGCAACTCGACGCCGCCGGTCTGGCGGCGTGGCAGGAACTGGCCACCACTTACCAGCGTCTGCTCTCGGGCGGTCGGTAGGTCCACCGTCACACCCATCCCCGTACCCGGGCAGCGTCCGGGTACGGGAAAGGCAGGCACGGTCATGATTCTCATCGTCAGCTATCCGAACAACGAGCACGTAGACGAGGTGCAGCACCACCTGACGCGCGAAGCCACCGTCGTCGATACGGGATCGTTTCCGGTGTCGCTCGGTCTGTCGGCAGCGATCGGGCGCGAGCGGGAATGCCTGCGCCTGACGCCGTCCGGGGGACGGCCCTTCTGCCTGTGCCAGGTCGGCGCCGTCTGGTACCGTCGCATCAGCCCCTACGGTTTCCACGACGAGCTGGTGGACAACACCGCGCGGCTGTTTGCGTGGTCGGAATCCAACGAGGCGCTGCTCGGATTGTGGTATTCGCTCGACAGCTTCTGGATGAATCCGCCGCTCGCCGACGAGGTATCGCAGCGCAAAATCCGTCAGCTGCAGGCCGCGCGCCGGGTCGGGTTGTCGATTCCGGAAACGCTGGTCACCAACCAGCCCGAGGCCGCCCGGGAGTTCGTGGCCACCTACGGCGTAGGCCACGTCGTCCGCAAGGCCTTCCGTAACATCGCCCAGGCGCCGCGCGAGACGCACGTGGTGGGCCAGGCCGAGGTGGCGCTACTCGACAGCGTCCGCTTCGCGCCGGTGATCTTCCAGCAGTTCGTGCCGGCCGACCTGGACCTGCGAGTGACGATCGTGGAGGACGAGATCTTCGCCGCAGCAATCACGTCCGAGGCGGCCTATGCGGCCGACTACCGGCCCGGTCTCGCCAGTGCGACGGTCGTGCCCTACACCCTGCCCGACGTCGTCGCCAGCCAGGTCCTGGAGCTGATGCGCGCCTTCGGGCTGCAGTACGGCGCGGTAGACTTCCGTGTGACGCCGGATGGGGACCACGTCTTTCTGGAGGTGAACCCCGCCGGCGAGTTTCTGTTCATCAGCCGCCGGACGGGTCAGCCGATCGCCGAGG
>JADZBZ010000318.1 GCA_020851835.1 Acidobacteriota bacterium
CAGCCGAGGGGGTTCTCGACGACGTTGACGAGGCACTTGTTGCAGTAGGTGCAGGGTTTCGGCGGCCGGTCCAGGCCGGCCTGGAACATCTGCACGAGGTCGGGGTTGGCCACCAGCGGCCGGGCGGCGCTCACCGCGTCGCAATCGCCCCGGGCGATGGCTTGGCGGATCACCGACGCGGTCTGGAACCCTCCGGTGCAAATCACCGGGACGGGCACCGCCTGTTTGATCGCGCGCGCCAGCGGCAGGTTCGCCCCCTCGATGTGGTCCCGATCGCCTGCCGCGTCGTTCCAGGCGCGCCGCGCAATCTGGCCGCTGCTGCCCCGGAAGAGCAGGTAGTTGAGGAAGGTGCGCTCGCCGCTCGAAATCATCGTGTCGTACGCACCGGCCAGGTCGTCGATCGGCAGGTCCTTTCCTTTCGGGTTCATCGGGTGCGGGAAAAAGCTGCCGATCGACACGTGGATGGCATCCACGCCGGCCGCGACGAGCCACCGGCACACCTGCACCGACTCGGCCAGGGTGTTGCCCGTCGGCCCGCGCTTGAAGAGCGCCAGCACGTCGTCGTGATCCTCGGCGCTGATCTTCATCTGCAGGTGGAAGTCGTGGCCGACCATCGAGCGGATGGCCTTGACGATGTCGAGGACGAAGCGCGCGCGGTTCTCGAGGCTGCCGCCGTACTCGTCGGTCCGATCGTTGATGGCCGAGCTCAGGAACTGCGTGATGAGGTAGCCGTTCGCACCGTGCAGTTCCACGCCGTCGAGGCCGGCCTCGCGTGCCCTCCGTGCACCCTCCGCGAAGGCGGCCACGACCTCGCGGATCTGCGCGAGCGTCATCCGCTCGCAGCGGAAGCCGTTCACCGGGTCGGCCTCGCCCGTGGCGCTCAGGCCGATCGGATACTCGATGCCGTTCACGTCTCGCTGCCGACCGCTGTGGCTGAGCTGCAGGATGAACCGGCAGTCGTAGTGGTGCACGGCCTCGCCGACCTTGCGCCAGAACGGGATGCGCGAGTCGCGATCGATCATCGCGTAGTTCGGGACGATGCGGCCGCGCAGCTGCACCGGCACGAACGACGACACGATGGCGCCCACACCGCCCTTCGCAAAGCGCGTCTCCCAGTTGATGCGGGCCTGGTTGCCCGAGCCATCGTAGTTGTCGAACCGGCCCGAGATGTTCGATCGGAACACCCGGTTCCTGACGGTCAGGTTCCGGAACGCCAGGGGGGAGAACAGCACGTCCTGTGGCATGGGTCGCCTCCGGCCTCTCAGAAGGTCTTGAGATACTCGATGAGGGCCCACTTGTCGGCGTCGGGCATGTCCGCACCGAAGAGGTGGCCCTCGTCCAGCACGAAGTCCGGAGCCTTGTTGTTGCGGAGCATCCGCTTGAACACGCCCTCGTCTGAAATCAGATTGAGCAGCCCGCTGCGGCGGACGATGTCCGGCAGCCGGGATGGATCGACGCGAGCCACGTAGTCCACCGGCGTGCCGGCGGGAATGCGGACGCGGCGCGTCGTGCCGCTGATGGTGACCCAGCTCTCCACGGTGGTGACGGGGATGGACTGTGCGCCCAGTCGGCGCGCAGGCCACAGCATTTTCTGCATCCCGTCCACAAACGCGGTCATGCGGCCCGAGACCGACGGGTCCTTCACGAAAACGCCCACGGAGTTGTTGTGCAGGTAGGGCGCCGTAGCCCAGATGCTCGTCAGGGACGCGGTCCGATAGTAGCCGACGCCGCCCGCGGGCAGGTCGAAGGTGATGGGCTTGGTGGGGTTCTGCGGATTGTGCAGGTTGGTCAGCCGGCCCGCGCTCGGCAGGCTCTTGTAGGTCTCCGACGAGAACTGCTCCCAGACGTTGCCGCGCGTGGCATTGGTGCCCAGCGCGCGGGCCGCGTTGGTGCCGATCTCGGTCACGGCGCGTCGCTTGTCGTCGGAGAGGAAGTTGGCCGTCAGAAAGCCGGGCTGCTCGACCGCGGTCCGGAACCACGCCGCGGCATCGGCCGTTCCAGGGGGCGGCTGTTTGCTGGAGTGGCAGCCCGCGCAGCGGTCCGCGAAGGCGCGGCGCCCCTGCGCGAGGGTCTCGGCCGAGGCGGTCAGGTACTGCGAACCCCCGGGCGCATCCTTCAGCAAGAGCGGCGTCATCGTCTTCAGGAAGGCCTCGGCGTTCCCCATCCGCGCCTCAGTGTCCCGCCAGGCCTGGCACGTCGCGCGTGCCTGATCCAGATCGAAGGGCTGCTGGCCGCGCGCGACGCCGAGCACCGGATCGTGCAGCGTGAGCCAGTAGTCGCTGCACATGCCGATGTTGACGTAGACGCGCAGCGACGCGCCGGCGACACCAATCGAGTCGGCGCCGTCCTTCAGGATGTGAGGCACCGGCCGCATCGTGCCGTCGCGCATCCGCTCGAGCTCGGCAGGTCGCGCCTCGAGGTTGAAGATGGTGTTGATCGCGTTCGGGTTATTGATGTGATCGGTGGCGAACCGCGAGGTGTCCGACGTGCCGGCTGGCTGCCGGGCCGCCACGTGCCAGCGGAAGTCGTCGGGCGTCATATTCAGGCTGAACAGCTTGCCCTCCTCCCAGTACTGGTTGCCGATGGTCCCGGCCAGGTTCTCCCACGTCGGGCGCTCGGGGTCGCGGGGCGGATCCACCGGGTTGAAGCCGATGTGGCAGAACCCGCACGTCATGCCGATCAGATAGGGCGGTTCGGTGTCTCCCGGATGCCGCAGGTAGGCCGCCGCGTCCCAGCGCGCCGGGTCGAACTCCGGGTTGGAGAACTTGCGCAGCCCGACGATGCCGCTGGGCTCGCCGGGCACCCCCGGCACCGCCGGCTGATCGCAGCGGTCCAGCCAGAGCCCGTACTCGTCGGGTGCCGTGGCAGCCTCACAGCCGGGTTGGGTAATGACGCCGAGGTCGCGGAACCGCCGGCCGTGGCGCCGGCTGTCCACGTAGTTCAAGAGGTTGACGTTCCCGTCGGTGAGACGAGCCATCTCGACCCAGAACCTCTGGTTGCCGCCGGTCCAGAAGTACCAGGTGTCGCGGCCCTCGCGCTGCTCGGGCGTCAGGTGACGGCTGAGGTAGCCATAGTCGTCCGCATAGCTCGACGGTGGCTGCACCTGGGCCGCGCCGGGCGCCTCCCAGGCCGCCAGGCCAAGCGCGAAGGTCAGGCCGGTGCCGGCAAGGCTGCCAACGGCAGCCGTGGCAGCGCTCAGTGGGCGGAATCTCGTCACGGCTCGCTCCTCGTGTCTGACGGGGGTGGAGCGCGCGCTGGGGAGGACCCATCAGAACACAAGAGCCCGACCCGCGCACGTCGTATTCACGGAGGCTGGTGACGGGGACAGGCTGAATCGTTTCACGCCACCGACGATTCTCCGGTCCCTCACCCGCGCCGGCGCAGCGCCTTCGGCGTCACGACCAGCTGAACCAGTCCAAGAGTCCAGTCCACCAGGAGCGCGAGCAGCGCCGCCGGCACGGCACCCGAGAGAATCAGCCGGGTATCGGACAGGGCCAGACCAGCGACGATGGGGTCGCCCAGCCCGCCTGCCCCGATGAGAGCCGCCAGCGTGGCTGTGCCAACGTTCAGGACGGCCGCTGTCCGCACGCCGGCCATGATGACCGGCGCGGCCAGCGGCACGCGCACGTGCCAGAGCACCTGGCGGGTCGTCATCCCCAGCGCGTGGGCGGCTGCGGCGGCGCCGGCGTCCACCTCCTGCACTCCCGTGCAGGTATTCCGGACGATCGGGTAGAGCGAGTACAGAAAGAGCGCCACCACGGCCGGTACAACCCCGATGCCCAGAAGCGGCAGCAGAAACGCCAGCAGCGCGAGGCCCGGGATGGTCTGGAGCACGCCGACGCCGCGGATGATCGTCTCGGCCGA
>JADZBZ010000319.1 GCA_020851835.1 Acidobacteriota bacterium
ATCGTGAGGATGGTCGGCCTCGACGCGCCGGGGCCGCCGATGCGGGTCGTGCTCGCGGCCGAGGACAGCGACTGGGCCGCCCGGGTCTCGCCGTGGACCGCCGGCTTCGCCGTGGGGGAAAGCGGGCTCATCGTGCTGTTTCCGTCGCGCTCGCCGGTGTATCCCCACGACACGCTCGAGGACGTGCTCCGCCACGAAGTAGCGCACGTGCTGATCAGCCGCGCTGCGGCAGGCCACCCCGTGCCGCGATGGTTTCACGAGGGATTCGCCGTCGCCGTCGAGCGCCCGTGGGGTCTCGGCGATCGGACGCGCCTGGCGACGGAACTACTGTTCGGGCCGCGCCTCGGGTTGGCCGCCATCGACGCCCTGTTTCTCGGTGACGAAGGCGCGCAGGTCCGCGGGTACTCCCTGGCCGCCGCCGTCGTGCGCGACCTGATGAACGAGTACGGCCCAGACGCCCCGGCGCGTATCCTCCGCGGTGTGGCCAGGGGCCAGTCGTTCGACACGGCGGTAGCCACCGTCACCGCGAGGTCGGTACCTCGCTTCGAGGCCGAGTTCTGGGCGCGCCAGCGCACCTGGACGATGTGGATGCCGCTGGCCACCTCATCCACCGTGTTGTGGCTGGTCGTAATCGGGATTGCCGTGCTGGCCGTGCGGCGCCGCCGCCGTCGGGCGGCGGCGATTCGCCGGCGGTGGGCAGCCGAAGACGCTGCGCAGGAGCCCGGACCCCTGGAGCCACGGTGACCCCCCGCGACCGCGCGGGGAGCGATGCCACCAAGGGCTTGAGGGGGTGAGGCATTGAGGGTTACTCTTGCTGGAGACGTTTTCATGACAGGAGTTCCATGACCCGCACACTTCCACTCGTTGTTGCCCTCGTCGCTGCGGCCGCGTTGACCGCCAGCGCGCAGATGGCCCATGTGTCCCTGAAGGACGCGCAGGGCAAGGACGTCGGCATGGTGATGCTCTCGCCGGCATCGGGCGGCGGCGTCACCGTTGCGTTCGACTTCCACGGGCTGCCGCCGGGCGAGCACGCCCTGCACATTCATCAGGTGGCCAAGTGCGAGCCGCCCTTCACCTCGGCCGGACCGCACTTCAATCCGGAAGGCAAGAAGCACGGCTCGCAGAACCCCGACGGCCCGCACGCCGGTGACATGCCGAACTTCACGGTGGCGGCCAACGGCACGGCCAAGGGATCGGTGACCAACTCCCATGTCAGCATGGGCACGGGCGCCAACTCGGTGTACGCCAACGGCGGCACGGCCATCGTGGTTCACGCCGGGGCCGACGATCTCAAGACCGACCCGTCGGGCAACGCCGGCGATCGCATCGCCTGCGGCGTGGTGGTGAAGTAGGCTCGCTCTCGACTCCGGCGGCCGGCAGACGCGCTACGCGTTTGCCGGCCGTCGTTACTTCGCGTTTCCCTCCGATTCACCCGGTCCGTTTCCTCCACCTCCGCCATCATCGTCACGCCCCAGCCGAGACGCCGGAGCACTCGACCCGCACCCCGGTGGCGCCGCCGCCGCCAGTTCTGCGATAATCGCCGGGCCGGCCCCTTGCACACCCCCGCTCCGCCGGCAAAGGACTGTCCGATGAGACGTGCTGCTGCCCCCCTGATGCTCGTCACGCTCATCGCCTGGCAACCGGCGCCGAGCGCCCAAGCCAAACGCTACACCGTCCCCGATCTCACCAAGGCCATGGCTCCCGCGGTGGTGTTCATCGGCAACGTCGACGGGCGCGGCCAGGTGGCCAGCATCGGCAGCGGCTTCGTCGTGGACCCTGACGGCGTCATCGTCACCAACTACCACGTCATCGAGGGCGCGTCCGCATTGCAGGTGAAGATGAAGGACGGCGAGATCTACGACCGTGTGGAGGTGTTGGACCACGACCAGCGGCGGGACATCGCGGTGCTGAAGATCCGGGCGTTCAAGAAGCTGCCCGTCGTGACGCTCGCGTCCGAGGCGCCGGAGGCCGGAGAGGAAGCCATCGCCATCGGCAACCCGCAGGGTCTCGAACACACCGTGTCGGTGGGCGTGGTCTCGGCCTACCGGCAGGCCGAGGGCTACCGGCTCATCCAGATCAGCGTGCCCATTTCTCCAGGCAGCTCTGGCGGTCCGCTCTTCAACATCAAGGGCGAAGTGATCGGTATCACCAGTGCCGGCGTCGTGGCCGAAGGGGCGCAGAACCTCAATTTCGCCGTTCCGATCGACTACGCCAGGCCGCTCATCGCGTCGAAGAGTCCGCCGGTGCCGATTGCCGAGTTCAGCAAGAAGATGGGTGCACCGGCCAAGGCTGCGCCCTCGTCGCGATCGGGCGGCTCGAGGTCGGGACGCGCGGGCGGCAGCGACGAGCCACTCGGCGCCTGGCGGGTCGTGCACGACCACGGCGACGTCTTCGAGAACTTCTGTGTGGGCGTCTTCTACTTCACCGAAGACAAGATGGGCTTCACCAACGACAGCCACGTCCATGTGTGGGAGGTGCCGCTGTCCGCGTTGAAGGAGATTGGCAAGAACGCCGTGTACGGGGCCGACAAGCAGGCGTTCCACGTCAGGCTGGTCACCAACACGAACTACAACTTCGTCGCCGTGAACGATCAGCTGCAGTTCCAGCCGTCCGACCCCATCATCCTCGGCTTGATGGCGCACACGAAGAAGTAGGCGACGTGATGATGGCCAGTATCTTCATCCCGCTCACGTTCATCGCCGGCATCTACGGCCTGAACCGTCGTGGGTGGATGAACTGGCCGGGAGGCGACGCTTGACCCCGTTCGAGCGCGACGTGCGCGCCGAGGTCTACGCTGCCTTCCGCGATGCCGGCGCCGCCCCCACGCCGGCCACCCTGGCGACCACTCTCGACACCACGACCGGGGCCGTGACAACAGCCCTGCGCGCGCTGGCTGACGAGCATGACGTGGTGCTCGAGGCTGATGGGGCGTCCATCCTGATGGCGCACCCCTTTTCGAGTGGCCCGACCGACTTCAAGGTCTCCATCGGTGCCCGCCGCTGGTGGGCCAGTTGTGCGTGGGACGGCCTGACGATCGTCGCTCTCTTCGGCGGGTCCGGCCGGCTCGAGACCCACTCTCCGGCCACGGGCGAGCCCCTCGCGTTCGATGTCGAGGATGGCCGCGTTCGCGGCGAGGGCCTGATTCACTTTCTCGTCTCCGCGGCCCGCTTCTGGGACGACATCTGCCACACGTGAGCCAACATCGCGGCCTTCCGGTCGGAAGGTGAACTGGACGGCTGGCTGCGCCGCCACGGCTGGACGCGCGGCGCCGTCGTCTCGCCGCAGACCGCGTACGATTTGGGGCGGGAGTGGTATGCCACCCGGCTCGATCACGCCTGGGAACGGGCCGATCGCCAGACGGCCGCGGGCATCTTGTCGCGATACGGTCTCGAGGGTCCGTTCTGGTCGCTGGAGGAGTGACGGGCGGCGGGCATCGACATGCGCCACGCCGCGCTCGACGACATCGTAAGGCGAACCGGCATCCCGGCTGCTACTTCGCCACTTGGGCGAACTCCGCCTGGAGCTTCGCCAGGGCCTGCTGCAGATCGCCGAAGCGATCGTAGGCATCCTTGCCCACCTTCTGGTCGGCTTGGCCGATCATCCGCTGGATGTTGTTGAGCTGGGTGATCAGCATGCCCGGCGTGTAGATGCCGGGTGTGTCGGCCACCTGCGCCCACAGCTTCTGCAGCGGGTGATCGTAGGTCGTCGTCTCGGGGCTCGAGCCGGGCAGTGCCGCGGCGACCGGCTTGACGCCGCCGGCCTTCATCGCCTGCTCGATGCTCTGCTGCAGCTTGCGCGCGTCGCTCACGGCGTCGCGCACGTCCAGTTGCAGCTTGACCTGCTCGGCGATGTCCCCGTCACTCACCCCGTCGGCCGCCACGCGCGGATCGGACTTCACCTCGAGGGTGCGCGTGGTGGTCTGGCCGTTGGCGGTGAGCTTGATCGTGTACTTGCCCGGAGGCACCAGTGGGCCGCCCGGGTCTCCCTCCGGTGCAGTGGGCGCCCAGGGACCGGGATACCGGAGGTCCCACGAGACGCGCTGCATCCCGGCTTCGGGCCGGATGCCCGGCGAGCTGGACGCGCCGCGACGGAAGAATCCGCGTGCTTCCTGGGTAGCGGCGCCGTCGGCGGGCAGCACGGTCCAGGCGTGCAGCGTCTGGCCGCGCGCATCGGTGACCTCGAGCTTCGTGTCGGCCGCGGGCGCGTTCTGGAAGTAGAGATCGATCTGGGCGGTCGCACCCGGATACTCGGGTTCGTCCGGGGAGGCAGGCGCGGTGCTGTTGCGGAGCCGGATGGCCTCGGCCGGGGCGAACACGATCATGGGCGGCAGGGCGGCGGAGGCCTGTTCGATGGCGGACGGGCCGGATGCCCACGCCGGGACTGAAGTCCCGGCGCTCCAAAGGCTTCCGGTCCCGGCGCTCCAAAGGCTTCCGGTCCCGGCGCTCCGAAGGCTTCCGGTCCCGGCGCTCCCGACTCCTGCCGCCGCGCGGCTGCCGCTCATGGCGAGGGCGGCCAGTTGCTGCAGCGGCGTCACGTTGTCCATGATCCACGCCGACCGGCCCATCGTGCTGATCACGAGGTCGTTCCGCTGCACACGGATGTCCGTGACCGGGGTCACCGGCAGGTTCATCTGCAGCGACTGCCAGTTGCTGCCGGCGTTGAACGATACGAAGGCGCCGAACTCCGTGCCGGCGTAGAGCAGGCCGGGCTGTCTGGGGTCTTCCCGCACCACGCGCGTCGGGTAGTCGTCTGGTATTCCGTTCTTCCCGTCGGTGAGCAGCGTCCAGGTCTGGCCATAGTCGTCGGTCCGGTAGATGTAGGGCGTGAGGTCGTGTTCGCGAAGAAACCGGTACGCCGCGATGTAGGCGCGGCCGCGCGCGTGGGGCGAATCCTCGATGTTCTGGATGCGGGCGCCCACCAGGCCCTGCGGCGTGACGTCCTTCCACGTCTTGCCGTTGTCGCGCGACACGTGCACGGGGCCGTCGTTGGCGCCCACCCACAGCACGCCCTTCTCGTTGCGGGCCTCGACCATCGCGTAGATGCTCGAGTACACCTCTTCGCCCGTGACGTCGCGCGTGATCGGGTTGCCCGAGACGATCTGGTACTGAGCCTCGTGCGCCGTCAGGTCCGGACTGATCACCTCCCAGAGAATGCCTTCGTCGGTCGAACGATGCAGCACGTGGGAGGCCTGGTAGATGACGCGCGAGTCGTGCGGAGACACGTACACCACGGTCTGACGGGGGAAGCGGAACTTGATGTCGTCCGGATCGTGGCCGTACCGATTCTGCGGATACACCCAGTAGTGCTTCTCCTGCCCGGTGCGCACGTTGTAGCGTCCGACTTCTCCCTTGCACGCGCCCCACACCACCTGGCCGTCGGGCTTGGGCCAGATCATGCCGGTTTCGCAGCCCGAAGCCTGCTGCCACGCCTGCGCCGGATCGTCGAAACCCCACGACACCGGCGGCACGCTCGGAATGATCAGCGTGCTGTTGTCCTGCTGCGGCACGTAGAGGCGATAGGGATACTGTTCGTCCACCGACACCATGTAGTACTCGGCCGTCGGCTGATTGAGGATGGACGACCAGCTCTGGCCGCCGTCGAGGCTCACGTTGGCGCCGCCGTCGTTTACCTGCAACATGATCTGCGGGTTGTCGGGGTTCATCCACAGTCCGTGGTTGTCGCCGTGCGGCGTGCGCAGCGAGGCGAAGGTCTTGCCGCCGTCTACGCTCTTGTGGAACCCGAGCTCGTTGACGTACACCTCGTTCTCATTCTTCGGATTGACCGTCACGTAGTGGAAGTAGAAGGGCCGCGCCCGCAGCCGCTGGCTGTTGTTCACCAGCCGCCACGACTCCCCCGCATCGTCGGAGCGATAGAGCCCGCCCTGGGCGCCCAGCGCCTCGACCATGGCGTACAGCACCTTGGGGTTGCTGCGCGCAATGTCGATGTCGATCTTGCCGATGAGGTCGGTCGGCAGACCCGCCGTGAGGTGCTTCCATGTTTCGCCGCCGTCGGTAGACTTATAGATACCGCCCTCGGAGGCCGGACCGCCGCTGATGATGTCCCAGCCCTTGCGGAATCCCTTGTACATCGCCGCGTACAGGATGTCGGGATTGTCCCAGTCCACCTCGATGTCCCGTCCGCCGGTCTCGTTGTTCACGAACAGCGTCTTCTTCCAGCTCTTGCCGCCGTCGCTGGTCTTGAAGATCCCGCGTTCGGCGTTCGGGCCGAAGGGAGAGCCGAGGGCGGCGAGCCACACGGTGTTGGTGTCGTAGGGGTGGACCTTGAGGCCACCAATCTGTCCCGA
>JADZBZ010000320.1 GCA_020851835.1 Acidobacteriota bacterium
CCGCGCTGCTTGCCTGGCTCGTCCCCGGCTCCGCCTGGGCGCAGGACACTCGCGCCGAGTTGCTCGCCGAGCGGCGTGCCGAGCGGGCCCGGCACGTGCAACCCTACGAACCCAACTCGATCGAGAGGGGCCTGCTCTATGTCGAGGACGAGCACATCCTGGACTTCCTGCAGGGTCTGGGCGGGATCTACCCTCGCTTCGGCGGCTTCACCACGGGCAGCGGCCTCGCGTTCGGCGCCGGCGTGCGCCGCGCCATCCCCGGCACCAGCGGCTTCGAAGTGGACGCGTCGGCGGCCATGTCGACGCGCGGCTACAAGGCCATCGACTTCCGCGTGCGAGCCCCGGCCCTGCTCACCGGCCGGCTGGAGCTCGACGGCGGCACCAACTGGTGGGACTACACGCAGGAGGACTTCTTCGGCCTCGGCGAGTCGCCGGGTGGCGATCGCACCAGCTACCGCTACGAGGGCCTGGGCGTGAACCTGGTGGCGCGCTACCGGGTGCGGCGCTGGTTCTCGGTGGGCGAGGAGCTCGGGTACCTTCGCCCCGATATCTCGTCGGGCACCGACTCGCGCTTCCCGTCGATCGAGGATCGATTCACCGACGCCGAGGCGCCGGGCCTCGTCCGTCAGCCGCGGCTCGTCTACACCCGGACCTTCATCGATCTGGACTACCGGGATCAGCCCGCCAACACCCGCGGCGGCGGACGCGTGCTCTTCCAGGTGGGCACGGGCCGGGACCAGGACCCCTCGCGCGAGTTCAGCTACCGCAAGACCGAGCTCGAAGTCATCCAGGTGTTCCCCGTCTTCGACAAGAAGCGCGGATTCGCCGTCCGGCTCGCCGCCGCGCACGTCGACCCCCTCAACCCCGGCGGCCGCGTGCCGTTCTTCCTCTCGCCAACCCTGGGCGGCAACGACACGCTGCGCAGCTACCGGGAATTGCGGTTCCGCGACGCCACCTACGTCCTGCTGAACGGCGAGTACCGCTGGGAAGCCTTCTCGGGCCTCGACCTGGCTCTCTTCTGGGACGGCGGCGACGTGGGCACCACCATCGAGCAGATTCGCCTCGATGAATTCAAGACCGGCTGGGGCTTCGGCCTGCGCTTCAACACCAATCGCGCCGTCTTCATGCGCCTGGACGTGGGCCTGGGTGGCCCCGAGGGCACGCGCTTCTTCTGGAAATTTTCGCCCGTGTTCTAGTCGCCGACTCATGACGACGCCTGCGCCACTCCGGCTGTTCTTTGCCGTCACGTTCGCGACGGCCGCGCTGGCCTGGGCCGCGCACGCGGCACAACCGGTCTACTACCCCGACGATCCCATCGCCGTGGATCCGGAGACCGAGGATGCGGGCCACGTGCGCGAGTGGGAAATCAGCGACCTCTACGACTTCGTCGAGAACAGCTTTCTCAAGCCCGGAGACCGCACGCCGCAGCGGGCGGTCAACATCAACACCATCGACGAGGTACCCGACTCGAGCTGGTTCACCAACCGCGCCGGCGCGCACGCGCTGACGCCAGATGAGGTGCGGCGCGGACCCGACCAGTCGAACGGCCCGGCGCCAGGCCCCTGGACCGTGGTCTCAGGCAAGAGCGACGGCATCACGCCGGGCTTTACCATCCGCGACACCGCCGGCACCATCTGGTTCATCAAGTTCGATCCCGAGTCGAACCCCGAGATGGCCACGGGCGCCGAGATGGTTTCGACGCGGCTGTTCTGGGCGCTCGGCTTCCATGTGCCCGCCAACCACCTGGCGGTGTTCAGGCGGGAGAACCTGGTTGTCGCCGACACCGCCACCATTCGCGACGTCATGGGCCGCCGGCGCCGGCTCACCGACGAGGATGTCGACCTGCTGCTCACCCGCGGAGCCCGCCAGGCCGATGGCAGCTTTCGGGTCATCGCGAGCAAGGCGCTCGAGGGCAAGCCCGTGGGTCCCTTCCGCTACTACGGCACGCGCCCGGACGACCCCAACGACATCTACCCGCACGAGCACCGGCGCGAGCTGCGCGGCCTGCGCGCCTTTTCCGCGTGGCTCAACCACGACGACTCACGCAGCATCAACTCGCTCGACACCATCGTCGAGCGGCGGGGGCGACGGATCGTCTGGCATCACCTCATCGATTTCGGCTCCACTCTGGGGAGCGGCAGCATCTACGCGCAGAAGCCGCGCGCCGGTAACGAATACCTCTGGGAGGCGCGGCCCACCCTGCTGACCGCGCTCACGCTGGGCCTGTACGTACGCCCGTGGATTCGGGTGGACTTCCCCGACATCCCGTCGCTGGGCAACATCGAGGCGGCGTTCTTTCAGCCAGACGCCTGGAAGCCCGAGTACCCGAATCCCGCGTTCGACAACGCGCGTCCGGACGACCTGTTCTGGGCCGCGCGCAAGGTGATGGCCATCTCGGATGAGGCCATCCGCGCCGCGGTCGACACGGCGGCCTTCTCGGACGCGAAGGCCAGCACCTACCTGAGCGATGTCATCATCGCGCGGCGCGACAAGGTGGGCCTCACCTGGCTGACCGCCGTCAATCCACTGGTGGACTTCGCGCTGTCGGGCGAGGGCGTGCTCACCTTCCGCAACCTAGCGGCCGACACACGCCGCGCGCCAGCGGCCGAGGCATATAGGGCCCGCTGGTCGCCCTTCGACAACGCCACCGGAACAGCCGCGGCGGTCGTCGGCGAGCAGACCAGCACCGAGCCGTCCTTTCAGGCGCCCGCCGAAGCGCTCGCCAGCCCGTTCGTGCAGGTGGAAATCGCCGCGCTGTCGGCCACGCATCCGGCCTGGGCCACGCCCGTCACGGCCCGGTTCCGCCAGGTGGCCGGCGCCTGGACGCTGGCCGGCGTCCTCCGCACGCCCGATGCGGCCCTTCCCGGGAGGACGCCGTGAGCGACGAGAGGCAACGGGCCCTGGTCATCGAAGACGATCTCGACATTGGTCAGCTCATCACTCACTACCTGCAGAAGGCCGGGTTCGAACCGGCCCTGGTCGCCAACGGCGCCGAAGGACTGGCACGGGCACGCCACGATCCGCCAGACGTGATCATCCTCGACGTGATGCTGCCCGGGCTCGACGGCCTGGCCGTGTGCCGGGCCCTTCGGGCAGGTCCGAACACGGCGCTGGTGCCGATCATCATGCTGACCGCCAGGGCTGAGGAATCGGATCGCATCGTCGGGCTGGAACTGGGCGCCGACGACTACATCACCAAGCCCTTCAGCCCCAACGAAGTGGTGGCGCGCGTCCGCGCCCTGCTCAGGCGCGCCCGCCGGGCGTCGGCCCCGGACCACCGCATCGTCTACGGCCCCCTGTCGGTGGACATCGATCGCCATGTGGTGAAGACCGACGGCGAGGAAGTGAGGCTGACGGCCAAGGAGTTCCTGCTCCTGCAATACCTGATGGAGCACCGCGGCCGCGTGCTGTCGCGCGACCTGCTGCTGTCCGATGTGTGGGGCTACACCTATACCGGCGGCACGCGAACCGTGGACGTCCACGTCCGGCGACTGCGCGAGAAGCTGCCGCTGCTGGCCGACGCGATTGTCACCGTCAAGCAGTTCGGCTACAAGTTGGTGGACCCGCCTCCGGGCTAGTCGTCGTGCCCGAGCTGCTCCTTGGCGCCCTTGGCGGCGCCCTCGTCTCGGCCCTGGCGGCCTCCGCGTACGCCTGGCGCCGCGCGGCCGCACGCCACCGCCGCGCCGAGGCCATCCAGGTGGTCGTGCGGCGGTATGCGCTCGGCGACCTCAGCCGGCCTGCGCCCGCCTACGGTGACGACGAGCTGGGCGACGTGGCCCGGGCGACGGAGACCGCGGTGCAGAACCTGGGCCGGCGCGTGAACGACCTTACGCGCGACCGGGCGCGCATGGAAGCAATCCTCGCCAGCATGGTCGAGGGTGTGCTGGTCGTGGACGGCCAGGGCCGGCTGCAGCTGGTCAACGCGGCCGCCCGGCGCCTGCTCAAGCTCGACCGCGACGCAATCGATCGCCCCTACGTCGAGGCCCTCCGGCATCCGGGCATCGTCGGGGAGATCGGGCGGGCCATGACCGGTGGTCCCACCGAGGGGCTGGAGCTGGCGCTGGCCATGAACCGCAGCCGGACGCTCGTGGCCCGCGTGGCGCCGGTTGTCGCCGAGGGCCGCGGCGCCGTACTCGTCCTGCACGACATCACGGACCTGAAGAACGCCGACCAGATCCGCCGCGACTTCGTCGCCAA
>JADZBZ010000321.1 GCA_020851835.1 Acidobacteriota bacterium
AGGGGAGCGTCGCCGCGCTCGACACCAGGTTCACGGCGATCCAGGCGTGCACGCTCAGGCCGGCGCGGTGCGCCACAGCGAGCGTGTAATCGAGCGGGTCGAAGTCGGGCCGGCCGGCCAGTTCGGCAGCCCGGGGCTCGAGACTGCTGCGGTAGTAGGCGTCGCCGCGAGCCCGCACCTGCACCAGCAAGGCGTTGAAGCCGCCCGCCCGGGCCGCCTCCACCATGCGGGCGATGGCCTCAGGGGACGTGAGCGTGGCCCGGGTCACCCACAGCGCACGCACGTCCCCGACGTCGGTCGCGGGCGGTGCGACGGCGTTGGGCGCAGCAACGGCGAACAGGGAAAGGGCCACCGCCAGCGCGCCAGCCAGGCGCAAGCGGTGCGAAAGCATGGAGAGCCAGCGCACGGACAACACTGCACTGTAGCCCGACCCTGGATGTTCGTCAACGCCCGGAGGCTCGCAGGCTCGACCGTCGTAAGCTATTGGGAATGCACGTGCTGGGAATCGACGCGGGCGGCAGCAAGACCGTCGCGCTGCTGGCTGCCGCCGACGGCCGCCTCGTCGCCGAAGCGCGCGCCGGCGGAGCGAACCTGCGGACGCACGGCGAGCTCGCGGTGGAGAAGACCCTGCACGAGGTCATCGATCAGGCGCTGGCGCCCCACTCCGAGCCTCCGGTCGCGGTCTGCCTTGGCATGGCCGGCGTGGACCGCGCCGACGACGCGGCCACCACGCGAGGCGTGATGCGCCGGCTGGGATTCCGCGAGCGGACGCTCATCGTGAACGACGCCCTCATCGCCCTCGTGGCCGGGGCCGGGCGGGCCACCGGGTTGGTCGTGGTGGCGGGCACCGGATCCATCGCGTACGGGGTCAATCACGGCGGCGCGGCGGCGCGGTCCGGCGGCTGGGGACCCGTCCTGGCCGACGAAGGGTCGGGGTACTGGATCGGCCGCCGGGCTCTCGTGTCGGTGATGCGCCAGGCCGACGGGCGCGGGCCGCGCACCGCGCTGACGCCGATGGTGCTGGCCGAGTTCGGGCTGGAGCGGCCCGACGATCTGGTCCAGGAAATCTACGAAGGCGCCGGGCGCCGGCAGCTGGTTGCCACGCTCGGACCGCTGGTCGAGCAGGCCCGCGCCGGAGGAGACGTCGTGGCCGCAGAGATTTTGCGGGAGGCGGCCATCGAGCTCGCCGCCGCGGCGCGGTCGGTCATCACGCGCCTCGACATGCGCGGCGACGTCTTTCCCACGTTCCTGTCCGGGGGCGTCTTCAAGTCCGTCCCGTGGCTCGCCTCGGAGGTGTCGGCGCGCCTGCTGGAGGTGGCGCCGCGGACGGGGACGTCGCTGCTGACGGCCGAACCCGCAGCGGGTGCGGTGACACTGGCACTGGCAGAGGCCCGCGGCGGCGTCCACGTGCCCGTCTACCTCGACACCCCGATTTCCCAATCGTGACCATCACCGTGTTCCACGATGCCGACGCCCTGGCGCACGAGCTGGCCGTCCGCGTCCTGGGCGCCATCGCCCGTCAGCCCTCGATCGTCCTGGGACTTCCAACGGGGCGCACGCCCCAGCCCTTCTATGCGGCGCTCCGGGCTCAGACCGAGGCCCGGCGGACGGACTGGTCGCAGGTCCGCACGTTCAACCTCGACGAGTTCGTGGGCGTCGGAGCAGACGACCCGGGCAGCTACCGCGCCTACATGGAGCGCGAGCTGTTCGGCGCGGTGGGAGTCGCCAGGCAGCACGTAGGATTCCTGGATGGGCGCGCGGTCGATCTGGCTGCGGAGTGCGAGCGGTACGAGCGGGCCATCACTGCTGCCGGCGGCATCGACTTGATGGTGCTGGGCATCGGCGCCAACGGGCACATCGGCTTCAACGAGCCGGCGCCGGGCCTGCACGCGCGGACGCACCGGGCCCGCCTCGAAGCGGGCACGCGCGCGTCGAATGCCGATCTGTTCGACGGTGACGTCGCGGGAGTTCCGGACGAGGGGTTGTCGATGGGGATGGCGACCATCCTGCGGGCACGGTCGGTCGTGCTGATTGCGACGGGCGAAGAGAAGACCGCGGCGGTGGAGGGGATGCTCCGGGGCCCGATCACGACGCGGCTGCCGGCCTCGTTCCTGCAGCTTCACCCGGCGGCGGTGGTGCTGCTCGACCGCGCAGCCAGACCCATGGAAGCGTGATGACCGGCGCCGACACCGGTCATCACGCTTCCAGAGGATTACTGGCCCTCGATGAGGGCGCGGAGGCGGGGCTCGATGTCCTCGCCAATGGCTTCGCGGATGCGGTCCTGCGCGCGCCGCAGCCGCGCGAGCGCCTTCGGATACGACAGCCCGGTCTTCTGCATCACGATGGCGGCTTTCACGTTCCAGTGGGCGCGCTTGAGCACCTTCTCGGCCTCGTCGGCGTCGGTGCCCGCGACGATGCACAGAATGCGGCGGGCGCGGTCGCGCAGTTTCTCGGAGCCCACCTGCACGTCCACCATCAGGTTGCCGTAGGTCTTCCCGATCAGAATCATCGCGCCCGTCGTCAGCATGTTGAGCACGAGCTTGGTGGCGGTGCCGGCCTTTAGACGGGTCGAGCCGGCGATGACTTCCGGGCCCACGGCCGGGGCGATGGTGAGGTCCACGAAGGTCTGCAACTCGGTGCCCGGGTCGCAGGTCACGAAGACGACACGCGAGCCCGCCTGCCGTCCCCGGGTGAGCGCGCCGCGCACAAACGGCGTCATCCCGCTGGCCGAGACGCCGATGATCACGTCCTTCTTGGTGGGGGACATGCGGTTGATGGCGCGCGCGCCTTCTTCGTAGTTGTCTTCGGCGCCTTCCTTCGCGCGGAAGATCGCGTCCTTGCCACCCGCCATGATGGCCTGCACCAGCAGCGGATCGGTGCCGAAGGTCGGCGGCATCTCGGCCGACTCGAGCACGCCCAGCCGGCCGCTGGTTCCCGCGCCGACGAATACCACGCGGCCGCCCTTGCGCAGCGCCTTCGAGATGAGATCGGCGCCCACGGCGATGCGGTCGCGCTCCCGCTGCACGGCGCTGAGCGCCTTGCGATCTTCGGCCAGCATCAGATCCACGATACCGGCGGCGGGCAGCTTGTCGATGGCGAGCGACGCCGGGTTGATGGCCTCGGTGGGCAGGGAGTGCCACTTCGACCGAATGGGCGGCGTGCGAGGAGTGCGGACCAAACCTTGATGCTAGTCCTGCGACGGCAGGCTGTCAATTTCACCGTGGGCTATTGTCAACGCGAAATAGAAATGTCCCCGTTCTTAACGAAATAGAAATGTCCCCTGTGTGATGCCTTGTGGTCGCTGTGGAAAACCGTTCTGGGGTTTTCCAAGGAGCGGTGGGCGCGTGCTCTTCGC
>JADZBZ010000322.1 GCA_020851835.1 Acidobacteriota bacterium
GCACGGACGCGTCGGGGGGCTCGGTGAGGGCGCGCCTGATGAGATCGGGCGAGGCCGACAGGTACACCCCGTCAGTCACCTCCAGCGCCTCGCCATCGAGGGTCGCGTCGGCCAGCAGCACCCACGCACGCGTCGGCTCCACGGGGCCCCCGACGAAGAGATGCACGTCGGGACGAATGGGCAAGGGCGGCTCGGCGCGCACCACTTCGGTCGCCGGCTCGACCATCTGCCTGTTCAACACCAGGCCGAACGCCCCTTGCGGGCCGTATTCGGCCAGAAGCACCACCGACCGGCTGAAGTTCGGATCGGCGAGTTGGGGCATCGACACGAGCAGCACCGGCGCGAGAGAGGGAGCTTCAGCGCTCATGTGATCATCCTAACTCCGAACGCCGCCGGCAGGGGCAGGCGACCGGGCGGCCGGCATTACCGCGGCGCCCGGTCCGCCAGCCGCGACCGGGCCCAGGCCACCGCGTCCTGCACCAGCGCCGTCTGTGCGCTGTGCGCGGCGTTCTTGACGCCGCCCCCGGGACGGTCGAGCACCTCGGCCAGTGCCGGATCGCCGGCATTGCCGATAACGAGCGCCAGGTTCCGGCGCAGGCGCGCCAATGAGGTATAGGTCATGGCGCTTCCACGTACGAACGCGTGCAGGGACTGGTCGCTGCGCTGCCAGAGCTCGGCGGCGGCGGCGCCGTCGCGAACCGGGCCGTGCCACGCGGCATCGGAGGTCAGGGGGGCGGCGAGGTTCCACGGGCACACCTCCTGGCAGATGTCGCACCCGAAGAGATGATTCTCCACGTGAGGACGCTGCGACGGAGGTACCGGCCCCTCGAGCTCGATCGTCAGATACGAGATGCAGCGGGTGGCGTCGAGCAGGCGTGGCTCCACCAGCGCACCGGTCGGACACGAGTCGAGGCACAGCGTGCAGGCGCCGCACTGATCGGACAGGGGCCCGTCCGGCACGAGCGGCAGGCTCGTCGCCACGCCCGAGAGCAGCAGCCACGACCCGAGCGCCGGGTGGATGACGCAGGTGTTCTTGCCCACCCAGCCCAGACCCGCCTGCGCGGCAAAGACGCGCTCCTGCACGTGATGCTTGTCCACGAAGACCGCCGCGTCGAACCCCTCGCCGTACCGCGATCGCATCCAGGCCACGAGGGCCTCGAGGCGCTCGCCGAGCCGGACGTGGTAGTCGTCGCCGCGCGCGTAGCGGGCCACCCGCACGGCGCCACTCGCGCTGGCGGCGCCGGGACCGCCCGGGCGCTCGACGTCCGGCACTTCGACGTTGTAGAGGGTACCCGTCACGATCACCGAGCGGGCCGTGGGCAGGAACTGCCGGATGTCGGCGCGGGTAGCGGCCGACTTATGAAGGTAGGTCATCTCGCCCGCGTAACCGCGGGCCAGCCACTCGCCCAGGCGCGTCAGTTCGGGCAGCGCCGCGGCCGGCGCCACCCCACAGAGGTCGAAGCCGAGCCGCCGCGCCTCGGCCTTGACCTCGGCGGAGCTCAGCACCGCACCGACCCTCGGCTCATCAACCCTTGCGTACGAGCTGGCGCAGGACGTACGGCAGGATGCCGCCGTTCGCGTAGGCGGTCAGCTCCTCGGGCGTGTCGATGCGCACGGCGGCAGCAAACGTCCTGGTCGAGCCATCGTCGGAGGTGGCCGTGACCGACACGGTGGCGCGCGGCTCGAGGCCCGGTCCCGCGCCGGTAAGCGCGAACACTTCGCGGCCCGTCAGGCCCAGGCTGGCGACGGTGGCGCCGTCCACGAACTGCAACGGCAGCACCCCCATGTTGACCAGGTTGCTGCGATGGATGCGCTCGAAACTCTCCACGATGACGGCCTTCACGCCGAGGAGCATCGTGCCCTTGGCGGCCCAGTCCCGCGAGGACCCCGAGCCGTATTCCTTGCCCGCCAGGATGATGAGCGGCACGCCCGTCTCCTGATACCGCATGGCGGCGTCGTAGATGGGCATCACCTCGTCGCCCGGCAGCAGGACGGTGACCCCGCCTTCGACGCCCGGCACCATCTGATTCCTGATGCGCGTGTTCGCGAACGTGCCGCGCATCATCACTTCGTGGTTGCCGCGGCGGGCGCCGTAGGAGTTGAAGTCCCGCGGCGCTACGCCGTGCGAGACCAGGTAGCGGCCCGCCGGGCTGTCGGCCTTGATATTGCCCGCCGGCGAGATGTGATCGGTCGTGATGCTGTCGCCCAGCACGGCCAGCGCGCGCGCTCCGGCGATGTCGGCCAGCGGCGCCGGCGTCATGGACAGCTGCTCGAGAAACGGCGGCCGCCGGACGTAGGTGGACGCCTCGTCCCAGGCGAACCGATCGCCGGTGGGCACGGGCAGCTGCTGCCACCGCGCGTCGCCGTCGAACACGCTGGCATACTGCGTGCGGAAGGCGTCGGCTGTGACGCTGGCCAGCAGCGTCCGCTGAATCTCCTGCTGCGTCGGCCAGATGTCCTTGAGGAACACAGGCTGGCCGTCGCGGCCGTGGCCCAGGGCCTCAGTGGTCAGATCGACGTTCATCGAACCGGCCAGCGCGTAGGCGACCACGAGCGGAGGCGAGGCCAGGTAGTTCGCACGCACGTCCTGCTGGATACGGCCTTCGAAGTTGCGATTGCCGCTCAGTACCGAGGCCACCACGAGGCCTCGCTCCCGGACCTCGGCGGCCACCTCGTCGGGCAGAGGGCCGCTGTTGCCGATGCAGGTCGTGCAGCCGTAGCCCACGAGGTTGAATCCGAGCCGATCGAGATAGGGCTGCAGCCCCGCGCGCGCGAGGTAGTCGGTAACCACCTTCGAACCGGGCGCGAGCGAGGTCTTCACCCACGGCCGGCTCTGAAGGCCCCGCTCCACCGCCTTCTTGGCCAGCAGCCCGGCACCGATCATCACGCTCGGGTTCGACGTATTGGTGCAGCTCGTGATGGCCGCAATCACCACCGACCCGTGGTCGAGATGCGTCTCCACGGCCACGGCCGCCCCGCCGGCGGCCGCCGCCGCCGACGGCTTGATGCCCTTCTTCAGGTCGTCGAGCGCTCCCGCGAAGGCACGCTTCGCCTTCGAGAGCGGCACGCGGTCCTGCGGACGCCGGGGCCCGGCCAGGCTCGGTTCGACGGTGCTCAGATCCAGCTCCAGGGTCTGGCTGTAGATCGCCTCGGGCATCTCGTCGGTGCGGAACATGCCCTGCGCTCGCGCATAGGCCTCGACAAGGGCGACCTGCCGATCGTCGCGGCCGGTGAGGCGCAGGTAGTCCAGGGTCATCTCGTCAATGGGGAAGATGGCGACCGTGGCGCCGTACTCGGGACACATGTTCCCGAGCGTCGCGCGATCGGCAATCGTCAGGTAGGCCAGGCCCGGACCGAAGAACTCCACGAACTGGCCGACGACGCCCTGCTTGCGGAGCGCCTCGGTGATGGTCAGCACCAGGTCGGTGGCGGTCGTCCCCTCGGGCAGACGGCCCTTCAGCCGGTAACCCAGCACGGACGGGATCAGCATCGAGCTCGGCTGTCCCAGCATCGCCGCCTCGGCTTCGATGCCGCCCACGCCCCATCCCACCACGCCCAGCCCGTTGACCATGGTGGTGTGCGAATCGGTACCGAACACCGTATCGGGGTACGCCACTGCCCCGCCGTTCTCCTCATCGCGGCACACGACGCGCGCGAGGTACTCGATATTCACCTGGTGGACGATACCCGTCTCGGGCGGCACCACCCGGAAGTTGCGGAACCCGGTCTGGCCCCAGCGCAGGAACGTGTAGCGCTCGCGGTTCCGCTGATATTCCAGGTCGGCGTTCAGTTCGAACGCATTGCCAGTGCCGAAATAGTCCACCTGCACGGAGTGGTCGATGACCAGCTCGACACGCTGCAGGGGATTGACCTTGTCGGGGTCCCCGCCGAGCGCAACGATGCCGTCGCGCATGGCCGCAAGGTCCACCACGCAAGGGACGCCGGTGAAATCCTGGAGCAGGACGCGCGCGGGCATGAAGGAGATCTCCTTCTTCCCCGTCGCCGCCGGGTCCCACCCCGCCAGCGCGCGAATGTCGTCGGCCTTGACGAAGGCATCGTCCTCGCGCCGCAGCAGGTTCTCGAGCAGGATCTTGAGCGAGTACGGCAATCGCTCGACGCCGGGGAACCCGGCCTTGGCCAGAGCGGGCAGGCTGTAATAGTGCACGCGCTCGCCGGCGAAGGTGAGCGCGGCGCGTGTCTTGAACGAGTCGAGGCTGGGCATGATGATCGAGCGGATCATACCAAGGAACGCAATCTGGGCGCCGCGCGCCTACCTGCGGCGGAGCGGGACGTCCAGCCGGGTAACCTTGGTGGTGTCCACCTCGGCCCGGTACAGGAGCGTGGGCCCCTGAGACACCTCGACGAGATACCGTCCGGGCGCCAGCCGGGTGAAGACGAACGATCCGTCCCGCTCCGAGCTGGCGATGCGAATGGGGGCCTTCACCTGGCGTGGCGGGGTGAGCTTCACCTGCAGGTTCTGAATGCCGTCCTTGGTTGCGGCGTCGAACACGCGCCCCGGGAAGTCGGCGCTCTTCGCCGACAGTCCCGCGGCGGCCAGCAACAGCCCGACCGCCAGAACGGCGATCCGGCGGGTCATGGCCGCCCTCCGCCGTAGTCGGCCGGCACCGGAGCGAGATCGGGTTGATAGGGGCTGGCTTCGGCGACAACCTGCTTGAAGTGCACCTCGATCTCGCGCCCGTCGTCCGAGCGCCGGGCGCTTTCTTCTCCGAGCACCTGTCCGTTCACGACCAGCAACACCTTGTAGTCCTTCTGGTTCGCGCCGATGAACGGCACGCGGATCTCGAAATCCCCTTTGGCGTTCCGCGCGTCCTGGTCCACCGACGCGTAGATGAGCGCGGGGTACGAGTGCGCGTCCACCAGCCCCTTGATCCGCACGGTCTCGACCGGCGCATAGGTGCTCAGGTTGTTGATGGTGTAAATCGGGTAGATCAGCGGAAAGAACCCGAGGGCGAACAGCGTCAGCGCCGGATAGTTGTTCTTGAAACCGCCGATCGGCGTCGAGATCTCGATGGGCTGCTTCGATTCGGAGTCGATGTAGATTTTCTCCTTGTAGATCAGCCAGATGCCGCCGACGACCATGATCATGCCCGTCAGGGCGCTCAGGAAATACAACCAGATGCGGGGGTCTTGCATCACACGCTCTCCTTCCTACTGCGTCTTCAGGAACTCGAGGAGC
>JADZBZ010000323.1 GCA_020851835.1 Acidobacteriota bacterium
ATCGGCTCCTCGCCGGGGTGCTGTGCATCGTGATTCCCCTGCTGTGGTGGCACCTCACGCGGCCCACCCGCCCGGCGACCACGCGCATGGCCGCGCATCTCCTGCTGGCGTGGCTGGTCGTTCAAGTCACGCTCGGCATCACCACGCTGCTGTACGTGGTACCGATGTCGCTCGCCGTGGCGCATCAGGGCAGCGCGATCGGGCTGTTCGGCCTGGCCGTCTTCGTCCGACATAGGCTGCGGCCGCAACCGGACGCGGGCTAGGACCAGGAGCGGGCCGCCCTCCTTTCGGCGGCTACGGCTCTCCCATGAGCGCCAGCCCCGCCCAGAACGCCGGGTGCTCGGGCAGGACGAAGCGGCCGGCCGGCGTGTCGACGGCGACCTGTCCGGCGCGCAGCGCGCCGAGCAGTGCGAGCTGGGCGGAGCGAAGTGCCGCGGCCTTGTTGCCGCCGCGCGCCCACTCGCGGTAGAAGTGCGGCAGGGCGCGAGCACCGGCGACGTCCGGCAGGTCCCAGAGCGTGGCCACCACCGACGGCGTGCCCGCGTAGATGAAGGCGCGCGTCAGGCCGCTGATGCCGTCGCCCGTTACCCGCCCCCCCGCGGTGCGGCAGCCGCTCAGCACCACCAGATCGGCGTCGAGTCGCAGGCCATACACCTCCTCCGCCGTGAACCGACCATCCGAGCCGTCTGGAGCCGTGTCCGCGGCGAGCGCCAGGAACGAATCGAGTGGGTGATCGTCAGACACCACGGCATGGGTGGCGAAGTGAAGCACGCGCCGCCCGGCCGCGAGACGGCGGATTTCTGGCTCGGTGGCGCGGGAACCAGTCAGCAACGCACTCGTCGAGGCGCCAACCAGTCCCGCCACGATGCGTCCCTCGGCCTCGGCCCTGGGGAGCGGCCCAAGATCCTCGGACCATGGCGCCCTCTTGAAGCTCGGCGCGGCCACGACGAGCGCGCCGCCCTTTGCGGCGTGCCCGGATAGCGCTTCGGTGGCGCCTAGGACCCCGATCGAGGGCGTGTAGTGGATCTCGAAATCCTCGATCAGGTAGCGACCGGAGGGCGTTTGCAGTCCCGCGAACGAGAGACGGAAGAGGGGACCATGAGGCACGATGGTGAGCCGCCGGTGTCCGTCGCGCGGCAGTGCCGACGCGATCGGCGCCACCAGCAGGCCGTACAGTTCACGAAGCGCGCGCGCCGCGCCGCCGGCCGGCTCGCGAGGTGCGTTCCCGCGCGCGACCCTCGCCTGACGATCAGCCCCGTCGGCGGGGGAGTTCGCCCTCGCGTCGCCGTGACTCCAGGTCGCCTGGACGAGTCGATCGAGGCGTCGAGCGTCGACGCGAACCATGGCGCTTCGCACGCGCGCCCGACCGTCCACGGCCCAGATGCGAACCGCGTCGCGCTCGACCCAGTACGAGAGCACGGTGGAGTCCAGGCGCGCGGCGTGCGCCGCAATCGCCGACAGGCCGGGCGGGGCCGCCGACACCGGGCTCGCGAGCAGCGGCGAGCGGCCGGGCCCGGATGAATTGGGGGTCCCTTCCAGTCGCCTCGCCGCGAGCAGATCGAGAAACGCCCGCGCCCGCGCGCCTTCGGTCGCCTCGAACGCCTCGGCCTGGCGGCCTGCCGCGGCGAGCAGCGACACCCGCTGGGCCCAGGCCCATTGCCGCACGTTGTCGAACCCGGCTTTCAGGCCGTCGACCGGCGCGACCTGCGTGCGCTGCTCTTCGTGAAGCTGAAGCACCGCCGCCGAGTCGTCCAGGGCGGCGGCGATCTGCCCGTTCCTGGCTTGAAGTTCCGCCCGGGTTCCGAGCAGCACGCCCTTGATGTCGTGACGGTCGCCGGCGGCGGCGCTGGCCTCGGAGAGGGCGGCCATGGCCTCCTCGCGCCGGCCCAGCGAAGAGAGCAGGCTGGCACGCGTGGACAGCAGCAACGGTCGGTCCGACTCGTGCGGGTGTGAAGCCAAGCCGCGCCCGACGGCTAGGAGCGCCTCGTCCAGCCGTCCGCTGTCTTCGAGCGCGGTCGCCAGCGTATGACACGCCAGCGCCAGCGTACCCGTCCGATCGCCGCGCTGTTCGAGGAACGTCGTGGCCGCCTGCGCGGCGGCGACGGCTTCGACGGTCCGTCCCAGCACGCGAAGCGCCACGGCGACGGCGTTCATCGACTGCCCGATGCCGGCCACATCGGCGGTGGTCCGGTGGATCGTCAGGGCCTGCTCGAAGGTCTCGAGGGCCAGGTCGTAGCTGCCGTGCAGGCGATACACGCGGCCGAGGCCCGTGAGCGCACGCGCGAGTTGTGGCGGTCGCCCGGCCTGTTCGAGCGCGGTGACGGCTGCCCGGGCCTTCAGGAGTGCTGCGCCATAGTCACCGTGCAGCACGTCCTCGTCGCTCCAACGCTGGAGGATCTGCCCCTCGAGGTCGCGGGCGCCCGCCGCCCGCGCAATCTGCACACCTCGATCGAGCAGGGCGAGCACTTCGCCCGCGTCATCGCGCCGCACGAACGTGAGACTGTAGAGGGTGCTGGCCTGTTCGCGCGGCCGGCCGGCCCGCTCGAACTGCTCCAGCGCCCGCCGCCAGAGGCCTTCGGCCCCCCGCCCGTCGCGGCGCCCGTACAAGACCAAGGCGTGCGCCCTCAAGAGCAGGCCCAGGGCGTACGGGTCGCCGACTTCAGTCAACACGACCTCGGCCTCCTCGAACCGCGCGTCCGCGCCGGCGGCATCACCGAGCGCCTGACGCGCGCGCGCCAGCTGGCCGAGCGCATGACCTTCCGTCGACTTGTCGCCTGCGGCCCGGGCTTCCGCCAGTACCGGTTCGATGGCGCTCTGTGCGTCGCCGGGAAGCCCGGCATCGAGCAAACCTACGGCCTCGTTCAACCTCCGCGCTCGCTCGGCAGCCGGGTCGGGCTGTCCGGAACTCGTCGCCGTGACGGCCAGCAGGAGGATGAGCCCTGCGACCCCGCGCACCGGCCGTGACATCCGCATCGCTCGGTCCTCAGCGACCCGACGGGGTGCGGACGCCTTCCGCCACGGCCGCGCAGGCCTGTTCGCGGTATGGGCCGTCCCGCTCGCACAAGGCGCGGACCAAGGCGTCGACCTCCGGTTCACGACCGAGCCGTTCGAGCGCGACGGCGCGCTGCCACAG
>JADZBZ010000324.1 GCA_020851835.1 Acidobacteriota bacterium
CCGAGCCCATGGCGCCGCTGGTGAGCGTGGCGGCCTTTTCCCACATCACGACCCTGGCGCCGCGGCTGGCCGCGCCCATCGCCGCAAAGCACCCCGAGGCGCCGCCCCCGATGACCAGCACGTCGGCGTCGACTTCCTCGGTCCTGTCCCACTCGATGGGATAGGGCCATTCGGTAGGACCCGTCATGCCGCCGAGCGTAGAGGGGGCGCACCGGACACGTCATTGGGTACGTGATAAATTCTTCTCAAATCTTGTCAAAGGCGCGCCTGACGTACCTCTTCGGCGGCTTCACCCTGCACGCGACCAGCCGGCTCCTCGTGCGCGAGGGAACGGTCGTTCCCTTGACGTCGAAAGCGTTCGACACCCTGCTGGTCCTGGTGGAGGCCGCCGGCTGCATCGTGGGAAAAGACGAGCTGCTGCGACGGGTGTGGCCGGACACAGTGGTCGAGGAATCGAATCTGACCCAGACCATCTTCATGCTGCGCAAGGCGCTGGGCGACGCCGTCCGGGAGCACCGCTTCATCGTGACGGTCCCCAAACAGGGTTACTGCTTCGTGCCCGACGTGCACGAGCGGCCCGACGCGCGGGAGGATCTGGCCGAGGCCACAGCTTCCCGCGCCCTTCTGGGCCGCCGGCTTCCCGAGCACGCCGAGGCGCGTCAGCTTTGTCTGAAAGGCCGCCACTTCTGGGCGAGGCGCTCGGCGGGAGCGCTTGAAAAAGCCATCCGGTGCTTCCAGCAAGCCATCGACAAGGAGCCCCGACACGCACCGGCCTATGCCGGGCTGGCCGACTGCTACGCGATTCTCAGCCAGTGCAGCGGCCTGCCGGCGTCCGACACCATGCCGAAGGCCCGGGCCGCCGCGGAAGAGGCGCTTCGCCTGGACGAGTCGCTGGTCGAGGCCCACGCGACCCTCGCGCTGGTGAGCATGCTGTACGACTGGGACTGGCCCGCGGCCGAAGCCGGGTTTCAGCGTGCCCTCGCGCTCGATCCGGCCTACGCACCGACGCGACACTGGTATGGGATGTATCAGGCGGCACACGGGCGATTCGCGGCCGCGATCGCCGAGGTGGGTCGTGCCCAGCAGTTCGCGCCCCTCTCGCTGGCCATCAACACCGACCTCGCTCTCGTGCTCTACCTGGCGCGCCGCTACGAGGACGCGGTGGCTCAGTACCGGGCGGCCATCGACCTCGACCCCGGCTTCACCGACGCGCAACTGGGCATCCTGATGGCCTACGGCGAGATGGGGATGCCCGGCCGACCGATCTCGGAATTCATGCGCTCGCCCGAGACCCTCAGCCGCGACGCCGCGGCCGCGCTCGAGTCGGCCTACGCGCAGTCGGGCGTGCAGGGATACTGGCGCGCCTTTCTCGACCTGGCCGAGTCGCCGTCGCGCGAGGTCTACGGTTCGCCGTACGTGCGCGCCCGCCTGTATGCCGCGATCGGCCGCGTGCCGCAGGCGCTCCAGTGGCTCGAGACCGCCCTCGACGAGCGTGACGCGGGTCTGTCGCTGGTCAGGGTCGATCCCGGGCTCGACCGTCTTCGCGCGGAACCGCGCTGGCTGGCCATTGTCGAGCAGGTGGGCCTGGCCGACCGAATCGTGACGCCGGTGACGACACGTGCCGCGGCCGGCACGGCTCCGGCTCTCGCGCGGATCGATCCGAAGCGGTAACATGGCCCCAACGTGATGATCTGGCCGACATGAACGATCGACAACCGGACCTGACCCATCTCCCAAATCTCCGCCGCAAGCCGGAACACGGTCCGGTTCGCAGCCGCCGGCCCGTCTACCAGGATCTGCTGCCGCCGTGCAATCACGCTTGTCCGGCCGGTGAGCCGGTGCAGGCCTGGCTGGCCGATGCGCAGGCGGGCCGCTACCGTGAAGCCTGGTCGACGCTCGTCGCCGCCAACCCGTTCCCCGCGATCCACGGCCGTGTCTGCTATCACCCGTGCGAGTCGTCCTGCAATCGCGAGCGTCTGGATGGCACGGTCGGCATCCATTCGGTGGAGCGGTTTCTCGGCGATTTGGCGCTCGAGCAGGGTTGGCCCCTGCCACCGCCATCCTCGGATTCCGGACGGCGCGTCCTCGTGGTGGGTGCCGGGCCGAGCGGGCTCTCGGCCGCCTACCACCTGCGCCGGCTCGGGCACGATGTCGTGGTGCGCGACGCCGGCCCGGTGGCGGGCGGGATGATGCACTTCGGGATTCCCGCCTATCGGCTGCCCCGTGCGGTGCTCGATGCCGAAGTGGCGCGGGTCGCCGCCCTCGGCGTGAGGTTCGAGTTCAACCACACGGTCGAGAATCTCGAGGAGGAATGGACCGATGGCGGCTTTGCGGCCGTGTTCCTCGCCATCGGGGCGCACTTGTCGAAGCGGGCCCACATTCCCTCGTGCGATGCCGGACGCATGCTCGACGCCGTGTCGTACCTGCGCGACGTGGAGGCCGGCACGCCGCCGGTGCTTGGCCGGCGCGTGGCGGTGTACGGCGGTGGCAACACGGCCATGGACGCGGCGCGCACGGCGCTTCGCCTCGGCCACGAGCCGCTCATCATCTACCGGCGCGACCGCGCGCACATGCCCGCGCACGACTTCGAGGCCACCGAGGCGCTCGAAGAGGGCGTGCAGATTCACTGGCTCCGGGCCATCGCCGGACTCGAGGAAGGCGCCCTCAAGGTGGAGATCATGGCGCTCGACGCCGACGGCCGCCCGCGCGGCACCGGAGAGTTCGAGACCATTGGCGCCGACGCGCTGATCCTGGCCCTCGGCCAGGAGGCCGACACGCGGTTTCTTCGCGGCATCGACGGTGTCGTGATGCGCGGCGACGGCACGGTGGAAGTGGACGGGGCGATGATGACCGGCCGGCCGGGCCTGTTTGCCGGCGGCGACATGGTGCCCGCCGAGCGCAGCGTCACCTTTGCCGTCGGGCACGGTTCGAAGGCCGCGCGCCACATCGACGCGTTCCTTCGGGGCGCCCCGTGGGAGGCGACCGCGCCGCCGCCCCTGGCAACCTTCGAGAAGCTGCACCTGTGGTTCTACACCGAGGTCACGCATCGCCCGCAGGCGCGCACGGCCCTGGACGAACGCCGCCGGACGTTCGGCGAGGTGGTGTCGGGCCTGTCCGAGGCCGAGGCGCGCTTCGAGGCCGCGCGGTGCCTGTCGTGCGGCACCTGCTTCGAGTGCGACGGCTGTTATGCGGCCTGTCCCGAGGACGCCATCATCAAGCTGGGACCCGGGCGTCGCTACGAGTACGACTACACGAAGTGCACCGGCTGCGCGATCTGCTTCGAGCAGTGCCCGTGTCACGCCATCACCATGGTGCGCGAGCTCGACGTTCGCTGAAGATCGTTTCGATGTCCCAGCCCTCAGCCCCCCGCTCCCAGCCCGCCACCGCTACCATCGACGGCAACGAGGCGTGCGCCAGCGTCGCCTACCGCCTGAACGAGGTTTGCGCCATCTACCCGATTACGCCTTCGTCCACGATGGCGGAGCTGGCCGACCAGTGGTCGGGCGAGCGGAAGCCGAACATCTGGGGCGACGTGCCGACGGTGATCGAGATGCAGAGCGAGGGCGGTGCGGCCGGCGCCGTGCACGGCTCGCTGCAGGCCGGCGCCCTGACGACGACCTTCACGGCATCGCAGGGCCTGCTCCTGATGATCCCGAACATGTTCAAGATTGCCGGCGAGCTGACGCCGGCCGTCTTTCACGTGGCCGCCCGTTCACTCGCCTCGCACGCCCTGTCAATCTTCGGGGATCACCAGGACGTGATGGCCGCGCGCGGTACCGGCTTCGCGCAGTTGTCATCGGCATCGGTCCAGGAAGCGCACGATCTGGCGGCCGTCGCGCAGATGGCCACGCTCGAATCCCGCGTGCCCTTCATCCATTTCTTCGACGGCTTCCGCACTTCGCACGAGATCAACCGCATTCACGTGCTGTCGGACGAGGACCTCCGCGCGTTGGTCGACGATCCGCTGCTCATCGCGCACCGGGCAAGGGCGCTCAATCCCGACCACCCGTTCATTCGGGGCACCGCGCAGAACCCCGACGTGTACTTCCAGATGCGCGAGGCGGCCAACCGCTACTACCAGCGCGTGCCCGACGTGGTGGCCCGGGCGATGGCGCGGTTCGAGGCCCGCGTGGGCCGGCACTACGGTCTTTGTGAGTACCATGGGGCACCCGACGCGGAGCGCGCGATCGTGATGATGGGCTCGGGCGTCGGCGCGGCCGGCGAAGCCGTGGATCGTCTCGTCACGGCCGGCCAGCGCGTGGGCCTGCTGCAGGTGCGCCTGTTCCGCCCCTTCCCCGGGGCGCACCTCCTCGAAGCCCTGCCCTCGACCGTTCGGGCCATCGCCGTGCTCGATCGCACCAAGGAGCCGGGCGCCACCGGCGAGCCGTTGTACCAGGATGTCGTGGCCACGCTGGCGGAGCGCGCCGCGACCGGCTCCGCGGTGCCGATGCCGCGCGTGATTGGCGGCCGCTACGGCCTGTCGTCCAAGGAGTTCACGCCCGCCATGGCGAAGGCGGTGCTCGACGAGCTGTGGGTGGCATCGCCACGAACGCACTTCACCGTGGGCATCACCGACGACGTCGGCGGCACGAGCCTGCCGGTCGACTCGTCGTTCACCGCTGAATCCGACGAGGTGTTCCGCGCGGTCTTCTTCGGCCTCGGTGCCGACGGCACCGTGGGCGCCAACAAGAACACGATCAAAATCATCGGGGAAGACCCGAAGACCCACGTCCAGGCCTACTTCGTCTACGACTCGAAGAAGTCCGGATCGCAGACCGTGTCGTACCTGCGGTTCGGCCCCGAACCCATTCGCTCGACCTACCTGGCCGGATCGGCGCAATTCATCGGGTGCCACCAGTTCCAGTTCATCGAGAAACTCGACGTGCTGGCACTCGCCGCTCCTGGCGCCACCCTGCTGCTCAACAGCCCCTACGGCGTCGACGAGGTGTGGAATCGACTGCCGCGAGCCGCGCAGGAACGAATCATCGAGCGGCGCATGCGTGTCTGGACGATCGATGCCGACCGGGTCGCCCGCGACGCCGGTCTCGGCTCGCACGCCAACAGCGTGCTGCAGGCGTGCTTTTTCGCCGTGTCGGGCGTGCTGCCCCGCGGCGAGGCCATCGACCGGATCAAGGCGGCCATCAAGAAGACCTACCGCTCGAAGGGCGCCGAGGTGGTGCAGAAGAACTTCGATGCCGTGGACCGCACGCTGGCCGTCCTCGACGAAGTCGACGTGCCACGAGAGGCCTCCGGCAGCCGGCCGCGCCTGCCGATCGTGGCCCCCGGCGCGCCCGACTTCGTCACCGGCGTCGTGAAGACCATGCTCGAGGGCCGCGGCGACGGCCTGCCCGTAAGCGCGTTCCCCGTCGACGGAACCTTTCCGAGCGCCACGTCCCGGTGGGAGAAGCGCGGCATTTCGGCGACCGTGCCGTTCTGGGAGGCCGGCATCTGCATCCAGTGCGGCAACTGCTCCTTCGTGTGTCCGCACAGCGTGATACGCGCGAAGGTGTATCCGTCGGCGCGGCTGGACGGTGCGCCCGAGGGATTCGCGTCGGCGCCCATCGACGCGCGCGGATTCCCCGACACGCGCTACACGCTGCAGGTTTACGAGGAAGACTGCACGGGCTGCGGCCTCTGCGTCGAAGCGTGCCCCGTGAAGGATCCGTCGGTGAGCGGCCGCCGCGCCATCAACATGGGAAGCCGCGACGCCGACGCGGAGCCGGCGCGCAGCCGCACGGCGTTCTTCGAGACGCTGCCCATCACCGAGCGGGGTCAAGTGGACTTCTCGACGGTCCGCGGCACGCAGCTGCTCGAGCCGCTGTTCGAGTTTCCCGGCGCCTGCGCCGGCTGCGGTGAGACGCCGTACCTGAAGCTGGTGTCGCAGCTTTTCGGCGACCGCATGGTGGTGGCCAACGCCACCGGGTGTTCGTCCATCTACGGCGGCAACCTGCCAACCACCCCGTGGGCCGTGAACGCCGAAGGCCGCGGGCCCGCGTGGGCCAACTCGCTGTTCGAGGACAACGCCGAGTTCGGTCTCGGGATGCGGCTGGCCGCCGACCATCAGCTGGCCGCGGCTCGTCGTCTGCTGGAGGCCATGCGCGGGCGTCTCGACGGCGAGCTGATCGAGGCCCTGCTGGCGGCGCCGCAGCGGACCGAGTACGACATCCGGCAGCAGCGCGCGCGGGTTGGCGAGCTCGTGGTGCAGTTGTCGGGCATGGACGATACGACGGCGCGCCGGCTGCTGTCGGTTGCCGGCCAGCTCGTGCGCCGCAGCGTGTGGATTGTCGGCGGCGACGGGTGGGCCTACGACATCGGATCGGGCGGACTGGATCATGTCCTGGCGGGCGAGCGCGACGTCAACGTGCTGGTGCTCGACACCGAGGTCTACTCGAACACCGGCGGCCAGGCCTCCAAGTCCACGCCCCTTGGCGCCGTGGCCAAGTTCGCGAGTGCGGGCAAGCAGACCGAGAAGAAGGACCTGGCCCTGCAGGCCATGGCCTACGGGCACGTCTACGTGGCGCG
>JADZBZ010000325.1 GCA_020851835.1 Acidobacteriota bacterium
CCGCGGGAAGCCGCACGATGGACCCCGCCTGGCGCTGGCCGCTGCCCGCGATGTATGTCATCAGCCCGGCCATCGGCATCTTCATCGTCGGCGCGGCGGTCGGCGCGTGGGCCCGCCCCGCGGGCATCAATCGAATGATCGGTTCGACGTTCGGCGTGCTCTTCACCGCGGCGAGCGTGTATTCGTCGCTCGTCATGCTCCGGTCGCGGCAGCGGACCGAACCGACCGTCCGGCGGCGGCTGGGCAACACCATGCTCGGGCTGTTCGGCTTCATCACGCTGGTGTTCCTGGGTGCGGCCCTGCTCGACGATCGATCGCAGCTCATCGAGGTCTTCGACCGCGTGACGCGCGCCTCGCCGCTGCTCTTCCTGGTGGCGGCGGTCTACTTCGAAAACCGGTTCGAGTTCTACGATCTGATCGTCAAGCGCGGCGTCATGCTGCTGGCCACCGTGCTGACCTTCGGGTTGGTGTTCACGCTGGTCCAGCCGCTGCTCGACGGGCTGCCGCGCGGCCCGGTCCGCCCCTGGCTGGCCGCTGTCCTCCTGGTGCCGGTGGCGATCGCCCTGCCCTGGATATCGCGGACGTTGTCGGCGGGCCTGGATCGCCTGTGGTTCGGCCGCAAGTTCAGCGCCGTCGACGCCGTGAAACACCTCCTCGGGGCGATGCAGCCGGCGACCGACGAGCGGACGCTCACCGAAGAAGCCGAACGGCGCCTGGCCGACATCTTCAACGCACCGATTGACGTGCGCGTCGACGACCAGCCCGTCCCCGACGGAGGGTCGGTCTACGTCGAGACCGCCACGCCCGCTGGCGGACGCGTGCGCTGCGCCGTGCCAGCCGATGCCGGGGCGCGGCGTTTCCTCAGCGAAGACCTGACGATGCTGCGGTCGCTCGCCAGCGTGTTCGGCTTCATGCTCGAGACGATTCGCCTGCAGCAGAAGCGCCAGGAGCAGGAGCAGGTGGCCCAGCAGTTGCGGCTGCAGACCAGCCGCTCGGAACTCAAAGCCCTGCGGGCGCAGATCAATCCGCACTTCCTCTTCAATGCGCTCAACGCCATCGCGTCGCTCATTCACACCGATCCGGCCCGCGCCGACGAGGCCGTGGAGCAGCTCGCCGAGGTGTTCCGCTACACGCTGCGTCGATCCGAGAGCGAGTGGGCGCCGCTCGACCAGGAGCTGGCCTTCGCGCGCGCCTACCTGGACGTCGAACGCGCGCGCTTTGGCTCGCGCCTGACGTGCACCATCGTGTCGGACCATGCCACACCCGCGCCGATGGTGCCGTCGATGCTGCTGCAGACACTCATCGAGAACGCCGTCAAGCACGGCGTCTCGCAGACGCGCGGCCCCGGTCGCATCGACGTCGTGGTGAGCGCGACGGGCAGCGACATCACCGTCGAGGTGCGCGACAATGGTCCCGGCCCGGGCGCCGCCGGGGCTCTGCCCCGCGAGGGCGAGGGGTTCGGCCTGCGGAGCGTGCGTGAACGGCTGGCCGCCCATTTCGGCGGACGCGCGCGGCTCTCGCTCATTCGTGACGAAAGGTCGGCGATGACCATCGCCCGCATCACGATGCCCGCGGGCCGGGTGGCCGCATGACCCGCCAGCCGAGCATGATTCGCGTCCTCATCGTGGATGACGAGCCGCCGGCTCGGACGCGGTTGCGGCGGCAGCTGGAGACGGTGCCGGGCGTGACGGTCGTGGGCGAGGCCGACAGCGCGGTTGGTGCGCGGGACCTGGTGACCCTGGAGCGGCCGGATGTCCTGTTTCTCGACATCGAGATGCCCGAGATGCGCGGCACGGCGCTAGCCGCCTCGCTGCCCGAGCCGCGGCCGTTTGTCGTCTTCGCGACGGCCTACGAACACTACGCGCTCGAGGCCTTCGGGTGTGACGCCACCGACTACCTGCTCAAGCCGGTGAGCCGCACGCGGCTGGTGGCGACGCTCGACCGGATCCGGGACAAGATGGCGCGACGCGGCGAGGCCGAGCGAGACCTGGCGGCCGCGACGGCCCTGCAGGCTGACATGTGGCCGGGGGCGCTGCCTGCGGTACCGGGCTTCGACTGCGCGGCCGCCTCGCTCCCCGCCCGCGGGGTCGGGGGCGACTTCTACGATGCGTTCGCGCTCGAGGATGGCACCTGGGGCCTGCTGCTGGGCGACGTGTCGGGCAAGGGCATGGCCGCCGGCCTGGTCGCCACGGCGGTACAGGCGCGCGTGCACACGGCGGCGCGCCACGCTCGCCTGGCGCCGGCCGCACTCGCCGAGACCCTGAACGCCGATGTATTCGCCTCCACCCAGGGCCAGCGCTACGCGACGCTCGTCTACGGCACGCTCGACCCGGTCCTGCGCCGGATGCGGCTGGTGAATGCCGGTCACCCTGCCGCGCTGCTCTTCGCTCCCGGCGCCGCTGCCCCGGCGGCGTTGGCCTCGTCCGGGCCGGCCCTGGGGCTCATGGAGACGGCACACTTCGAAACCCTGGACGCCACGCTCCCGTCGGGCAGTGCTTTCGTGGCATTCTCTGACGGGGTCGTCGAGGCCCTCGACCCGGACGATGTGGAATTCGGCGCCGAGCGCATCGTGGCGCTGGTGAGGTCCCGTCGCGACGCACCGGCGGCCGACTTGTGCGCCGCCCTGCTCGAGGCGGTCCGCCGCCATCGAGGATCTCGGCAGCACCAGGACGATGTCACGATCATGGTGGTGAAGGCCGCGTGAGCAGTCCCCGAATTCGCGCGCTGCTCGTGGACGACGAGCAGCCCGCGCGCGAGCGTCTGCGGCAGTTGCTGGCGGCCCACCCCGACGTCGAGGTGGCCGGCGAGGCCGAAGACGGCGTCCAGGCGGCCGAGCGCATCGGCGAACTCGGTCCCGATCTGGTTTTCCTCGACATCCAGATGCCCGGCGCATCCGGTCTCGACGTGGCGGCCTCTCTGGGCCACCCACGGCCGGCGATTGTCTTCTGCACGGCGTTCGATCAGTACGCCGTGGATGCCTTCGAACTGTCGGCCACCGATTACCTGTTGAAGCCGGTGAACCGAGCGCGGCTCGCGGCCGCGCTCGAGCGTGTCCGCCAGGCGCCCGTGCGCTCGGGGGCCGCGCGGGCGGTCGACCGACCGGCCGACCAGCCTGCCCTGGCTCCGACACGCTTTCTGGCGCGCCGGGGCGCACGCTACCTCGTCGTGCCAGCGGTCGAAGTCGTCTGCTTTGCGTTCGACGGAGGCGTCACCCGGCTCCTGACCGCGACCGAGCAACTGACGATGCAGCCGACCCTGGCCCAACTGGTGGCCCGGCTCGGCCCGGGGCAGTTCTGCCAGATCTCACGGACGGTGGTCGTCAATCTGGACGCGGTGCGCGAAGCCAGGCCCTTTCCGGACGGCACCGGCGAGGTGCAGTTGTCGAACGGGATGAAGCTGCCCGTCAC
>JADZBZ010000326.1 GCA_020851835.1 Acidobacteriota bacterium
CACATGCTCGTGGACCGCACCCGCCCCAACCGGAGCGGCATCTTCGGCTGGGCGAGCGCCCTGACGTCGAAGGGGCTGTCGTTGATTGTGTTTCCCGAGGGCACGCGGAGCCCGGACGGCCGGGTCGGCGTCTTCAAGGGCGGCGGCTTCTATCTCGCGATGCAGGCCGGGCTGCCCATCGTGCCGCTCTCCATCGTCGGCAGCCGGCACGTGATGCGCAAGGGCGAGCTGACCACGCGCCCGGGCCACGTCATGCTGTTCGTCCACGAGCCCATCGAGACAGCCGCCAACGTCGAGCCCTCCGCCGTCGAGGTGCGGGCGTTGGCGCGGCGCGTGCGGGAGATTGTGAGGCCTCCTGCCGATGCGGAGGCCTCCAGGAATCGAGTGAGTGACGACTGACGACTGAGCGATGGCGGAGGGACCGGGTCAGCGAGCCATTCAATCCGCTTGCGCCGGTACCTGCGCCGGTGACCAGGCCCCTTCACTCTTGGCCACCCACGTGGCGGCGGTGAGGTCGCTGCACACGTTCACCGTGGTGCGCGACATGTCGAGGATGCGGTCCACGCCCAGCACGATGGCGATGCCCTCGCCCGGGACGCCGAACATGGTCATGATGCCCACCAGCAGGGGAATCGAGCCGCCCGGCACGCCGGCCGCGCCGATGGCGGTGATTACCGACATCACCATCACTATGGCCATCTGGGGAACGGTCAGGTCCACGTTGAAGATCTTGGCCACGAAGATGACGGTGATGCCTTCGAAGATGGCCGTGCCGTTCATGCACATGGTGCTGCCGATGGGCAGGACGAAGCCGGCAATCCGGCGTGGCACGCCGAGCTGCGTCTCGGCGACGTCCAGGGCCGTCGGCAGCGTGGCGCTGCTGGAACTGGTGGAGAAGGCGGTGATGAGCGCGGCCTTGACGCGCGAGATGAATCGCACGGGCGACATGCCGATGAAGAAACGGATGACGGTCGACAGCGTGAGGCCCACGTGCAGCACCAGCGCGAGCAGCACCGTGACCACGTAGGCGGCGATCGCCACCAGCAGGTCGAAGCCGAATCGCGAGGCGACGCCGAAGATGAGGGCCGCCACTCCGAACGGAGCGAGAATCATCGCAAAGTGAATGATCTGGATGACGACATCGTTGAGTGCCTCGAGGACGTCGATCATCGGCCTGGCCCGCTCCGCCGGCAGCAGCGTGAGCGCCGCGCCGAATGCCAGACCGAAGAAGATGATCCCCAGCAGGTCGGTGTTCGCCGCCGCCTGGACGGGGTTGCGGGGCACGATGTTCACCAGCGTCTGGACGCCGAACTCCGACGTCGCCGCGGCCTCGACCCGGCCCGAGGCATCGCCGGCGAACCGCGTCATCAGCTCTTCACGGGTTTCCGGACTGATGCGTTCCCAGGGGCGCAGCGTGTTGACCACGATCAGCCCGAGCGTCGCCGCCAGCACCGTCGTTGCCATGAAGTACCCGACCGCCTTGCCCCCCACGCGCCCGACCTTGCGGATGTCCCCCAGCCCCGCCACGCCCAGTGAAATGGACGCGAACACGAGCGGCATCACGACCATGAACAGCATCCGCAGGAAAATCTGCCCCACCGGGTACGCAAGGTAGTCGTTCACGACGGTGACGGCCGGGTGCGTCGGCCCGATGGTGAGGTTGGTGGTGATGCCGGCGGCGGCCCCGAGGGCCAGCCCCAGCAGGATCTTCGTGTGGAGCTTCATGCCGGGACCCGACGACCCGATCGATGCGCTCATGCGGAGGCCTCGCGATTCCTGAACGCGCGGACAACTTCGACCACGATTGGCAGCACGGAGACACCGATGATGGTCAGGACCACCAGCTCGAAGTTCTCCTTGACCACCGGAATGTTACCGAACAGATAGCCGGCGCCCACGCAGAGGCCCACCCAGAGGAGGCACCCCGCCACGTTATAGAACATGAAGGTCCGGTACGGCATCTGCGCGCCCCCGGCCACGAAGGGCAGAAATGTACGCACGATGGGCACGAAGCGCGCCAGCACCACGGCCTTGCCGCCATGCCTGACGAAGAAGTCATGCGCCTTGCGCACGTGCTTGCGCTTGACGAAGCGGTCCAGGCTGGTGGGTGGGTGGCGTTGGTCGAAGAACCGGTGCGCGACCCTGCGCCCGACGGCGTAGTTGACGACGTTGCCGGCGACCGCTGCCACCGCCATCACCGCCAGCAGCAGGTCGAGGCGAAAGGCGCCGGTCGCCGCCAGCGCGCCGGCGGCGAAGAGCAGCGAATCGCCGGGCAGGAACGGGGTAACGACGAGCCCGGTTTCCGCGAAGATGATGGCGAAGAGAATGCCGTAGACGATGAAGCCGTACTGGATGGCCCAGACGGCGAGCTGTTCGTCGGCGTGGAGCAGGAGTTCGAGCATCGACACTGAAGTCTACACGGAGATGCGCCACGGACACGGAGGGGACGAGCGCCGCAGATAGCGCAGGTGACACGGAGGGACGGTTGACCGACCGGGGCTTGGATGGACAGCTACAATACCTGGCGTGACCGCAACGACGGGCTTTTCGGTGGCGCCAGCGCTGACAGCCATTGTTCGCGCGGGCGTGCTCTGGTGGGACGGGGCGCTCGTGGCAGAGCACGCCGGCGAGTTGGACGCCCTGCTGACTGAGGCCGAAGAGCGCGTGCCCACGTTGCCTCCCGAGGCGCCGGCCGCCGTACGGACGATGTACAAGCGGGTGGGGATCGACCCGACGAAGACGCGGCCGTCGAGCGAGGCGCTGCTGCGGCGCATCCGCAAGGGCGGCGCCATTCCCCGCATCAACGCGATGGTGGATGTCATCAACTGGTGCTCGGTCGAATTCCAGTTGCCCTACGGCCTCTACGACCGGGCCCGGATGCGCGGCGCCGTCGCCCTCCGCCTGGGAAGCGAGGGCGAGGAGTACGCTGGCATCCGCAAGGACACGGTGCACGTGGCGGGACGCATCACGGTGGCCGACGACGAGGGCCCGTTCGGCAATCCGACCTCCGACTCCGCCCGGACCATGGTGACGCCCGCGACGGTCGATGCTTTGGTGATGATCTACGCGCCCGCCGTCACACCTTCGGCGCGCCTGATCCAGGTGCTCGACGCCACCGGAGCGCGCCTCGCGCGTATCTGCGGTGGGCGCGAGACCGCGCGGTGGCAGGCATGAGCGCCGAGGCCGGACCGGTGGTGTCGGCTCTGATCGCGGCCGGCGGCCGGGGCCTTCGGCTGGGTGCCGGCCTGCCGAAGCAGTTTCTCGACCTCGGGGGCCGTACCATCCTCGAGCGGAGCATCGAGGTGTTTGCGCGCCATCCCGGCATTGCGGAGGTCGTCGTGGCCCTGCCCCCCGACGATGTGGCCCCGATGATGGCGCGCGCGCGTGAGCTCGGATGGGCCCATGTCCGGTGTGTGGAAGGGGGCGCCCGCCGGCAGGACTCGGTGGCCAACGCGTTTCGGCACGTGCGGCCTGATGCGACCATCGTGGCTATCCACGACGCCGCCCGGCCGTTCGTCTCGGCCGGCC
>JADZBZ010000327.1 GCA_020851835.1 Acidobacteriota bacterium
GCCATGCGGCCATGGTCACCATCGAGCGCGCCCGTTCGTATATGCAGCGCCACGGCGTTGGATTCCGGGAGGCCCTATGGGCGACGCGTGCCGGCAATGTGTTCACCACCCACACGCCGGTGGCGGCGGGATTCGATACTTTCCGGATCGAGTTGCTCGCTAAGTACGGCGGCGCATATGCCACGCAGCTCGGCGTGGAGCCGGCGACACTGCTGGCATTGGGCCGTCGCCGCGCCCACGATGACGATGAGCCATTCAACATGGCGTACCTGGCGGCGCGCACGTGCGGTCGCATCAATGGTGTGAGTCGCCTGCACGGGGCGGTGAGCCGCTGGATTTTCCGCGAGCTGTACCCGCGCTGGCCGGTACCGGAGGTCCCGGTCGACCACATCACCAATGGCGTGCATGTGCCGTCCTGGGATTCGCCCTGGGCGGACCAGTTGTGGACCGAGACCTGCGGCAAGGGTAGGTGGCAGGCCGGGGTTACCGCGCATGCGGAGGCCATTTCCCTGCTGAGCGATGAGGCGCTGTGGACCGTATGCAGCCAGGAGCGCGCCGATCTCGTCCGCTACGCGCGCGAACGTCTGGCGCGACAGATGGGGCAGCGGGGTGCAGGCCCGGAGGCCGTGGCTCAGGCGCAGAACGTACTCGATCCGCAGGCCCTGACGCTCGGCTTCGCCCGCCGATTCACCGAGTACAAGCGCCCGAACCTGCTGCTGCACGACGGCGAACGATTGGTGCGTCTGCTCACCGACACCGAGCGTCCAGTACAACTGATCGTGGCGGGCAAGGCGCATCCGCGCGATCACCAGGGCAAGGAGTTCGTGCGCGCCTGGGCACACTTCGTCCAGCGGCCAGACGTCCGCGCGCACGTGGTGTTTCTGGAAGACTACGACATGGCGCTGGCGCAGGAACTGGTGCAGGGAGTAGACGTGTGGATCAACACGCCGCGCCGCCCATGGGAAGCGTCTGGCACCAGCGGCATGAAGGTATTGGTGAATGGCGGCCTCAATCTCTCCGAGCTCGACGGCTGGTGGGCCGAGGCCTACAGCGCCGATGTGGGTTGGGCGCTGGGCGACGGGCGGGTGCACGATGAGCCCGGGAGGGATGCCGTGGCGGCTGGGGAGCTCTACCGGCTGCTTGAGGACGAGATCATCCCGGCCTTCTTCGCGCGCGATGCGGACGGCGTGCCCCACGGCTGGGTCGCGCGCATGCGCGCCAGCATGGCCAGGCTGGCTCCTCAGTTCAGCAGTAACCGGATGCTGCACGACTATGTCGAACGCAGCTACCTGCCCGCCGCGCAGGGCTACCGCGATCGCACCGACGATGGCGGTGCCCTCGCCAGAGCGCTGCAGGCGTGGGAGGCTGAGCTCAACGGACACTGGGCTCAGCTGCGTCTCGGCAGGCCGGAGGCCATGCCGATGGGTGGTACCTGGCAGTTCAGTATCCAGGTCTATCTGGGAGACCTCGATCCAGCGTTCATTGCTGTCGAGCTCTACGCCGATCTACGCGATGGTGTCGGGTCCGAGATCGTGCCAATGGAACGCACCAGCTCTCTCACCGAGGGGGCCCACAGCCACCTCTATCGCGCGCAGGTCAGCGCCGAGCGTCCCGCAGAGGATTACACGGTGCGGATCACGCCGCGGCATCCGAACGCCAATGTGCCTATCGAGTTGCCGCTCATCCTCTGGAGCGATACCGGGAGTGCGTTGCAAGGTTGACGATCGGCTGAGGCGCCAGGGGTCTGCGCAGGAGCATCCCGGCCTTCGTTCTCTCGCTCAACGAGTGCGCGGCCCAGTTCAACGCCTCTCTGTCATGCCTCCGACTACAATTCGAGGGATGGACGTCACTCAGGCCCGGCCCTCGGACGACGAACTGTTGGGAGCCGTCCGCCGCGGCGACGCGGACGCGCTCGAGGCGCTGGTCACACGCTACCAGCCGCGCGTCTACCGGTTTGGCCTGGCGATGTGTCGAGACCCGGCGGACGCACACGACGTGACCCAGGACACGTTCGTGTCGATGGTGCGCGGCATCCAGGGGTTTCGAGCCGATTCGACGGTATCGACGTGGCTCTATGCGATCACCCGTCACGCCTGCCTGAGGAAGCGCCGGCGGCGCAAGTCCGCACCGCACGGCGAGGTCTCCCTCGAGGCGCTTCCGGCAGGCGAGCACGAGACCCTGCGAGCGCGCACGTCCAGCCCGGAGGAGGCTCTGGCCGCACAGGAACACCGCACGTTGCTCCGCGCGGCCATCCGGTCGCTCGCCCCGTCTCAGCGCGAGGTGCTCATGTTGCGGGATGTCGAGGGCCTGACCGCCTCGGACACCGCGAAGGTGTTGGGGCTCAGCGTCGCCGCGGTCAAGAGCCGGCTGCACCGGGCCCGTCTCGAGTTGCGAGCGGCTCTCGGGCCCGTGCTTGGCACGGGATCGCCGAACCGCGGCCAGCCTTGCCGGAACGTGTTGACCGATCTGTCGACCCACCTGGAGGGCGACCTCGCGCCAGGCACGTGCGCGCGCCTCGAAGCGCACGTGGCGACGTGCCCGCCGTGCCAGGAGGCCTGCGAATCCCTCAGGGAGGCGCTGGCCTTGTGTCGCCGAACGTCACTGCCCGTCGTGCCGCAGTCCACCCAACGGGCCGTTCGACAGGCGATCCGCTCGTGCCTCACGGAGCACGGGACAAGTCCACGGCCACGGTCACGGGCGCACCCGGAGCGTGCGTCTCGCCACGAGGGCGATCGCTGACCACACGAGGGTCCGGAGCGTCATCGCGGCCAGGCTGTCGTTGGCCACGGCGCCTCCGCCGAGGCGCATGACGATGAGCACGGTGAGGATCGCACCGTGCGCCGCCGCGAGCGCCCCGGCCGTGGTGATGGCCCAGGCGCCGCCCCGCCACAGGCCGACAGCAACACCGACGCCGAACAGTCCGGCGCCGACGTTGTACCAGACGAGCCATGGCAGGACCACGTAGTCGGGCACGTCGAGCCCCAGCAGCACCCGGCTGCCGGCGAAGACCGCGAGCGCGCTGAAGAGCCCGCCCAGCC
>JADZBZ010000328.1 GCA_020851835.1 Acidobacteriota bacterium
ACTTCGCCAGGCGGGCCGGCGACGGCACGCTGACGCTCGACGACCTCAAGGGCGGCACCTTCACCATCACCAACGGCGGCGTCTTCGGCTCGCTGATGAGCACGCCCATCCTCAATCCGCCCCAGGTAGGCATCCTCGGCCTGCACAAGATCGCCGACCGCCCGACGGTGATGGGCGGGCAGGTCGTGGTGCGGCCGATGATGTACCTCGCGCTCAGCTACGACCACCGCCTCGTGGACGGACGCGAAGCCGTGCAGTTCCTCGTGAAAATCAAGGACTTCATCGAGGATCCGGCGCTGATGCTCGTCGAGGGCTGAGCGCCCGGGAATCACGTGAGTCATCAGTGCTTCCAGAAGGCTAGGATATGGGAATGAAATCGTTTGTTGTCGCCCTGGCCATGATGGTGGGCGTCGGCCTCGCGGCCGAGCAGGCCCGACCGCCCGCGTTCGAACCCATCCCGGCACCGTCCGACGTGGCCAAACCGCCGGCCGACGCGGCGACGACCGCGTCGGGCCTCGCGCACAAGGTGCTGCAGGCAGGAACCGGCAGCGCCAGACCCACCACCGAGGACTTCGTCACGGTGCACTACACGGGCTGGACCGCCGACGGCAAGATGTTCGACTCGTCGTACGCCCGCAAGGCGCCCAGCACGTTTCCCGTGAACCGTGTCATCAAGGGCTGGGGCGAAGGCGTGCAGTTGATGACGACGGGCGAAAAGCGGCGTCTCTGGATTCCGGCAGAGCTGGCATACGCAGGCCAGTCGGGCCGGCCGCAGGGCATGCTGGTGTTCGACGTCGAGCTGATCGACATTCTGCCCTCGCCGACGGTGCCTCCACCCGACGTGGCGGCCGTGCCGGGCGACGCCCAGCGCACAGCCTCTGGCCTGGCCTACAAGGTGCTGCGCCCGAGCGCAAGTGGCGGTTCCAGGCCCGGCAAAGGGAGCCGCGTCACGGTGCACTACTCGGGATGGACGACCGACGGAAAGCTCTTCGACAGCTCGCTGGTGCGCGGGCAACCCGCCACCTTCGCCCTCACCGACGTCATCGAAGGGTGGACCGAGGGGCTGCAGTTGATGACGCCGGGTGAGCGGACACGCTTCTGGATTCCCGAGCGCCTCGCCTACAAGGGCCAGAGCAACGGCCCGAAGGGCATGCTCGTGTTCGACGTGGAGTTGATCAGCGCCCAGTAGCACGCGGAGGGCCGCGAACCTGGACAGCCCGCGGCCGGCATTTCCCATCGATGTCCCGCACCAGATACCGCACTCGCGCCGCGCCCCGTCCCGACGGCTGGCGCATCGTTCCCGTGGACCGCGGTGATGTGGGCATCCGTGTCGATCTCGTCCTGCTGCGACACCTGGCCGACGAACCAGGCGTGTCGCGAGCGCGTATCCAGAAGTGGATTGCCGCCGGCCGGGTGACGGTGAACGGCGAGCCGGCGCCTCGCATCGCCTGGCGCGTGGCCGCCGGCGATGTGCTCCGGCTGCAGACGCGGGACCTGCGCGGTCGATCGCGCCCGCGACCCGAGCCCATGGCGCTCGATGTCCTTTTCGAGGATGGGCACCTGCTGGCCGTCAACAAACCGGCGGGGCTGGTGGTCCATCCGTCGTACAAGCATGCGGGAGGCACGCTCTTCAACGGCCTGCTGTGGCACGCCGCCGGATGGCCCTCTGGCGACGCGCCGGCCCTGCTCACACGTCTCGACAAGATGACGTCGGGCGTGCTGCTGATCGCCAAACGCAGCGCAGTGGTCGCCGCCCTGCAGCGTGAGATGCGAGCGGAGCGCATCGAGAAGGACTACCTGGCCGTCGTACACGGCGTGCCGACGCCCGCGCGCGGTACCATCGACCTCGCGCTCGACCGCGATCCGTGGGACCGGAGAAAGGTGACGGTCACCGACCGCGGCGGCCAGCGGGCGGTGACCCGCTACCAGCGACTTGGCGCCGCCAACGGCGTCGCGCTCCTCCGCTGCCGGCTCGTCACGGGACGCATGCACCAGATCCGAGTGCACCTGGCACACCGGGGCTGGCCGCTGGTCGGCGATTCGACCTACGGTCTGTCCGGGCCGTCGGTGCCCTTCCCGCGGCAGGCCCTGCACGCCTGGCGTGTCGCGCTGACCCATCCGGTCACGGGCGATGCCCTCGCCATCGTCGCGCCCCTCCCCGACGACCTGCAGGCGCTGCTGGGAACGGTCGGTCTCGCCGTGCCCGGCGGCGACTGAGACGGGGCGCCGATTATCGGGTCGATCGGACTGCGCGCCCGGCGCCACCGGTGGGGCCGGGGCGAGAGGCGGGCGCGCCGGAATCAGCGCGGGCGGCGGATCTTCTGGATGACGGCCTGCGTCCACGCAATGGCGGCCGGCACACCGGCCAGTACCCAGAGCACGGCCGCCGCGGTCGCGGCTTCATGATGACGGCGCATGTGACTGTCTCGACAATAGCAGGTCCGGCTGCGGACGGAAAGGGACTCGATCAGCGGATCCAGGCGTCGGGAATACCTTGCTCCCTTGCCTGGCGCTCGAAGCGCAGCCACTCCTGGTTGAAGGCTTCGAGGTCGATGACGGCACGGGTCAGCGCCCGCGCCGCGACGTCCCGTTCCGGATCGGAGGCATCGGCACCAAACGACGCCACGCGCTGGCGCAACACCGCGATCTCGCTGTTCTTGACGCTCAGGCGCGAGCTTAGCGCGCTGGCGCGGGCGCGCCAGTAGGCCTCTCCCCGATCCGAAGCAGGCTGGGCTTCCTGCTCGTCGCGTGGCGTGACCCCATCCCGATCCTCCGGCTCGGCTCCGGTTTCGACCGTCACCCCGACGGGCGACGCACTACCGCTGGCGGGTGCCGGTGCCGCAGCGGGGTCGGACTCGGGCGCAGGTGCCGGGGCAGGCGGAGGCACGGTGAAGTCCAGCGTCAGGTCCGCATTCGTGTACACCTTCCCGGGCTGTGCCACCGTGGCCCGCCGCTCGGCCTCTTGCTGGGCCAGCACACCCAGCGACTGCGCCCCCGCCGGCCAGGCGGCGATCGGCCAGACGACGATCGTCATCGCCGTCACGAGGCGTCTGCCCATCACGGATTCTCCCGCCAGCCCGACACCGTGTAGGCCACGGTCTCGACCAGTCCCGTATAGGACAGCGTCACGCTGCCGGTGACGGAGTTGCTGGTGACGAGCGTGCTCACGGAGGGTACGTCCTGCACGATGACCTGTCCGGCGAGGGCCGGATTGCCCGCGAGTTCGACCTGCTCGCGCACGAGGATGCGGCCCTCGAAGGCGAGCGGCACGCCGAGGTCGCCCTCGCTGCGCAGGTCCTGGTCGGTGACGAACTGCAGTTCGGAGGCAGGCTCGGGTCTCAACTCCGGATTACCGACAATCTCGATGTTCCCTTCCGCGATGATGGTGAGGAAGATCGGCGTGGCCGGGGTGCCGGGGTCGCCCGTAATCCGGACCTGGCTTCTGGCGTAATAGGTCGCCGAGTTGGCGCTGTTCTGCGACAGGCTCCACCCCGTGGCGGCCTGGAAGGTCCAGCCGAAGGCGGTGCCCGGCGGCTGCGCGCCAGGCGGCACGACATCGCGGCAGGCATCGCTGTTGACCGATGCGTTGCAGTACACGGTGGCGCCAGACGGGTTCGTGATGCGTCCGTCGGCCTCCAGCACGAAATCGGCGTCGGCGAAGTAATCGATGGCGTGAACGTCGGGCACGGGAATCCGCGGCATCCCCCCGGCGGCGAGGCCGCCCGGATCCCAACTCACGTCGGCCGTTACCGTCCCGGTGGCGGTGGCGCTCTCGGCAATCGTCACGCCCGTGCCGCTGATGGTGAGATCGCCGTTGGCATGAACGCTCCCCTGAGACCCGACAATCTGGACATTGCCGCCCACCAGCACATCTCCGTCCACGAGCAGCGCCGGCATCTTGATGGGCGTCAGCATCTGCTCCAGCACCACCCGGGTGCCGCGCGGCCCGAAGCCCGTGGCGCGAATGACGAGCCGCCTGTTGACGTCGTTGTAGCGGTTGCCGTCTTCTGGCTGGTTGGGCGGTACCGGGCCGCCAGCCATGGCCGCCAGTTCTGCGGCCGTGAACGCCGTACCCTTCATGGCCGGGTCGTCGTCGTCGAACAGACGCACGTTGTAGGAGTAGGCCGACCCGGAGGCAACCGGCCAGGGAGGGGTGCCGCCAATCAGGTGCGAGATGATGCCGTTGTCCGCGTTCTCCGACGCGGCCTGGTTGCCGGGGTCGATGGCACTGTCCGGACCACGCAGCAGGTTGCTCAGGGGAAACGTCGGGTTGTTGGTCGACTGCAGGATTACGACCGCCGCGTGATTGAGTCCCGACTCGGCGGCGGCCCGGGCGCCGGCGTAGAGTTCCTCGTTGTCGCTCAAGGCCACCTCGATGCGGCCGCTGGTCGTCAGGGCGAGCGCCAGGCCCGACACGACGAGCAACAGGATCAAAGCCGAGACGAGGGCCATGCCGCGCTCGCTCACCGTGACCTCATCCGGACTTCCGAGCTCAGCGAGTAGGTCAGCGGTGTCCCCTGGTTCAGATCGATGCTGCGCGAACGGACCGTGAGGCGCGTCTCCACGAAGGCCACCGAGGCCGGCAATGAGGTGACCGCACGTTCGGGCGTGCGGAACACGAACTCGAGCCCGGTCACCATCGCGTCCCCGATCGGGCGCGGCCCGTCGCCCGCGTTGTTGTCGGCAATGGTCACCGCACCGGCGGCCGCATCGTACCCGATGCTCACGTCCTCACCGGGCTCGTTGCAGGCGCCCG
>JADZBZ010000329.1 GCA_020851835.1 Acidobacteriota bacterium
CCTTGATAGGCGAGCTCGAACTCGCCGTTCGACGATCGCCTCGATTCCCCCGGGACCAGGCTGTCGCCCGACGCCAGAACGTCCGACTCCTGCCCGGGCGGCGGGGGCGGCGGAGGTGGCGGAGGGGGCGTGGCCGAACGCCCGGTCACTCCCATATAGGACGTCAGCCCGTAGGTGATGACCCCGTCGCTGACATGGGCCTCCTGCAGGTGCGAGGGCCCCGCCACGTAGATGTTGTGGCCGCCTGGGTACAGCTGGCTCGACAGCGGCACGATGCCGTCATGGGGTGTGCTGCACGAAGCGTCGTTGGTCACCGTGAGGCACCACTCCGGGTCGATCCGCCGCAGCCCCTGCGCGACCGCGAACAGCCGGCTCGCCATCGACAGTGCCGCCGCATTGGCCGGGTAGTTGACCATCAGGAAGCTGCCCGCCGTTTCGAGGATGCCGATTGAGTACCAAACCCGGCTGTACCAGACTTCCGCCGCGGCGGGATCGGAGATGCGAATCGGGCCCATCCTCCAGTACCGGTCCAGTTCGTAGGCCAACCCGACCCTGGCCGGAACGGCCTGCGCCTCGCGGTTCAGATTCGCGGCGCCGTTCAACTGATTCAGGTACGACGACTGCGTGGACATCTGCGGCACGACCGGAAACTGGGAGAGCAGTCCCAGGCCCGCAATGGCCGACCAGTTCGAGAACGAGACGCCTTGCGTGAACCGAAGGGCCAGTTCGATGAAGACGTAGACGTCCCACCACTCGTTGGGCTGTGCCCCGAGCGCGCCGAACGCGGCGCTGGCGGCGTTGTAGAGCCCTTCGTGGAAGCCCAGGGCCGACAAGGCCCGGTCCACCGCCGGCGCACCTCGCTGCGGCGATCCGACGGTCATCACGCCGCTCAGGCCGCGCAAGCGGCTCCACTGCCGGGCGGCGATGCCGCCGTTACTGTGTCCGATTGCGATCGTGGAGTCGGGAAGGCTGCCGAACTGGCGTTGCAGGTCGGCGCCCTGGGTTTCGAAGGTCTCAGCCCACGGAAGCCGCGGCACGTACGGGTGGATGTCGAGCGTGGCGCGGAGGCGATCGGCCGTGTTCCGCCACGTCCCCTCATCGGCGTTGAATCCGTGGACGAACACGACCGGCCGTTCCTGAGTGCGCGCAGGAGCCCCGCCGAGCAGCAGCACTCCGACGACGACGGTGCAGAGAAGGCGACCCATGGCGCTACCGCCTTCCACCAATGGTCAGATTCGCGAAGGCCACTGCAAGGACGGCCCGTCCGGATGGTTCCTCCGGTTCACCCAGCCGGGACTCGCTGCGGATCGTGCGCCGGGCATACCGACCGTCGGGTAGTACCTGGTAGTCGAATGTCGTCTGGTGCTCGAGGACACCCCGGCGTGTCTGCCGGGCCTCGACCACGAGGCCGGACCGTGGATCGGCGAGGATCTCGTCTTCCGTATCGCCCCGGCGCGACCGGTACCGATCCATCTGGCGCACGCGTCCTTCGGGTCGTCCATACTGGCGCACGAGCTCGTGACGCCGCTCCTCGCGACGCTGGGGATCCGCGATGAGGGTGTCCAGCCAGCGCTGCAGGCCGTCGAACACCGGCAGCGAGTGTCCTTCGGCGCCGGGTGGCGACAGGCGCGTGTTGAGGCGGCCGCTCGTGTCGAAGACGCGGATGCCCGTCGCGCCATCGGCGTACTCGATGCGGGCGCCGTTCAGCGGGTTCTCGGACGCGCGCGTCCTGTTCTGGGGCGAGACCGCGCGGTAGGTCAGCACCGTCCGCCATCCCGATTCGTCATGCACGCGCTCCAGCCGGAATGTCGTCGGCAGCCCGGACGAGGACACCGCACGGCCATCGGAGGCAAGACGCGTGTGCGTGATGGTGACATCGACGCCGATAGCGGTTTCCGGGGCGGGTTGTGCGGCCGACGACGCACTCACCACTCCCGCGACGCCGGCCACTAGCACCAGGGTCACGCACGGCCGCACGAGTGGCCTGCGGGCGCGTCGCCCGGCCGCGACGGGTTTTCCGGGACAGAACAGATCGGTCATGGCTCGTCCTTTCGATGGGCCCGGCTCTGACCTCCCCTTGCCCCTCGCTACCGAGCAGACGCGGCCGGGTGATGCAAGGCCAGTGCCGCGGTGACGCGCCGGTGTTCCGCCTCGAGGGGAGCGCGGAAACCGCCACCTATTGGCAGGCGATGTGCACCGCGCCGGCAATCGCCGTGGGGGGCCGGGAATGGACGGGTAGCTGATGCCCGCGCCGAGTCGAGAGAAGGGTAGTGACTACCCGGACGATAACCCGGCGTCAGACCGCGACATCCGCAGGAGGTTCCGGCTGCGTGGCCCGGAGAAGGCCGGCGAAGACCGCTTGCAGCAATGCCGTATCGTCGGCGAGCAGGTCGAAGACGTCGCTCCGCGTGAAACGAAGCGCCGTGCCATCCGAGTCGGCCAGCAGCGTGGCTCCGAGCGGCTTGGCCGCGAGCGTCTGGTGCATCCCAATCACATCACCCGAGTCGGCCGTCAGCTTCCGGCCCAGGTCCGTGACGACGGTGATCGTTCCGGTGAGCACGACGAGCGTCGAGGGTTCGGGCAGGCCGGCCAGCGGGTCCGTGCCGGCCGTGAGCGTCAGCGGCCGTGCGCTGGTGGCCAGTCGGAGCAACTGGGCCCCGCTGGCTGTGGCCAGCAGCGGGCTGGCCTGCAGCAGCAGCACGCGGTCCACGGGCTGGAGGCCGGCCGCTACCTTCCGCTGCACCTCCGGGGTGAGATCGCCCTGCAGCACCACGCGGGCCGCGAGCGGCTCGCGACCGTCGATGAGCCAGCGCATGATGCCCTCGGCGAGCTCGACGTTCTCGGCCAGCAGCGAGAGCAGCCGCTCGGCGGTGACGGACAGGCAGATGGTCGGCTCGAGCGCGCGCACCGACGCCCGCATAGGTCGTCCTTCCAGAATCTCCTCGAACGCCAGCGGTGCCGGCTCGTCGATCGTGGTGGTGGCGCCGTCTTCATCGGCTATCTCGACCCGTCCGTCGAGCACGAACTGCAGCGTGTCGGGCGTGACGCCCCTTGAGTACACCTCCCGGCCGGCTTGGTGGCGGACCTGCGCGCCCAGTTCGGCGATGCGGAAGAGCTCGTCTACCGAGATGAAGTCGAAAATCGACAGCCGGCGCAGTCGATCCACGAGCACGACCGTGGGCAGGGGCTCCTGCCAGAGCTGCTGTCGTCGCTCGACGGGCATGCGCGACGCGGCCAGAGCCCACGACGCGGCCTCGAACACGTGCCAGTCGCGGACGTCCCGGTGGGCGAGCACGTGCTCGAGGTCGTCGGTGAGCGCCCACAAGCCGCGCTCCTCGATTAGCAGCATGGCGGCGGCTGCCACCACCTGGTTCTCGTCGTGCACCAGTTGGGCGAGGGTGTCCTCGAGGTCACGGGCCCTGGTCTTGTAGATCACGTTGCCCTTGCGGACGCGCTCGTCGGCGGGCATGTCCTCGACCAGCAGCACCACCCGGCGGCGCACTTCCCCGCGGAGCGTGTTGTCCAGCAGCTCGACTGCGCCCGACCGCTGCCGGGGTTCTGGCGAGCGGAGCGCCGCGGCGACCGTCGCGATGTCGGACGGCGAGTGCACGAGGCCGAGCAGCTGGAAGATGCGCTGCATGGCCCGCGTCCGCTTCTCTTCGAGGACGCGCGCCAGCAGGCACGCGGGGTTGACCGAGCCCGCGACGAAGAGATTAGTATAGAGCGTCAGCGCCTCGAACGCGCGGCCGGCTTCGGTGAGCACCTGGCGCTCGATGACGGAGGCGTCAATCGGTAGTTCGTGGTTGCCGGAGCGCAGGCGCACCAGGGCGGTGATGGCCTTGTAACGCAGGAACCCGTCCGGGATGCCGAGCGCACCGACCAGGGCCGTCACCGACGCCTCGCACGGAATGCGTCCCAGCGTGGAGGGCACGTGACGCCGCACCCAGATGTCCTCGTCCTGGTCGGCCATGAAGTACGCCAGCGTCGGCACGACCGCCTCGCCGTAGCCCACGAGCACGCGCCGGGCCGGCTCCTTGAGCCGGCGGTTCCGCATCAGCGTCACCAGCGAGGGCACGTACAGGAAGTCGTCGCCGGCGATGGTGCCGGCGCTGTTGATTGCGGCCCGCGCCACGGCGTAGCTGTCGTCGTACAGCAGCGGCACCAGCAGCGGCCGGAAGCGTGGGTTGGCGACCAGGCCCAGCGCGCGCGCCACCTGGCGGCGCAGTTCCGCGGCCGATGCGCGCGTGTCGGCCGCCAGTTGCTCGAGCGTCTCCTCGGCTCGGTCCACGTCGGACGGCACGTCGCTCGAGGCCAGTGCCGCCGCCGCCGTCACCACCAGGTGGGGATCCCGATGGTCCAGGTACGGCCGCATGACGTCGACAGCGGCCTCGCCGCGCAGCGTCGCCAGGGCCCGGGCGGCGGCCAGCCGCACCTCGCCATCGTCGTCGCCCATGGCGCGTTCCACGCCCGGCAGCCACCGCTCGGCTTCAGCAGGATCGGTGTAGCGGGCCAGGCGCAGCGCCCGCGTCCGCACCTCGGCCGAATCGTGGCGCAGCAGCAGCGGCGTGACGAGCTGCCGCTTGTCGAGGGCCTCGAGCATGTCCATCGCGTAGAGCACACGCCGTGCCTCTGGATGCGACAGTTCCGAGAGCAGGGTCTCGATCGTGGAGAGATCCGCCGATTCGATCCGCACGTCCGAGGGCCGCACGTCCTGCTGCTCGAGGCTGCGCCGAAACGCCTTCAGGTACTCGCGCCGCGCGTTGAGGGCGAAGGCACCCCAGATGGCCATCATCGTCAGGCTGGCGTAGCTCAACTGGCGCCAGCCGAGGCCGAGCCCCCAGTCCTGAACCAGCACCAGGAGCAGCAGGGCGCCCAGGCCCTTCGCCACGCGATCGACGGTGACGTCGATGAACGGCTTGGCCTGGTACTTGATGTTCACCGGGAGCGGGAGGAACAGGATCTCGCGCGTCGTCTTGTCGACGGTGTAGCGCAGCGACGTGTCCATGATGCGCGCGAGGCCGGCCGTCCACAGCGCGCCGTTCATGAGCATGAGCAGTCCCGTGGCCCCGTCCACCACCGGCAGGATCATCAGGGCGAAGCCGATGCCGAGCAGGCGATGGATGCGGCTGGTGAGCAGCACCTGGACCAGGAACCCGATCATCGACAAGTAGGCGATGATCTGGGCGAGAAACGCCGTCACGGCGTCGACGTTGGCGGCCCCTCGGGATTCGGCGGCGGCCATGTTGAGCTGCTGCTCGATGATGGCGGCGCCGATGGCGGCAAACCCGATCACCATCGCGATCGTCTGCAGGTGGCGCGAAGAGCGCAGGAGCCGCCAGGCCTCCGAGCCGCTGACGCGGGTCTGCTCGCCGGTCGTGCTGGCGTCGCTTCGTCCGGCCTTCGGCTCGCGGCGCGCGATCGCGATGACGGTGAGCGTGCAGAGGGCCAGCGTCGCGGCGCTGACGATCAGCACCGAGTTGGTGCCGATTCGCTCCACCAGGCCGGAGGTCATCGCCGCGCCCGCAAAGCCGCCCAGGCTCGAGCCCGCGCCGATGAACCCGAAGATGCGCTTGGCCTGGCGCGGGTCGTAGACGTCGTTGGCCAGCGTCCAGAACTGGCTGATCAGCAGGATGCCGACAATCAGGCCGAACAGGTAGAAGCCCACCGCCACCGCCGGGTTGGTCGGGAAGGCCGCAAACAGCACGTAGAACACCGTCATCGACACGACCATGCCCGCCAGCGTGATTGGAATCATCCAGCGGCGCGGCGTCAGGCTGATGGTGCGGGTGTATGCCTGCATGATCAGCCCGATGACAATCCCCGCGCCGAACTGGATCCACGGCAGGTTGGCGGCGCCCAGCTTCTCGATGAACAGGCCGCGCGTCACCGGCTTGATCATGTTGTAGCCGGCCATGGCCAGGAACGAATACAGGAACATCAACAGGACCGTAGCGACTTCGCCTTCACGGAGCTGGGCGATGGGGCGGAGGAGGCGGACGAGCACGCGGCCGGATCTTATCGTAAGGCGAACCGGGAACTGGACCCAGGCTCGGGGAGCGGAGCAAGGGGGTACACTCACATCGACCCCGCCGCATGCTGCCCCTGTTCCAACGTCTGATCGGCCTCAACGCGGGCGAACTGCGACGCTCGTTGCCGCTGGTGGGCTACCTCTTCCTCGCGATGGCCGGATCCGTCGCCAGTAAGGCGTCGCGCGATGCGCTGTTCCTGGAACGCTACCGGGCCGTGGATCTGCCGTACGCCGACATCGCCATCGCTCTCATCGTCGGGGTCGTGGCCTCCGTGTACATCCGCGCCGGCGAGCGCCTCAACATCCGCAACCTGCAGGTGGCCAGCCTGCTGGTCTTCGGTGTGAGCGCGCTCG
>JADZBZ010000330.1 GCA_020851835.1 Acidobacteriota bacterium
GAGCGGCTCGCCCGGCTGGACCAGGAGCTGGCGAACCTGAAGGAGGACCAGATGCGCCTCCAGGCGCAGTGGCATCGCGAGAAGGACGCCATCAAGGGGTCGAGCGAGCTGAAACAGCAGCTCGAGGATGCCCGGCGTGCGCTCGAAGACGCCGAGCGCGACGGCGACTACGCCAGGGCCTCGGAGTTGAAATACGCGCAGATTCCCGCGCTTGAGAAGCGTATCGCCGAGGCCGACGTCCTGGCCGACCCGGCCACGCCGCGCATGCTGAAGGAGGAAGTGGACGAAGAGGACATCGCCGAAGTCGTCGGCAAGTGGACGGGCATCCCGGTGAGCCGCCTCATGGAAGGCGAAGTGCAGAAGCTGCTGCAGATGGAGGACCGGCTGCACCAGCGCGTGGTCGGCCAGGACGAAGCGGTGACCGCCGTCGCCAACGCCATCCGGCGCGCCCGTGCCGGGTTGCAGGACCCCAATCGGCCCCTCGGCAGCTTCATCTTCCTGGGCCCGACCGGCGTCGGCAAGACCGAGCTCGCCCGCGCCCTCGCCGAGTTCCTGTTCGACGACGAGCACTCGATGATTCGCATCGACATGTCGGAGTACCAGGAGAAGCACACGGTGTCGCGCCTCATCGGCGCACCGCCGGGCTACGTCGGCTACGAGGAGTCGGGCCAGCTCACCGAGTCGGTGCGCCGCCGCCCCTACGCGGTCGTGCTCTTCGACGAAATCGAAAAGGCGCACCCCGACGTACTCAACGTCATGCTGCAGCTCCTCGACGACGGGCGGCTCACCGATGGCAAGGGGCGTACGGTGGACTTCAAGAACACCGTGGTGATCATGACCTCGAACCTCGGCAGCCAGTACATCGCCGAGACGGCGGTGCGCGGCGGCGTGGAGCTCTCCGAAGGCGTGCGGCGGCAGGTGACCGACACCCTGCGGCAGCACTTCCGTCCGGAGTTCATCAACCGCATCGATGATGTGATCTTCTTCCACGCGCTGTCGGAGGCGCACATCAAGGCGATCATCGACATCCAGATCGCACATCTTCTCCGCCGGCTCGAAGAGCGCAAGATTCACGTGTCGCTCGAGGACGCGGCCAAGAATCTGCTCGTGCGGGAAGGGTATGATCCGATGTACGGCGCGCGCCCCCTCAAGCGGGCGCTGCAGCGCCTGGTGCTCGACCCGCTCGCCATGCGGGTGCTGGAGGGGGAATTCTCGGAGGGCGATGGGGTCGTCGTGGACGTGCGGGACGACCGCCTGACCTTCTCGAAGCGTCATACCGTCGAGGCGGGCTCGTGAGGCCACGCCCGGAATCGAGGGCGGCCCTGGCGGCCCTCTCGCAAGGAGCATAGGTTGCCGAGTACATCCTTGCCGCCCGGAAAGAAGGACAAGCGTCCAAGGACGCCGCGCCCGACCGCGTTGTGGTGGTTCCTCGGCGCTCTCCTGGTCCTGGCCATCGGCCAGGCGCTGTTCCTTACGCCCGGCGGCCGACAGATTCCGTACAGCGAGTTCAAGTCGCTCGTGCGCGGCGGCGAGGTCACGGAGGTGGTCGTCGGGGACGCCTACATCCGCGGCGTGCTCAAGAAGGCCGAAGACGGCAGTACCGCCTTCTCGACCACCCGCATCGAGGACCCGAAGCTCGTCGAAGACCTCGAGCAGTCGGGGGTCAAGTACACGGGCGAGGTCGTGAGCCGCTGGCTGCCCGAGATCCTGGGCTGGGTCGTACCGATCCTGCTCCTCATCGTGCTCTGGACCTTCTTCTTCCGCCGCATGGGCGGCGCCGAAGGCGGCGTCATGTCCTTCGCCCGAAGTAAGGCCAAGATCTTCGCCGAAGACGATGTGAAGGTGAGCCTCCGCGATGTGGCCGGCGTGGACGAGGCCGCGGACGAACTGCGGGAGATTGTCGAGTTCCTGAAGAACCCCAAGAAGTACACCAATCTCGGGGGGCGGATCCCCAAGGGCGTCCTGCTCGTCGGCCCGCCGGGCACCGGCAAGACGCTCCTGGCGCGGGCGGTGGCCGGCGAAGCCAAGGTGCCCTTCTTCAGCCTGTCGGGGTCGGAATTCGTGGAGATGTTCGTCGGTGTGGGCGCCGCGCGCGTCCGCGACCTGTTCGCGCAGGCCGAAGCCAAGTCACCCTGCATCGTCTTCATCGACGAGCTCGACGCGCTCGGCAAGATGCGCGTGCAGAACCCGATGGGCAGCCACGAGGAGCGCGAACAGACCCTCAATCAGCTCCTCGCCGAGATGGACGGCTTCGACCCGCGAAAGGCCATCATCATCATGGCCGCCACGAACCGGCCCGAGGTGCTCGACCCGGCCCTGCTCCGTCCGGGCCGGTTCGACCGCCAGGTGCTGGTGGACAAGCCCGACATCAAGGGCCGCGAAGCCGTTCTCCGAATTCACGTGAAGAACGTGAAGCTGTCTCCCGAGGTGGCCCTCGAGAAGGTCGCCGCCCGGACGGCCGGCTTTGCCGGCGCCGATCTCGCCAACCTGGTGAACGAGGCGGCCCTGCTCGCAGCCCGGCGCGACAAGACGTCGGTGGGCATGTCCGAGTTCGACGAGGCCATCGACCGCCTGGTGGCCGGACTCGAAAAGAAGCGGGTGATGAGCCAGAAGGAGCGCGAGATCGTCGCGTACCACGAGTCGGGCCATGCCCTGGTGGCCAGCACGCTCACCGGCATGGACCCCGTCCACAAGATCTCCATCGTCGCCCGTGGCTTCGGCGCCCTGGGTTACACCATGCAGCTGCCGTCCGAAGATCGCTACCTGATGCAGAAGCAGGACCTCGTCAACCAGATCACCGTGCTGCTGGGTGGACGGTCGGCCGAGGAAGTGGCGCTCGGGGAGATTTCCACGGGGGC
>JADZBZ010000331.1 GCA_020851835.1 Acidobacteriota bacterium
GATGGCCTGGCTGGCGAGGAGGTCGGCCAGTTTGCGCTCATCGAGGCGAGGCGGGGCGTGGAAGCCCCCGAGAATGGCCGGGCCCGCCTTGTTCAGGTACTTCATCGTCGCGAAGTAGGTGGGCGGCTCGGGCTGCCCCTCGAGCACGGCGGCTACGAACTGCTCCTCGGTCTTCACCTTGAACGCCCAGTTGAAGCGCCGCTCGTAGCCGAGCGTGCTGTAGGGGACCGCGCTGATGCCCTTGCCGCAGGCCGAGCCGGCGCCGTGCCCGGGCCAGATCTGCAGCCACTCTTCGTTCCGGTTGAACGCCTGCAGGCTGCCCCAGAGCGTGCGGGCGCTCTTCTCCATGGTGCCCTTGATGTTGGCGGCTCGTTCGAGCAGGTCGGGCCGCCCGACGTCGCCCACGAAGATGAAGTCACCGGTTGCCGCGGCGATGGGCTTGTCGGCGGCGGCGCCGTCGGTGACGAGGAACGCAATGTGCTCGGGCGTGTGGCCGGGCGTCGCCACCACGTCGATCAGGATGCGGCCCACAGCGATGCGGTCGCCGTGCCGTACGAGCCGCGCTTCGGAGGCGAACTGGTACTTCCAGTCCTGGTCGCCCTCGTCCGACAGGTAGAGGTGCGCGCCGGTTCGCTGGGCCAGTTCGCGGGCGCCGGACAGGAAGTCGGCGTGAATGTGCGTCTCAGTGACGTGCGCGATCGACAGCCCTTCGCGCGCGGCGGCCTCGATGTACCGCTCGACGTCGCGGTTGGGGTCGATGACGATGGCCTCCCCGGTGGCGGCGCAGCCGATCAGATAGCTGGCCTGGGCGATGGTGGGCTCGTAGAAGCGGGACACGATCATCGGTCGGCTCCTGTATCGCTACACAATCATTCAGTAATACCAAGACGGCTCACGCACGGGCGCCAGTTCGATCGGGCGGCCGTAGCCGACGCCTCGATGACCCCGTGTCCCCTATTTCAAGTTGTCGATGGGCACCGGATCGATCGGATCGGCTGGCGCGAACCCGAAAACCTTCCCGTAGAAATACAGCTCCGCTTCGAGGCTCCGGACGATGGTCTCGGCTTTGCGAAAGCCGTGCTGCTCCCCGGCATAGGTGATGTAGGCGACCGGCAACCCCTTCTGCCGGGCGGCGTCGGCCATCATCTGTGACTGGTTCGGCGGGACGACTTTGTCCTCGAGGCCCTGGAAGAGGATGAGCGCGGCCGACAGGTGGTCGGTGAAGTGGATGGGCGATCGTGCGGCGTAGACGTCCTTCGCGGCCGGGTAGGGCCCGACTAGCGAGTCGAGGTAGCGCGACTCGAACTTGTGCGTGTCTCGCGCCAGCACCTCGATGTCGCTGATGCCGTAATAGCTGGCGCCGGCCTTGAAGACGTCATGAAAAGTAAGAGCGGCGAGCGTGGTGTAGCCGCCGGCGCTCCCTCCCCGGATGGCCAGGCGCCCGGCGTCGGCTTTGCCGGCCTCGACCATGGCGCGTGCGCCCGCAACCGCATCCTCCACGTCGACAACGCCCCACTGGCCCTTCAGCCGATCGCGGTACGCCCGACCGTAACCGGTGCTGCCGCTGTAGTCCACGTCCAGCACGGCGAGGCCGCGGCTGGTCCAGAACTGCACCTCGGCATCGAGCACCGCTTCGGTGGCGGCCGTCGGCCCGCCGTGGGTCAGGACGAGCAGCGGCGGGGTCGAGTTGGGCGGCGCCTCGAACTCGGGATTCTTCGGAGCGTAGTAGAACGCGTGCACCTCGCGCGCGGCCGACCCGCCAGCGCCTCCGGCGGTGAACGTGACCGCCTCAGGCAGCGAGATCCAGGCCGGGTCGATGGCCTCGCCGGCCGAACGACGCAGCACCTCGGGCTCCATGGCGGCCAGCGTCATGCGGGCAATCACCGGCGCCAGCGTCGGTGCCCCGCCGATGAAGTAGAGCGCGCGCTGATCGGCGCAAATAGCCTCGAGCACGTCCAGACTGGAGGCCACCGGTTCCCAGCGCAGCGGATCGGTTTCGACCAACGCCAGCTTCCACCGGCCGTTCTGCACGTATGTCGCGGCGAGGCGGCGCGGCCCGGCAAACGCATAGGTCACCATCGAGAAGGTCCACTGGGGCTTGCCGAATTCCGCGCTCATCGGGTGCAGCGGCTCGATGGACAGGGACGGCGCCGCCTGGCCGGCATCCGACGGGCGCGCGCGGTACAGGTTCCACCATCCGGTTCGATCCGACACGAAGTAGAGCACGCCGTCGGGCGACCACTCCGGCTGGAAAATCGACTCGTCCGCTCCGCCGGCCACTTTGGTACGCGGTCCCAGGGTGCCGTCCGCCTTGAACGGCGCCATCCACAACTCGGTGCCGTCCCACGGCATGTTGGGGTGATTCCACTGCAGCCACGCCAGCGTCGTCCCGTCGGGCGAAACGATGGGGTCCGAGTAGAAGTCGGCCCCCGAGACAAGAACGGATCCTGGGCTGGGTGCCCGGAGCGCCGGGGCTTCAGCTCGGAGCGCCGGGGCTTCAGCCCCGGCGACCGCAATCGCCACGATGGCCGCGGCCGGCTCGACGCCCTCCGTGCGGTGGTCTTCACGGACCGACACCAGCCGCCCGCGCGCCTCGTCCATGTGCATGTCGGCGAAGTAGTAGCCCTCCGGGGTGAGGGGGGCCGGCGTTCCGCCGCCGGGCTGCACGTACAGCCGCTGATCGGCGAAGTTCGAGAAGTACACGTCGGACTCGTGCACCAGCATCGCGGCACCACCGTACTCGTGCACGCGCGAGCGGGCGTTGAAGCCCTGCGGCGTGATGTCCAGTGTCCGCCCGTCGCGCGTCCGGCGCACGACGACGTAACGGCCTTCCTCCGACGCCCGGCCTTCGGTCCAGTACACATCCTCGCCGTCGAGCGCGATTTCTCCGAACCGCAATGCGCCAGCGGTGACCCGCGCTGCCGTGAGGGGCGATTTCCACGTGCCGTAGGCGCCAACCGTCCGCCGCTGTTCTGTGTCCTGCTGCATACACCCCAACGTCACCAAGGCCGCCATCAGCAGCGGTCCGCCCACGCGCGTCAGCACCATCGTCATCAGAGCCTACTACTTCGCGCCGCCGGAGGCTCGCCGCGGGGCCTGGAGCTCCCGGCCGCGGTCATCGTGGCGATTGCGATCGCCGGGGCTGAAGCCCCGGCGCTCCCGTGATCGGCCGGGCTCCGTCATCGGCCGGACTCCGTGATTGGCCGGACCAGCTCGCGTCAATCGGCGGCTCAGCCGGGACAATCGGCGACACGGCCGATGCGAATTCGCGGTACAGTGGAGGGTTTGAGGTTGCCCATGCTCGCCACATTCCGCTCGCTTGCCCTGTTCCTGCTCGCCCTGACCATCTCGGTCGACGCACCGCGCGCCCAGACGGCCGCGCGGCCGGCTGCCGCGGCCGCGCCGCTGAAGGTGACGGCGCCCGAACAGTTCTTCGGGCACCCGATCGGTGCCGACTACGTGCTGCCGAACTACACGAAGTTCACCGAGTACGTGCGCCGGCTCGACGCCGAGTCCGATCGCATGATCGTGCAGAGTATCGGCAAGACGGCCGAGGGCCGCGATCAGCTCATGGCCATCATCACGGCGCCCGAGA
>JADZBZ010000332.1 GCA_020851835.1 Acidobacteriota bacterium
AGGACGAGTTGTTCGATGCGTGCGATCGAGAGCTCGAGGACCGATCGCCACGCGTCAGGCCGATCCTCGAGCCGCAGCAGGTCGCCCAGCATCTGCTGGTCCAGCGCCCGCATGTCATGGTCGGCCACCGTAGAGAGCCATGCCGCGATCCGATCCGGCGGGTCATCGTTGATCTGCTCGATATCGACTGCCGTGGTCTGCGCGGCCGTCAACTCGCGGTCGTACTCGTCCGGCACGTAATCGGCGTCCGAGTACGACATCAGCATTGACATCGTATGCGTCCACAAGTCGTTGAAGTCCGGCTCCGCGCCGAGTGGCGACAGCGAGACCCGTTCCTCGGCCAGCGCCAGGGCCGTCCGGCGCTCCGGGTCGGTGGGAGCCAGGGCGTTGAACGCCTCGGCGAGCCGGTTCGTCGCGCCACGGTCCCGAATCACGTTCTCGGCCACGAATGCCCCCAGCCGGTCTTCGGTGAACCGGGCTCGCAGCTCCCCCCCGAGGTCGACACCCTCGTCGGGCAGACCCCCGGGGTCAGCCTGGGCCGACGGGTCGGCCAGCAGCGAGAGCATGAGGTCGGCATTCAGCCGCGTCGCGCCGGTGGCGACGTTGTTCATCAGCTCGTCGAAGTCGTCGGGAGCCTGCTGCGCGGCGTAGTTGGCCAGACCGTACAGGAGGCGCAGCACGGATTGACGCTGCACCTCGATCGATTGCCCGGCCGCCCGGGCCCGCTCCTGGAAGCGATTCAGGAATTCACCGAGCCGCTCCGGGTCGCGGGCGATGTCGAGCAGCGAGGCGAGGGCACGCTCGTCGAGCGCGCTGCGCGCGTCACCGACCAGACAGCTACCGATGATGTGGTCCCACTCGGCGTCTCGGTCGCTGGCGCTGGAGCGCTCTTTGAGCACCTCGGTGTAATCGATCTCGCGAATCTCGAGCGGGCCGGCGCCGGAGGTCTGCCAGGACTTCGCGATGCCGCCCTCCGATCGCACGGCTTCCGGGGCCGTCGCCAACAACGACAGGAACAGGTGCCAGGCCGTGGCCGTGAGCGGCTCGACCAGCGTGAGTTCGCCAATGTGGTGCGTGTGCAGCAGGGCCGCGAGCTCCGTGACCGCCGCGTCGGGCTTGGCCAGGCCCCGTCCGTCCACGAGGAGGTCCTCCGGGAGCACGCCAAGGTGCAGCGCGCCGTCCGCCGTGGCCGCGGTGCCCGCGGCCACCATGCGGGCGAGGGTCGATTGGATGTTCGGATGGCTCGGCGGGTACATCGACACGACCCGAGCGGCCGCCTTGCACGCGCGAGCGAACTCTACGAGACGGCTAGCGGAAGCCTCGGTCATCGGTTCCGGCGTCTGGGCGCTCGCCATGGCAGTGCGTGAAGATTCTACCGGGTGTGCGGGCGTCTCGTCAGGAGCCCGGCGTGAAGCGGGCGTCAAGCCAGATACCGCAGGTCACTACGATATACTGCCGGCCGTCCATGCTCGCGGTCGACATCATTCGCTCGAAGCGCGACGGCCGGCGGCTGTCGCCCGGAGCGATTGAGAGGTTCGTGCAGGGCGTGTCGAGCGGGGCGTGGCCCGATTACCAGATCTCCGCGCTCCTGATGGCGATTGTCCTGCGCGGAATGACATCAGACGAGACGGCCGACCTCACCCGCGCGATGGTGGCTTCCGGCGAGCGCGTGGATCTGTCGTCGCTACCCGGTATCAAGGTGGGGAAGCACAGCACGGGTGGCGTCGGCGACAAGGTGTCGATCGCCCTGGCGCCGCTGGCAGCGGCCTGCGGCGTCACCGTGCCCAAGATGTCCGGTCGCGGCCTGGGGCACACCGGCGGCACGCTCGACAAGCTCGAGTCGATTCCGGGGATGCGCACGGCGCTGTCGCTCGACGAGTTCCGCGCGGCCCTCGCCGACGTGGGCTGCGCCATCATCGGGCAGACGGCCAGTATCGTGCCGGCCGACAAGGTGCTGTACGCCCTTCGCGACGTGACCGCCACCATCGAGAGCATTCCGCTGATTGCCGCCTCGGTGATGAGCAAGAAGCTCGCCGAGGGGAGCGACGCTCTGGTGCTCGACGTCAAGTGCGGGGGCGGCGCGTTCATGAAGACGGTCGACACGGCCGCGGAGCTGGCCCGATTGATGGTGGCGATCGGCACTGCCTCGGGTGTGCGGACCGAGGCGGCCATCAGCCGGATGGATGCGCCGCTGGGCCGCGCCGTCGGCAACGCACTCGAGATTCGGGAGTGCCTGGCCCTGCTGAAGGGGAAAGGTCCGCCGGATCTCGCCGGCCTGGTCGCGACCATCGCCTCGCGGATGGTCCGGCTGGCGAACCGGGCGTCCACCGACGAGGAGGCCGCTGCCGCCGTGCACCAGGCCCTCGCGTCGGGTCGCGCGCTCGACCGCTTTAGCCGCATGGTCGAGCGCCAGGGTGGCGACCCGGGAATCGTGGATGACGAAGGCGTGTTGCCGACGGCACGCTGCCTGACCACGGTGAGGTCACCGAGAGCGGGCATGGTGGCAGCCATCGATGCCGAACGGATCGGCCGCGCCGCCATGCGGCTCGGCGCGGGCCGGGACCGGAAGGACGCCGCCATCGATCACGCCGCCGGCGTGGTCTTGGCCGTGACCCACGGCGAGGCGGTCGAGGCGGGCCAACCGCTGCTGGACCTGCACCATAACAACGCGCCAGGGCTCGACGAGGCCCGTGCGCTGGCGGAGACGGCGGTCAGGATCGTCGACACGGTGGCTCCCGCGCCGCCGCTCATCATCGACTGGATTCGGCCATGATCGCGTCGTCTCGTTCGCTTCGGGGCGTCGCCATCGGCCTGGCCGCGGCCCTGGCCGCTCTGGCTTGGCTCGTCTCGGGCTGGATCGGTCCGCGCGGGCAGGCCGGCCTGGGTGCCTTGTGCTTCATTGCCATCTGCGCCGCCTTTTCCCCCGATCTGCGGGCCGTCCGGTGGCGCTCCGTGGCGTGGGGCATGGCCATTCAGCTGGGATTGGCACTCGTCATTCTCCGCCTGGAGGTCGGCG
>JADZBZ010000333.1 GCA_020851835.1 Acidobacteriota bacterium
CAGAGGGCGCCCGCTCGTCGTTGCAAATGCTCGCCATATCCCGCGATATGGCTGCGCTTTGCGCCTAGATCGGGCGCCCTCTGGCGCGCCGCTCGGGCGCGGCCGATTCATTCACAGCTTCTGAGCCGCGGCGGCCGCCGGCGAGGCCGGTCAGGCCAGCTTGGCCAGCTCGGCGGCCAGCTCCTTGGGCATGTCGACCATCACGTCGTGGCTGCTCGGCATCTTGACCACGCGCCAGCCCGGCTTGCCCTCGAACTGCGCCGCGAAGTAGCGGAACGGGCTCGGATCCCAGCCGTCGGCCAGGATGTACAGCCGCTGCGGCACCTTGTCGAGCTTGCCGCTCAGCAGCGCCGGGCACTCGAAGGTCGCCAGCGCCTGCGGGCGGCAGCGGCGGTCGACCCAGGCGCGGTTGTCGGCGCGGATGCCGAACATCTCGGCCGGGATCGGCTGCATCAGGCCGCTGTGGCCTTCGGCCGCCGCGCCGCGGAAGCCGCCGATGAACTGCGCCGCCACCTCCGGCGGCAGCGCCTTGTTCACCAGCGCGTTGAGCGAGTCGCCGTTCGCGGGAACGAAGGCGTCGAGGTAGACCAGCGCGCGGATGCGCTCGGCCATGCGGTCGGCCACGCCGCTGATCACCATGCCGCCGTACGAGTGGCCCACCAGCACCACGTCGTTCAGCTCCTCCCATTCGATGCAGCCGCAGACGTCGCGGATGTGCGTCTCCAGCGTGATGTTCTCGGCCGACTGATGGAAGCGCTCGCCGACGCCGCTGTGGGTGGGCGTGAATACCGTGTGGCCGGCCGCGCGCAGCGCGGCGGCGGTATCGCGGTAGCACCAGCCGCCGTGCCAGGCACCGTGTACGAGTACGAAGTTCGCCATTCGATCCTCCTGGGGCTGAGGTTAGGGTCTGCCAGTCTGTGCTTCGCTGCCGGGCGATGCCATCGGGTTGCCCCTAGCCTCGGCCGCATCCCAGCAGCGGTTGGTGGTTGGCGGGATGTTCAAGCTCGCTGCGCCCTGCCAAGCTCGGCGATGTGTCTTCCGCGCCACCCCGGTTCGCTTCCTCGAACCGGCTGCAGCATGATCCACTTGGCGGCCTCATCTCGAGTCGAACCCTGATCGCGCGACGCAACCCATGGAACCCAGACCGAGGACCATTGGCAAGTACGAGATCGTCGCCACGCTCGGCAAGGGGTCGATGGGCGTCGTGTTCAAGGCGCGCGACCCGCTGATCGATCGGTTCGTCGCCATCAAGATCATCCGCACCGAGGCCGACGGTCTCGAGGAACAGGAGATCAAACAGCGCTTCCGGCGCGAAGCGCAAGCGGCCGGGCGGATGCATCACGCCAACATCGTCAGCATCTACGAGTACGGCGAGGACGAGAACGGGGCGTTCATCGCCATGGAGTTCATCGAGGGCAAGACGCTGGCACAGGCGCTGGCCGAGGGCCGGCGTTTCGATCTCGAAGAGATCGTGAACATCATGAGCAGTCTGCTGTCGGCGCTCGACTACTCGCACCGACTGGCGGTGATTCACCGTGACATCAAGCCGGCGAATATCATGTTGACGGCCGAAGGGGAGGTCAAGGTCGCCGACTTCGGCATTGCCGGGCTCGAGTCCTCGACGCTGACTCGAACCGGCATGATGATGGGCACGCCCAGCCACATGGCCCCGGAGCAGTTGCTGGGGCAGAGGGCCGACGCCCGCGCCGATGTCTTCTCCGCAGGAGGCGTGCTCTATCAGCTCCTGACCGGCCAGCGCCCGTTCCACGGCACGCTCGCATCGGTCATGCACCAGGTGGCTTGGGTCGACCCGGAAATGCCGTCGGCGCGCAACCCGCAGGTTCCGCCGGCGTTCGACGCCGTGGTGGCCAAGGCGATGGCCAAGCGTCCCGAGGACCGTTACCAGTCCGCGGTGGCGTTTCGTGACGCGATCAGGGCCGTGTTTCACGGCCTGGACGAGACGCGCCGGCATTCGATCAGCGCCACCAGCGGGGCAAAGGCGCAGGCCGCAACCGCGACGCCTGCGGTCGATGCGCCGAGCAACGCGTCAGCTCCAGCTTCGGTGTCGCCGCGCGCGGCGAGCGACCCCACGATCCCGCTGATTCAGCCACCGAGGCGCGACGGCTCGAAGCGCGCCCGCGGCGGCCGTCGCTGGACGCTGATCGGAGGAATCGCTGCTGGGCTGGTTGCGATCGGGGTGGCGCTCGGGGTTCTGAAACCGCAAGGGCAGGAGTCGGCACGGCCCGAAGCGAAGCCGCAGGCAGAAGCCGCGCGTGCCCCGGCCGTTGCCGAGGTCAAGGTCGAGCGCAGCGACTCCGCCGCGCCAGGCGACGAGCTCGCGGCGCCCCGGAGAGCACCGGGTGTCGCGACACGCAGCCCCGGTGACGTGTTCGCCGACTGCGTCGCTTGTCCGGAAGTGATCGTCATCGCGCCGGGGCAGTTCACGACCGTTTCCGCGTCCGCCGATCGCATCGGCAAGGTCGCCGACCGAAGCCGCCCGTTGGTCGCCATCGCGTACCCGTTCGCCATGGGACGATACGAGGTGACCCGATCGCAGTTCGCGGCGTTCGTGGCCGAGACCGGGCATCTCGCCAAGGGCTGCTGGGCCTACGACGGGCAGTGGACGTACCGGGAGGACCTGGATTGGCGCTCGCCGGGCTTCGAGCAGCAGGACCCGCATCCGGTGACGTGCGTCTCGTGGCTCGACGCCCAGGCCTATGTAAGCTGGCTGCGCAAGAAGACCGGCCAGGCCTACCGATTGCCGAGCTCGTCGGAGTGGAAGCTCGCCAGCGGCGTGGACCGGGAGACCGCCGGCGAAGGGCCGAACCAGCGCGAAGTCTGTCGGCTGGCCAACGTCGCGGATCGGACGGCCGAGCAGCAGTATGCGGGCTGGACCGTTCACCCGTGCCGCGACGGATACGTGCATACGGCGCCGGTGGGTCGGTTCCAGCCCAACGGCCGCGGTGTCCATGACATGCTGGGCAACGTATTCGAATGGGTCGAAGATTGCTGGGTGGACAGCGTGCAGGGAACGCCGTCGGACGGATCGGCCGTACTGGCTGGTGACTGCGAACAGCGGGTCCTTCATGGAGGCTCGTGGTTCACAATCCCACGCTACGTCGACCCCGAGTTCCGCAACCACTTCCAGACGTCGCATCGCGCAAGCAGCATCGGCTTTCGGGTTGTCAGAGCGGTTGCAGGCTAGGGCGACCGTGCGCTGGGCGGCTTTGTTAGCGAGGGGAAGGAATGAACCACTGGCCGACCGTCTTCTTGACCGCACTCGCTGGGTTGTTGGCCTGCGGGTGCGCTCAGCAGGCTCCGACGATCTCCCACGTCCACGTGGGCCACGCGATCACCGGTTGGCCTGACACGCCGGGCCAGCAAGGGCTGTTCGTGACGGCGGAGGAGAAGGGGCGAAGCGCATTGCAGCATGCGCTCGAGGCCAATCAGCCCGGCAAGTCCCCGGACCAGATCCAGGCCAGCATCAGGTGGGTGGTGCTCGACGTGGATCCGGGCGCCGCGGACCGGCGCGCGGGCGATCGATTCGGCTTGAGACAGGCTCTCCAGGGGGCGATCGATCACGTCGGATTCGCGGCGGAAGTCGATGACGCCAGCAGAAACGTCAAGGCCTCGGCGCCGCGCGTCGTCGACAACGCCGGGGCCGTTCTGGCCCGGTGCGACTCGATCGTGGCCTTCGGCAAGGAGGCGATGGCCTCGTCGAACCCGCAAGAGGTGAAAGTGCTGGCCACCGAGATTCTGCGCATGGCGCTGGCGAACGTCGACGGCGTGGATGTCGACGGTGACGGCGTCGTCGGTTCGAAGCGTGAAGAGTACGGCCTCAAGCAGTTGAGGCGCGAACTCATCGCGATGACGGAGCGGGAAAACCCACCGTACACGACGGTGGCGACCTGGTATCTGTTCAACCTAATCCGTTTGCCAAGTGGACTCTGGGTCTTCAAGGAGGGCGCCCCACGGAGCCCCGGGCAGTATGGCGCCCGGTACTGAGCGCCACCGGGTCGACCCGCGTGCCGCGCGGGCCCGAGTCCTGCGCCGAGGGATTACGGCGCGCGTGTGCCTGTGGGTCGTAGCGATCGGCGTGTCGGGCGGGTCGGTCGCCGCGCCGGAGTCCGAACGAGCGGACCGCGAGGCCTGTCAATCCGGGCCGGCCGAGGCTGCGGTTGTCGCCTGCAGGCGCGTTCTGGAGCATGGCCCCACCGACGTCGAGGCCCGGCTCGCGATGGCCGATGCACTGACG
>JADZBZ010000334.1 GCA_020851835.1 Acidobacteriota bacterium
CGCGCGTCATCGACCGGCTCGTCGAAACCGGCGCCCTCCGAACGGGTGCCACCGTGGTGCTCGTCAATACAACGCCGGACCTCGACCGCGGCGTCGGGAACTTCCTGAAGGTGCGCCGAGTGTAGGCGGGCGCGGACAGGTGCGGCGTGTCGAGTCGTCCGCCGTGTCGTGCCCGGGGGTGCCGCGAGCGTTTCCCCCGGGCCGCCTCAGCGCTCCAGGTGGGTCTTGAGTGCCAGCAGGGCCCGGTCCCAGACACCGGCCATTACGTGGAAATACCGCTCCCAGCGCGGGCCGTTCTCGTCGGCGCTCTGGCGAATCGCCACCTCGGTGGTCCATCCGTCTCCGGTGGGCCTGGCTTCGATGCTCAGGGCCATCGGTCCCACCGGGTCGCCGCTCGGCGGCTGCCAGTAGAGATCCGCCAGCAGGCACGACACCTCGGGCTCGTAGTCCATCACCGTCCCGTGGAGCGTCCCTCCCAGCCGTCCCAGCACCTCGTCGATGAAATCGGTGGGCGACCACTGCACGGCGAAGGGGCCAAGCGGCCGGGCCAGCGTGACCGATCGCGACACTTCCCACCACGCGGTCAGGTCATCGGGGTCGAAGAAGGCGGCCATCACGCGTGCCGGCGTCGCGCGCACCCGGATGGCGCGCTGCACCACGAGCCCGTGCTCCGGCGGCCTGGTCATGGGTACAGGAGGCATGCCTGGCGCGCGGCCAGAAAGGCCGCGTGAGCCGACGGCCAGCTCCGCGCGACGTCCTCCGCGCGTGCGCCGCCCTCGATGGCGACGCGCAGCGCGGGGGCCCCGGCCAGGATGTCGATGGGCAGCCGCTCGAGCTCGTACTCGTACGGCGGCGACCGCCACGAGAAGCGCGATGGGTCTTCGGCGCGCAGCGCCTCGATGACGGCCACGCCGGTGAGAACCGGCTTGAAGGCGCGGCGGTCGGTCACGTGGATCTGGCACCCGCCGCACGTGGTCCGTGCGTGCTTCTGAAACGTGGGCTCGAACACGGCCGGACGGAAGTGCACGCCCGGCAGGCGCCGCGCGTTCAGGCCCGACGCCATCCGCTCGGCCTGTGCCCAGGGTGCGCCCGCCAGCTCGAAGGGCCGGGTGGTGCCGCGGCCCTCAGACGCCGTCGTCCCTTCGAGCAGCACCGTGCCGGGATAGGCGATGGCCGTGTCGAGCGTCGGCATATTGGGTGACGGCATCACCCACGGGACGCCGGCTTCGTCTGCGTACATCTCGCGCGACCAGCCGGCCATGGCCACCACCTCGAGCCGGGCCCCGATGCCGAAGTGCTGGTTGAAGAGGCGTGCCAGTTCGCCGATCGTCATGCCGTGGCGCATCGGGACGGGAAACTGGCCGACGAACGACTCGTAGCCCGGCTCGAGCATCGGCCCTTCGATCTCGGCGCCGCCGATCGGGTTCGGCCGGTCACACACGATGACGTCGATGCCCAGCCGGCCGCAGGCCCTGAGGCAGTTGGCCATCGTGTAGATGTAGGTGTAGATGCGCGCGCCGATGTCCTGCAGGTCGATGACCAGGGTGTCCACGTCACGCAGCATGTCGGCCGTGGGCTCGCGCGTATCGCTGTAGAGCGAGTACACTGGGACGCGGCGCGCTGTATCTTCCGCGTGCGGGGTCTCGATCATGTTGTCCTGGACGTCCGAGCGGAAGCCGTGCTGGGGGCCGAAGACCGCCGCCACCGTCACCGAAGGCGCCGCCAGCAGGGCATCCACGATGTGCGTGTAGCGCTCGTCCACCGACGCGGGATTGGACACGATGCCGACGCGGCGATGCTGGAGGCGGGTGGACTGAAGCAGGCGGGTCGAACCGAGCGTGACGGCCACCGCAGGATTATAGTGGTCGGACACGTGCGGCTCCGTTCGGAGTCCGGCCGTGCGGAGGACCAGTCGCATGCGCGCTCGCCAAACCACGCTCCTGCTTCACCCGGCCCTGGGTCTGCTGGTTGCTTCGCTGTCGGTCGCCTGCGCCGCCGGCGGCGGCCGCCCCGCTGTCACCGCGCGGCCCCCCGCTCCCTCGCCCGTCGAGACGGCACTCATGGGTCAGTGGGAACTCGTCGACGTCGAGGCGCGGGGCCAGACGATGCCCGCGTCGGGACGGCTGGCGTTCGACGAGTTCAACAACATCAGCGTTCGCGCGGAATTGTCGCCCGGGACGGCCGAGGTCGTGCCGCCCCGCGTGGTGCTGCTCGATTTCCAGGCGAAGGCCGTGCTGAGCGCCGGTCAGATCGCGTACGTGGGCCTGCAGCGCCGCGCGCCTTCCGAGCAGATGGTTCCCACCGCTTCCGAGCCGTCGGCCTGGCGCTACTTCGCCGTGAACGGCGACACGCTGCGGGTGTGGCAGGCCGGAGACGATGGCCAGCCGTCCGGCACCCTCGTGTTCAGGCGCCTGCCGTGAGGTGACGACCCGCGCGATCCGGGTGAGCCGTCGACTTACGGGGCCATCGCGGCATCCATGCCGTGCTCGGCCAGCCCCGCCTCGCGAATCCAGTGCTCGAAGCGCTCCTGGTCGACGCCGGCGGGGTCTGGAAAGGCCCGGCGCAGGTCGCCGCGGCCTTCGTAGACAGCGCGCCACAGCCGCGGGAGCCCCTGCCCCGGCCCGTCGCCTTCGTCGGGCGCCCGCAGCCAGTCCAGGTAGGAGCCCGGTTCTGCCGTGGCGAACGGGTCGCCGAAGCGTCCCGCCGCCTCGCCCAGGCCGTGATAGAGAGCGCGCGCGAGCGCGGGAATCGGCACGCCCATGTCGAAGTGACCGTAGGAATACGGGGCGCGGCTGGTCTGCTCGAAGCCCGCCTCGTTCAGTGCCGCGACGTACCGATCCATCAGCGCGGCCGCGGGCCCGACACTGGCTCGCGTCCCCAGCGTCGAGTGCTTCGTAAGCACTTCCGGGTGCTGCGGATCGAAGCCGCTGAAGTGGAAGAAGCGGCAGGGATCGCCGTTCACCAGAAGCTGCCCGCCATCCAGGAACAGGCGCCGCTCCGGCAGATTCCAGTAGGCCACATTGCACCCCGGATCCCGGACGATGGCCACCTCGTCGAAAAAGCCGGGCACCAGGTTGAGCCAACGCTGGTCGTGATGCAGGCCCGCGCGCGGATCGAGACG
>JADZBZ010000335.1 GCA_020851835.1 Acidobacteriota bacterium
CCTTCCTGCTGCCGGGCATGCGGCTGCGATTCGCCGACGCGATCGACTTTCAGAACTTCGCGCTCGTCGTGCTGAACCTCCGCGCGCCGAGCGTCCTGCTCGGGTTCGAGGTAGGCGGCATCGTGGGACACAAGTTCCTCAGTCCGTACCGCGTGGCGCTCGACATGGGCCGCAGCGAAATGCGGCTGTCACCCACCGGCAACTGATCATCCGCCGCGCGTGCCGAGGTGGATGGGCCGGGCTCAATCCCGTTTCGCGCGGTGCGCCAGCCGCGTCGCACGCCGCGCGTGCGCCGCAAGGCTGCGGGCTTGGTCGTCGGAGGTGTCGAGCCGGAGCGGGGGCACGGGCAGCGGTTTGCCCTCCGCATCGATCGATACGAACGTCAGGAACGCGCGGCTGGTTGGCTGTCGACGGCCGGTCAGGATCTCCTCCGAGAACACCTCCACCTCCACCTCGAGCGACGTGCGGAAGGTTGCCGTTACGCGGGCCTTCAGGATGATGATGTCGCCCATCCGAATCGGGTGGACGAACTCGAGGCCATCAACGGCGGCGGTCAGTGCCAGCGTGTTGGTGTGGCGGTGGCACGCGATGGCCCCGGTGATGTCGATAAGGTGCATCACCGAACCGCCCAGCATGAAACCCAGGGGGTTCGAGTCGTTGGGCAGCACCACCTGCACGGTCTCGGTGGCCGACTCCTGCCAGTGCTTCGGGGGCATGAGACGAGCCAAAGCCTTCAGAAATCGTACCCAATCCAGACCGAGAATTTCGGCTTGCGGAAGGCGCCGCTGCCGCCGCTCTGCGCGTAGACGATGTCTTCCCAATCACGATTGAAGAGCGTGCGCCAGGACCAGTCGAAGTGCACCGGGAAGCCCAGCGCGAAGGTCATGAGGCTGAGGCCGTAGGACCCGCGTGCGTCCTGGAGGCGGAAGCCGGACACCGCGATGGGGTCGCCGAAGACAGGCTGAAAATCCGCATCGTAGCCCAGAACCGGACGCTCGACGGTCGGCGCGGTGGTCCAGGCCTTGAACGATTGGTTTTCCCATGACGCGCCGCCCATGTTCGCGAAGAAGGCCCCGCGGACGCCGCCGAGGATGCCGATGGGAGTGGCCATTGCCTCGATGAGCGGGAAGCGGAGTTCTGCATTGAGGAAGAACGCGTTCTGGCCCACGAAGGACAGATAGTCGTAGCCGCGCAGCTCGCTGTTGCCGCCGAAGTAGGTGAAGTCGGGGTTGTTGCCCCAGCTCTTGAAGCCGCGCGCCCGCAACGCGAGGAGGCCCGTGGCGCCGAGGCGGAAGTACTTGCGCGCGTCGCCGTCGAGACTCTGGCGTGACAAGGTGTTGCCGATCTTGGGTGCGGTCTCGTAGGCCAGGCGCATCGTGCTGCCGGTGAGCGGCCCGAACTCGCGGAAGATCGTCGTCTCCTGCACGAACGCGACGCCAAGCGGCACCATCGTGCCGTTGTTGAAGAGCAGCCGGCCGAACTGCTGCCGCTGGAAGTCCTCCGAGTAGAGCTGCAGGCCCTGGTCGGCGAACTCCTCGCGGTACTGGTTGATGCCGCCGTAGACTTCCACGCGGCGGTAGCGATTGAACGGATAGATGCCGAACGCCGTACCGCCCTGCATGGTGCGCGTGGCCACCGCCAGGTCCCGATTGATGATTCCGCTGAAGGCCGGGTCGTAGAAGATGCCCTCGAGCTGGCCGTAGAAGAACTGCGTCTGCGAGTAGCCCTGGAGGGCCCAGTTGAAACGCTGCTCGAGGTTCAGCCACGTGAGCGACAGCGTGCGGTACTGCGACACGGACGAAGCGTAGAGGTTGAACTGCTGGTCGCCGAGCACGTCGGTGAAGGTCACCTGGGTGCCGCCGAACAGATCGCCCCCGCTGGTGACGCCCAGCGCCACCGGCGGCCGGCCCTCCAGGAACATCTTCTCGAAACGGCCCTTCTTCTTCGCGTTGTCCTGCACCAGCGTGTGGGTGAGGGGCGGCTGGAAGTCGATGATGGGCCCCGGCGCGCCGAAGTCCTCGGAGGCGACCGTGAGAATCTCCTCGCGTCGGTCCAGCACGTGCAGGCCGTAGTCGCCCTTGAGGTAGGTGACGAAGGCCAATCGCGCCTCGCTGCCCTCGCGCAGCACCACCGGAGACAGGTTGCCGGTCAGGGCATCGGTGAACTGGCGCAACTCATTGGTCTGCAGGTTGAGCGTCCAGATGTTGTAAATCTGGCCGTTGCGCGCCACTTCAGGGTCGATCGGCTCGGCGGGGTTCACGGCGGTCGACCCGAACACCAGCGTATCGGCGTTCCAGTACTGCGCGCCGGTTTCGTCGTGTGTCCCGAAAGTGATCTGCCGCTGGTTGGAGCCGTCGGCGTCCATCCGGAACAGCTTGTCGTTGCCGCTGACCCGTGCGAGATACACGATGGACTTGCCGTCCGGCGACCACGTGGGCGCGTAGTGCGGGAGCGGATCGCTGGTGATGGTCTTCACCTCGCGCGTCTCGACGTTCACCGTGTAGATGTTGGCGTTGGAGCCCTGCATGCCGGAGAAGGCCACGAACTGGCCGTCGGGGGAGAAGTCCGGAGACTCGGGCGCGTCGATGCTGTTGAGCGGGACACGCCGTTCGATCTTGCGGGTGACCACGTTCTGGACGATCAGGGAGCGATCCTTCTCGGTGCGGACGAAGTAGGCGAGTCGATCGCCTTGTGGCGACCATGACATCCAGGGCACCGAGTTCCAGCGCCCGCCGGGCATGGCCAGGTATTCGAATCCCATGCTCTGGTCGAAGCCGCTGGTCAGATTCCGGATGATCTCGCCGTCCTTGGTGGAGATCAGCACGATGTCGAGCTCGCGATCGCGGTTGTTGGCCGTCATCGCCGCGATGAGGTCACCCGAGGGCGACGGCTCGATGGACAGCACGTTGTTGAAGCGGCTCTTGCGCGGGTCGGGAGCCAGGTTGCGACCGTAGTCGGCCGGCCGCTCCTTGTCGCGGAAGGGCTTGAAGCGCTCCTTCATGTAGCGATCGAACTGTTGGTCCCACTCCTCGGCCGACATCTGGAACGCTTCCTGGAACGCGTCGTCGCCACCGCCGATGACACTGCGGCGCAGCGCGAAGACGTACTGGCGCACGCCCTCCTTGCCCCATCGCGCTTCCATGAACTCGAACGCCGTGTGGCCCAGGTTGTAGATGAGGCGGGGGTTGCTGAACCCGCCGTAGTCCTGCATTTCACTCATCTTCGGGATGATGTCGGACACGGCGGCGTCGCGGACGGTCATCAGGTCCAGCGGACGCCAGTAGCCGGTCATGTAGTCCGACATGCCTTCCATGGTCCACAGCGGCATGTTGCGGCGGATGAGACCGGTGGGGATGATGTCGAACTGGAAGACGTGTGTCAGCTCGTGGGTGATGAGCCGGTAGAGCAGATCCGACGGCTCGTCGATAGGCATCACCATGCGGCTGCGGCTGGGCTCGGCAAACGCTCCCACGCCTTCCTGTGCCGCGCCGGGAATGACGTTCTGCTGCCAGAACTCCGCGCTCGTCGAGAAGAGGATGAGCGGCACCTTGAAGGCCAAGTCGTGCTTAAGCTCCGAGCTCACGTGCTGGTACGCGCTTTCCGCGTAGCTGGCGATGCGCTCCAGGTGCTGTTCGATTTCGGGGTAGTAGTAGATCTCGAAGTGATCGGTCTGATAGATGTGCCAGTCGAACTTGTCGTAGCGAATGGCGTTCTTCCCGTAGTAGGGAATGTAGCTCGTCTGAGCCTCCGCCGAGGGGGCCGCGGCCAGAGCCGCCAGCAAGGTCAGAATGGTGAGCCGCATGACAATTACTCCTGGATGCATCTTACCGATCCTGAGACAGAGGCCGCAAACCAATCGGCCCCCGCCGCCGCGAGACGAGCAAAATCCGATCCGGTCTCGCTTGTCCTATACTTGAGACGCGCGGGGCGAACCCGCGCGTCCCCGGGGAATATTCCGGCCGGTCCGGGGGTTCCCTCCTTGTGAACGCGGCCGGTCTGCTGACCACATGCTGTTTGGGCGACGGCGGCGCGACGAACCGCCAGATGCCGACCGGTTCTCGGTCGAGGCGCTCGAGTTCCTGGATGCGCTCTACGGCGCGGCCGTACGATTGACCAGGAGCCCCGACGTCGCGGAGGATCTGGTTCAGGACACCTACTTGAAGGCGTTTCGGGCGCGGCGCTCGTTCGCGGCGGGAACCAACCTCAAGGCATGGCTCTTCACCATCCTCCACAACGCTTGGCGAAACCGCCAGCGCGACCGGGTGCGCGCCAGGGTGGAGGCCGACTCGGATCTGGTGGATCGGGCGGCGGAACGAGGACAGGACACCCTGTCCGCTCCGCCAGACACCCCGGAGAGCGTGCTGCTGCGGGACACTCTCAGCGAGGACCTGCGGATGGCGCTGGCCCAGCTGCCCGAGGCGTTCCGCGACGCGGTGTGGCTCCGCGACGTCGAGGAGCTGAGCTACCAGGAGATAGCCGACGTCCTGGCAATTCCGGTCGGCACCGTGATGTCGCGCCTGTCGCGCGGCCGACGGCGGCTTCACGCGGCCCTGCTGGCGGCGCGCCACGCAACCCGAGCCTAGGGGCAATGCGTCCAAGAAGGGATGGGACCGTGGTGACGGGTTGGTGACCGATATGCTCTGCAGCGACATTCAACCGCAGTTGGCGGCCTACGCCGACGGCGAACTGCCGCCCGCCCTTCAGGGGCTCATCGAGGCCCACCTGGACGGGTGCGCCGGCTGCCGGCACGAGGCCGCCGTGCAGGCCACGATGCGCCAGGCCCTCGCCGCCCATGGCAGCGAGCTCTCGGTCGCGGCCCCACCCTGGCTCCGCACCCGCATCGCGACGCAGATCGCACCGGAAGGACCTGCGGCGGGCGGCGTCGGGTGGCGTACGCGACTGTCGGCCGTTGCCGCCGCCGCGATCGTCGTACTGGCGATCGGCGCCGTCGCCCTTCCCGTGGTCACGAGCCGCTCGACCGTGGTGCTGGCGGCCCAGCTGGCGCTTGACCACCTCAAGTGCTTCACCATCGACGGGCACGAGACCGGGAAGACCCTCACCGTGGCCGACGCCGAGTCGGAGCTTCGCGCCGAGTATGGGTGGTCGTTGACGGTGCCGCCAACGGCGGGCGCGTTCGATGCTCGGCTCGTGGCCGTGCGGCGCTGCCTCTACGGTGACGGCCGCGCGGCGCACCTGCTCTATCGTCTGAATGGATCCCCGGTCTCGCTGTTCATCCTGCCTGGTCTCGAGCGGCCCAGCGAGGAACTCGCCTTGCTCGGCCAGGCCGAACTGGTCTGGACCGCCGAGGGCCGCACCTACATGCTGGTCGGGAGCGAGGAACTGCGGAACCAGCTGACGCAGATGGCATCGAACCTGCGGAATGAGGCAAAATAACGGAATGCAACAGCAGCCCAGCTCGGCGGTCCGTTTCGCGGCCGTGGCCGCCACGGTCATGGCTCTTCTCGCCATCAGCGTGCCGTTCATCTGGCAGCACGACGTGGGCGCCGAACGCACCGGCGCTGCCGTGGCCGGAGCGCCGGTCACCTCGATGGCGCCCCTCGCTTCTCATGACGAAGGCACGGTGGAGACGCAATCGGGCGCGGTGTGCGAGGTCGACGCCAAGCCGGCCAACATGGACTTCTCCATCAAGGATCTGGACGGCAAAGACGTGAAGCTCAGCTCCTACAAGGGCAAGGTGGTGCTGCTGAACTTCTGGGCGACGTGGTGCGGTCCCTGTAAGGCCGAGATCCCCGGCTTCGTCGAGCTGCAGGAAAAGTACAAGGAGGACCTCGTGGTCGTCGGCTATTCGGTCGACGACAGCGCCGACAAGGCCCGGGCCTTCGCCACCGAGTACAAGATGAACTATCCCATCCTCCTCGGCCTCGGCCGCGAAGACGTGCAGGATGCCTACGGGCCCATATGGGGGATTCCAGCATCCTTCCTGATTTCGCGCGACGGCAACGTGTGCAAGAAGCACATGGGCATCGCGCCGAAGGCGGTGTTCGAAAAAGAGATCAAGGCCCTCCTGTAGTATGATCCGCCCAGTATCATGCTGAAGGGTTTCACATCCGCTCGGTTGTCCTGCGGCTGCCGGCTCGCGTTCCGCGAAGGCACCACGGGCAGTCCTGTGCTCGTCCTGCTCGACGCCAAGTCGCCAGGGTGCGTGAATCCGCGACACGTCTCGGGCCTGCCGCTGTACGACTACCGCGAGGCCCTCCGACCTCCCACGCGACCGGGCACTCTCGGCGAAGAAGAATTCGAAGAAGAAGGCTAACGAGGCCCGCCGCCTCGCCCCTACAACTCCCGCAAGGCCGCTGGAATCGGCAGGCGTGCCGCGCGGACCGCAGGCAGCAGTCCGCCCACCAGGCCCATCCCCAGGGCGTACATCAGGCCCATCGTCAGCAGGCCCGGCGTGACGGTGAAGGCGAAGGCCACCTGGCTGAAGGTCTGGAAGTTCATCGTGGAGGTCTGGTAGCCGTTGAACCCCAGATACGCGGCCAGTCCGCCGAGCACGCCCCCGATGGCGGCCAGCGCCAGCGATTCGGCGAGCACCGACACCACCACCGACGTGGCGTTGAATCCCAGCGCGCGAAGCGTGGCGATTTCGCGGGACCGTGTGGAGACGGCCGTATACATGGTGAGTACGGCGCCGAAGACGGCGCCGATGCCCATCAGCGCGGCAATTACGAAGCCAAGGCCGCGGATGAGCGAGCTGAGGGCCTGCGACTGCTGCGCGTAGTACTCGGTTTCGCGGCGCACCTGCACGTTGAGCTGCGGGTTGGCGGTGAGCCAGTCGCGGAACGTGTCGAAGCTGTCGCTCGAGTCGAGCCGGGCCAGCACGGTCTGGAACGTGTTGCCGCGCCGGTAGGCTCCCTGCAGCACGCGGGCGTCGCACCAGATCTCCGATTCGGCCACCCCGCCGTCGGCTTCGAACACGCCCACCACGCGCCAGGTGTTCTGGCCCGATCGGATCTCGTTGCCGAGGGTGAGGCCCGCGAACTGCCCGCTGGCTCCGCGGCCGACCACCACCTCGTTGGTGCCGAACTCGAGCATACGGCCCTCGACGATGGAGGTGTCGTCCCGGACTTGCAAAGCCGCGGGTCCGATGCCGCGCATCGGTACGTTGGCCGGCGTATTGGTCGAGCGCTTGGGCAGGTCGATGATGACGTAGAGCTCAGCGTCCGCCAGCGCCGTTGGGCCGTCCCGCCGGATGCCCGGCGCCTGCTTGA
>JADZBZ010000336.1 GCA_020851835.1 Acidobacteriota bacterium
CCGATCGGGCGCGCTTCGAGCGGCTGGGACCCGCGCTGGCGACCCACCCGCGCTTCCCCGCCGGCACCAACGTCGAATTCGCCGTCGTCGAGGCGCCGGCTCGCGTTCGCATCCTCATCTGGGAGCGCGGCGTCGGCCCGACCTACGCCTCGGGTACCGGGGCCTGCGCGTCGGCCGTGGCCGCGGCCGTGGCGGGCGGGGCCGGACGAGACATCGACGTCCAGGCGCCGGGCGGCACGCAGCGCGTGGAATGGCACGACGAGGGCGTCTACCTCACCGGATGGGCCGAGGTACTCTTCGACGGCGTGTGGGTACCGCGTTGATGCAGTCGTTCCACCAGGCCTTCGGCGCGGCTGAAACCTACTCGCCGGCGGAGGAGCAGTTCAATCGGCGGCGTCGCACCATCGGCATGGTGGCATCGCCGCTCGTCTTCTTCGGTCTCTGGCTGGCGCCTCTGGGTCTGGCGGCCGACACCCAGACGATGGCGGCGATCATGGGGCTGGTCATCGCGCTCTGGCTGACCGAGGCGCTGCCTATCGCGGTCACCGCCGTGCTGGGGCCGATGCTGGCGATCGTTCTCGGCGTGGCGCCCGCGCGTCAGGCCTTGGCGCCGTTCTCAGATCCCATCATCTTCCTGTTCATTGGCAGCTTCATGCTGGCGCAGGCGATGTTCGTGCACGGCGTGGACCGCCGCATCGCCTACACGGCGCTGGCGCTGCCGGCCGTGGGCACCAGCCCGTTCCGCATCCTACTGATGTACGCGAGCGTCTGCGCGTGCCTTTCGATGTGGATCAGCAACACGGCGACCACCGCCATGATGTTTCCCATCGGGCTGTCGATCATCGCGCACCTCGCGCGCGGCGCGCGCGGCCACCAGGATCAGGTACGCCGCTACGCCATGGCGATGATGCTGCTCACCTCGTTTGCCGCCTCGGTGGGCGGCATGGGCACGCCCGTGGGCACGCCGCCCAACCTCATTGGCATCGGCATGCTCGAGAAGATCGTCGGGGCGAAGATTACGTTCTTCGCGTGGATGGCGATCGGCCTGCCGGTGGTGGCCCTGCTCTTCGGGTACCTGCTGCTGCAGTTCTACTTCACGTCGGTGCGCGGGATGCCGGCCGTGGAGGGCGGCACGGCCCTGGTGCAGAGCGAACTGGCCACGCTGGGAGGCATCACCCGGGGGCAGCGCAACGTGCTCATCGCTTTTGGCGTGACGGTGCTGCTGTGGGTGCTACCAGGCTTCTTCGCCCTGGCGGGCCAGGAGCAGTCGGCGTTCGCACGCCGCTATGCCGAGGCCATGCCCGAAGGCATCGCTGCCATGGTGGGCGCGCTGCTGCTCTTCATGCTGCCGGTCGACTGGAAGGCACGGCGCTTCACCATCACGTGGGATGAGGCGGTCAAGATCGACTGGGGCATCGTGCTGCTCTACGGGGGCGGGCTGGCGGTGGGCGAACTGGCGTTCTCGACCGGGCTCGCGCGGGCACTGGGCGAGGGCATCACGTCGTGGCTGCCGACCCAGTCCACGCTCTCGCTGACGGTCCTCTTCACGTTCGCCGCCATTGTCGTCTCCGAGGCGGCGTCGAACACGGCGTCGGCCAACATGATCATCCCCATCGCCATCGCCGTGTCGCAGTCGGCGGGCGTGCGGCCGATCGAGCCCGTGCTGGGCGCCACGCTCGGCGCCAGCATGGGGTTCATGATGCCCATCTCCACGCCGCCCAACGCCATCATCTACAGTTCGGGCTACGTGCCCATCGGGCAGATGATGCGGCACGGCATCTGGCTCGACCTGGTGGCCTTCGTCGTCATCGTCGTGCTGGTGATGACGCTCGGGCCTGTCCTCTTCTGACGGCTCGTGGACGTGGCTGGGTGTGACGGCCGTCGCGGTCCGTGGACGCGCGGCGTGAACCGGCCCGGGCGCCGGAGCGTTGCAGCCGGTGCCAGGCCTGGATGTTCAGAGGGTGGCAGTTCCTGACGACCTGGACGGGCTCCTCAGTGCCGCCGTTCGTTGACCGCAGGTGCTGCGGGCGTGCCGAGGGCCGTGAGTGCGGCCTGAATCTCTTTGGCGGCGCCGCTGGCCAGGCGGCTCACGCGCTCGTATTCCTCGGCCGTCAACGCCGCGCGCGCTTCTTGCAGTGAGGCCCTGGCGGTGTTCAGCGTCGCTCGCGCACCGGTGACGATGCGGCGGGGGAGCCGCGCCACCGCGGGCTCCTCGAGCCGGGCGTCGGCGCGCTCCAGCAGGGCCGTGGCCTCGGCGAGGTGGCGCTCGGCGTCGCCGCGAGCCTTGGCGCGGGCGTCCACCGCGACCTTGGCGGCATTCTGGGCGCCCTCGCGGCTGTCGAGCGCGTGCGCCAGGGCGAGGCGATAGTCGCGCGCCTTCACTGCCTCGCCGGCCTGGGCGAGGGCGGTGACGGCGGCCTGTAGCTCGCTGGCGGCGTACTGCTCGGCACCTGCCGCCCGCGCCGCATCGATGGCGCCTTGCGCCTGGTTCATCTCTTTGTTCGGCGGTTCGGAGCAGGCGACAAGCAGCGTGGCGAGCAGGGCGACCAGGGGCAGGAGGGCACGGGGCCAGGCGCGGGGTGGCAAACACGGCATGGGTTTCTGAGTATATGGCACCCGTCTGAGGTACATTGTGAAGGATCTGCCGGCGGTGGATCGCCCGCGCGAGAAGCTCACGCGCGCCGGCCCGGCGGCGCTGGGCGACACCGAACTGGTGGCGCTCGTGCTCGGGAGCGGGACGAAGCGGTGGGATGCGCTGGCGGTGGCGCGGGCCGTACTGGTCGCCTCGGGCGGCGCCGACGGGCTGACGCGGCTCTCGCTCGACGAGTTACGGCGCGTGGAGGGCGTGGGCGTCGCGCGCGCGGCGCGCCTGCAGGCAGCGGTGGAACTGGGGCGGCGGGCGCTGGTGCGGCAGGCCGGCGAGCGTCCACGGTTCCATTCGCCGGAGGAGGCGGCCCGCTATCTGCTGCCGCTGCACGGCGGGCACCGGGTCGAGCGCTTCGGCGTGCTGCTGCTCGACACGCGAAACCGGCTGATTCGGGCGACCGTCGTGTCGATTGGCGCGCCCGACGCATCGCTGGCGCAGCCGCGCGAGGTGTTCCGCGAGGCCCTGCTGGCGTCGGCTGCGTGCGTGATTCTGTTCCACAATCATCCGTCCGGTGATCCGACGCCGAGCCAGGACGATGTAGCGGTGACGGCGCGGCTGGTGCAAGTCGGCCAGACGATGGGCATTCCGGTGGCAGACCACATCATTCTGGGTGCCGGGCGATACTACAGTTTCAAACTAGGGAACCTGCTGACGTGACCACGCTGTACTTCGACTGCTTCGCCGGTGCGGCCGGCGACATGATTCTGGGCGCCCTCATCGACGCGGGCGTGCCCTTCGACGAGGTGCAGCGCGCCCTGGGCTCGCTGGCCGTGGATGGCTTCTCGGTGTCGGCCGAGCGGGTCATGAAGGCCGGCGTGTCGTCGTTGAAGTTTCGCGTGCACGAAACGCCGGCACCGGGGGCGGAAGAGGCCTCGGGCCATCGCCACTACCATCTGAAACACATCTACGCGGCCATCGACCGCTCGGCGCTGAGCGCCGCCGGCAGGGCTCGCGCCACGCGGATGTTCCAGCGGCTGGCCGAGGCCGAGGCGGCTATTCACGGCTCCACCATGGAGAAGGTGCACCTGCACGAAGTGGGCGCGGTGGACTCCATCATCGACATCGTCGGCACCGTGTTCGCCATGGAGCACCTGGCGGCCGGGCAGGTGGTGGTGTCTCCGGTGAACGTGGGCGGCGGCATGGTGAAGACGGCGCACGGTGTGTTCCCGGTTCCCGCGCCGGCCACCGTGCGGCTGCTGGGCGACGCGCCAAGCTACTCGAGCGGCGTGCAGATGGAGACGCTCACGCCCACCGGCGCGCTCATTCTCACCGAATACGCCACCTCCTACGGACCGATGCCGGCGATGCGGGTATCGCGGGTGGGGTACGGCGCCGGCGACCGCGAACTGCCCGAAACGCCGAACGTCGTCCGCGTGTTCGTGGGCGAGGCCGATCGCGGCGCCGCCGCCATGCGCGTCGCCGTGCTGGCGTGTGAAATCGACGACATGAACCCCCAGATTTTCGGAGCCGTCATGGACCGGCTGTATGCCGCCGGCGCGCTGGAGGTCTTCTACCAGCCCGTGCAGATGAAAAAGAACCGCCCGGGCACGCTGATGACCATCGTGTGCGCGCCGGAGCGGCGGGATGCCCTGGCGGCACTGGTCTTCCGCGAGACCACCACGATCGGTATCCGCCACCAGGAGATGGCGCGCCTGTGCCTCGACCGCGAGATGGTGCCGGTGGAGACGGCCTACGGCGTCGTCCGATTCAAGATCGCGCGTCTCGATGGCGCCGTGCTGAACGCCCAGCCCGAGTTCGACGATCTGGCACAATTGGCCGCGGACCGTGACGTCCCGATTAAGATGGTGCAGGCCGCCGCGCAGAAGGCGTGGCTCGATTCACGACAATGACCTCCTTCTTCCTCACCACCGCCATCGACTTCGTCAACAGCCGACCGCACCTGGGCACGGCCTACGAGAAGATCACCGCCGATGTCATCGCCCGCTACCATCGGCTGAAGGGCGACGATACGTGGTTCCTCATGGGGAACGACGAGCACTCGCAGAACGTGTTCAGGCGGGCGCAGGAACAGGGCAAGGACCCGCTGGCCTACTGCGACGAGATGGAGCAGGTGTTCCGCGACGTGTGGCGCGGCCTGGACATCTCCTTCGACGACTTCATCCGGACCACCGACCAGAAGCGGCACGTTCCCGCCGTGCAGCGGCTCGTCCAGGCGTGTCTCGACAACGGCGACGTCTACGAGGGCACCTACGAGGGGCCGTACTGCGTCGGTTGCGAGGAGTTCAAGCCCGAGAAGGACCTCGTCGACGGCCTGTGCCCGATCCACAAGACGAAGCCCGAGTGGATTCGTGAGAAGAACTGGTTCTTCCGCCTGTCCCGGTACCAGCGGCCCCTGCTGAAGTTCTACGCCGATCATCCGTCCTTCATCGAGCCCGAGGTGCGCCGCAACGAAGTGGTTCGACTGGTCGAGGACGGCCTGGTCGATCTCTCGATCAGCCGGGCCGGGCAGTCCTGGGGCATCCCGCTGCCCTTCGACCCCACGAGCGTCGTCTACGTGTGGTTCGACGCCCTCACGAATTACGCCTCCGCCGTGGGCTATGGCTGGGACGACGCCCTCTTCGCGAAACGGTGGCCGGCCAACCTGCATATCGTGGGCAAGGACATCACGCGGTTTCACTGCGTCATCTGGCCCGCCATGCTGATGAGCGCGGGCCTGCCCCTGCCGGGCCGGATCTTCGGCCACGGTTGGGTGTTCTTCAAGGGCGAGCGCATGAGCAAGACGATGGGGAACATCGTCGATCCGCTGGATGCGGCCAAGCGGTTCGGTCCCGATCCGCTGCGGCTGTATCTGACCAAGGAGGTGCCGTACGGCGGCGACGGCGACTTCACCTGGGAGCGCTTCGAGGAAAAGTACAACGCCGACCTGGCCAACAACCTGGGCAACCTCGTGAACCGCGTGGCGGCGATGACCGAGCGCTTCCAGCACGGACGTCTCGCCGCCGGGGCGGGCGGGCCGCTGGCGGCGCTGGCGGCCGAGGCTGCCCGAAGCTACGCCGGCGCGATGGACCGGCTGGCCCTGCACGAAGGCGTGGCCGCGGCCTACCGCCTGGTGAGCGCGGCCAACGAGTACATCGCCGAAACGCAGCCGTGGAGTCTGGCGAAAGACCCGGCCAAGGCCGACGCGCTGGCGCGGGTGCTCTACGAGGCGGCCGAGGCCGTGCGTATCGCGGCCGTGCTGCTGCTGCCGGTGATGCCCTCGTCTGCCGCGGAGATTCTGCGGCGCATGGGCGAACCTGCCTCGCCCGGCGATCTGCGCTTCGACACCGCGACGGCCTGGCGGACATCTGGAGAAAGAGGAATCCTCAACGCGGGCGCCTTGTGGCCCCGCCTCGAAGACAAGGGAGCCATCACCGTGAGCGAAACGAAGTCGGGCGACGCCGGGGCTGAAGCCCCGGCGCTCCATAGCGAAGCCCCGGCGCTCCATAGCGAAGCCCCGGCGCTCCGTACACCGGCGGCGCCCGTCGCGCCCGAGCAAATCTCCATCGACGAGTTCATGAAGGTGCAACTCAAGGTGGCCAGGGTTCTCGAAGCGGCTCGCGTGCCGAAGTCGAAGAAGCTGGTGCAACTGTCGGTGGATGTGGGCGAGGCCACGCCGCGGACCATCCTGGCCGGCATCGCCGAAAGCTACGAGCCCGAGCAGCTCGTCGGTCGGACAATCGTCGTGGTGGCCAACCTCAAGCCGGCCAAGCTGATGGGTATCGAGTCGAACGGCATGGTGCTGGCGGCCAGCCCCGAAGGCGGCGGCGCGCTGCTGATTGACGCCGAGCCCGGTGCGCCCGGCACGCGGGTGCGGTAGGAGCCCATCGGCTGTGGCTCGTCCGGGCAGATCCTGAGCATGATGTCGTTCGGTTCGGGGCGGTGGGCCGTGGCGGTGCTGGCAGTCTCGGTGTGCCTCGGGTTTGCCGCGCCGGCGCTGGCCCAGCGTGCGTGGTCCGTCCCGCTCGACCTCACGCCCGGTGGCCAGCAGGCGCGCCGGCCGAGGCTGGCCATGGACGACAACGGTCACGCGCTGGCCACCTGGATTCGCGAGCAGGGCACGGCCCGCGTCACGCAGTCGTCGCGGCTCGCCGGCGCCAGCCTCATCTGGACGCTGCCCGCCAACATCTCGGCGCCCTCCACGGAAGCCGCCCTCGAAGGCACCGACGTCGCCCTCAACGGCAGCGGTGACGGCGTCGCCGCATGGGTGCATCGCGAGCCCGGCTCCGACCCGGCACGCCAGCGCATTCAGGCGGCCCGTTACGATGGCGTTGCGGCCGCGTGGGGAACGCCCGTCAATCTGAGCGCACCCGTGGAGACGGCCGTGCATCCGCGCGTCGGACTCGATGCCGCGGGCAACGCGCTCGTCATCTGGGTGGCCAGCGGGCCGACCACGCGAGTCGTGCAGGGCGCGCGTTACGATGCCGCCGCCGGCGAATGGAGCGCGCTCGTCACGCTGTCGGTCGATGGCGGAGACATCGCCGGTGAGCCCGCGCTCTCGATGGACGATGCGGGCGATGGCGTGGCGGTCTGGGCGCGCGGCAACGGCAGTGTCACCATCGTGCAGGCCTCCGCCTACGACGGCGCCTCGGGCGCGTGGAGCGCGCCGGTCGACCTGTCCGCCGTGGGGTACCCGGCATCCGATCCCCACGTGTCTCGGGCGCGCACCGGCGTAGCGGCCGTGGCTGTCTGGACGCGCTCGAACGGCACGACTCAGCTGATCGAGTCGTCCCGCCTCGATCCCGGGCCGGGCACGTGGAGCGACCCCGTGACGCTGTCCTACGCGGGCGCCGACGCCTTCGAGTCAGACGTGATCGCCGACGAGGACGGCAACGCGCTTGCGGCCTGGACGCGGTTCGACGGCAATTTCCGCTCGCTGCAGACCGCGCGCTATTCCGTCTCGGCGGCCGCCTGGTCGCCAGCCGCCAACCGCACGGCCGGCGGCAACGTGCAGGGCCCGAACCTGAGCATGGACGCGGCGGGCAACGCCGCCCTCATCTGGACGCGGTCCAACGGCGTCCACGACGTCGTGCAGGCCGCGTTCTTCGACGCGGCCCTCGATGTGTGGAGTGCCACGAACGACCTGTCGCAGCCATTCGCCACCGCGCGGGTCCCGCGAGTACGGCTCGATGCGACGGGCGATGCGGTGGCCGTGTGGCAGCTCGACGCCGACTACCAGATCGTCCAGGCCAGCGTCTTCACCATCAGCACCGCGCCGCGGCTACAGCCGGCCGGCGTCGCCGGTCCCTTTATCACCCTGTCGTGGACACCGCCCACCAGCGGGGTTCCGCCCAGCGCCTACACCATCGTCGCCAGCGCGGTGCCCGGCGGCGCGCCCATCGCGTCGCTGCCGGTCGGATTGCTGGTCTCGACGACCGTCATGGCACCCGACGGGGTGTATTACGTGCGCGTGATGGCCACGGTGGGCACCGGCGAGGTCCCGTCGAACGAGATCACTGTCGTCGTCGGGTTCGGGCCAGCGCCGACCGAGCCGCTGAACTTCGTCGCGACCGTCGAAGCGAGCGCCGTCACGCTCACGTGGACTCCGCCGCTCAACGCCGCGATCGCACCGGTCCAGACCTACGTGGTCGAGGCTGGCAGCGAGCCGGGCCTCGCCGACCTGGCGTGGTTTGCCACCGGCAATGCGTTCACGACCTATGAGGCGCCCGGTGTGCCGAACGGCCGTTACTGGGTGCGCGTGCGCGCGCAAAGCGCGGGGGGCTTGAGCCCGCCCTCGATCGAGGCGCGCGTGGTGATCGGTCTGCCCCCACCTGGCGCGCCTGTCCTGGTGCTCACCAGCGTGGCTGGAGCGACGGTCACGCTCGACTGGACGGAGGCGCCGGCGCCCGGTGCTCCGGTGAGCGGGTACCAGGTGCGGGCCGGCACGGCGCCGGGCCTGAGCAATGCCGCGGTCGTCGACCTGGCGCCAACCGATCGTCGTTACGTCGCATCGGCCGTGCCGGCGGGCACCTACTACGTGCGAGTCGTGCCGCTCAGCGCCCACGGACCTGGCGACGCGTCGAATGAAGTCGTAGTGACGGTACCGTAGGCGAGCATGATTGATTCCCACTGCCACCTCGCTGGCGACGAGTTCGAGGCCGACCTGCCCGCGGTCGTCGAGCGCGCGCGTAGGGCGGGGCTGACTGGCGCGCTGGTGATTCTGGCGGCCCAGGACGATGCCGAACTGGCGCGCTGGCAGCGGGTGCGGGCGTTGTGGCCCGAGACGCGGGCCGCCGTGGGCGTGCATCCGCACCAGGCGGGGCTGTTCGCCGCCGATCCGCTGGACGCGGCCCGGCTGGTGGAGCGCCGCCTCGACGAGCTGGCGGCGGTGCGGGCCATTGGGGAGATCGGCCTCGACTACCACTACGACTTCGCGCCGCCCGACGTGCAGCAGGCCGTGTTCCGCGCCCAGCTCGGCGTGGCGCGCGCGCGTGGGCTGCCAGTCGTGATTCACACGCGCGAAGCCGAGGCCGACACGCTCCGGATCCTCGCCGAAAACGGGAGTGTCGATACCACGGGCGTGATCCACTGCTTCACGGGCGATGCCGCGGCCGCCGGCCGGATGCTGGCCACCGGGTACTTCGTGTCGATTCCGGGCATTGTCTCGTTTCCGAAGTCCGAATCGCTACGCGACGCCGTGCGCCAGGTGCCCGCCGACCGGTTACTGGTGGAAACCGACAGCCCGTACCTCGCGCCGGTGCCCTTCAGGGGCCGCCGGAACGAGCCGGCTCATGTCGTCCGGGTGGCCGAGGCCGTCGCCGGCGTGCGGAGCATGGAGATGGCTGCGCTCGAGGCGCTGGTTGGGGCGAACTTCAGTCGACTGTTCCGGCCGTGAGCGCGACAAAGCTCAGCCCTGCAAGCATTAACGGGCGTTTCATCGCGTTGACACCGGCGCGCGCCCTATGGTGAGATTGTCCAGCTTGTCGAACGCGCTCCCCAGGACCCAGGCGGACCTCATCCAGTTGTTCGAACCCGTGCGGGCCGATCTCGAAGCGGTCGAGCGCGAGTACGCGCGACAGGTGCAGTCGCAGGTGCACGTCATCCCCGAGATTGGTGCGTACATCCAGACCAGCGGCGGCAAGCGCGTCCGGCCCGCCGTGCTGCTGATGTCGGCGCGCCTGTGCGGCTACGAGGGGCCACGTGCCGTGCTGAATGCCGCCGTGGTGGAGTTCATCCACACCGCTACGCTCGTGCACGACGACATCATCGACGATGCCGATGTGCGGCGGGGCCGGAAGGCCGTGCACTCGCGCTGGGGGAACGACGTCACGGTGCTCGCCGGCGACTTCCTCTACATCAAGTCGATGGCGATGGCCCTCACCCAGGACACGCTCGACATCGTCCGGATGCTGTGCGACGTGACCCTGCGGATGATCGAGGGCGAGATCTACCAGCTCACCAAGAACGGCGTGGTGGACCTCTCCGAAGCCGAGCACTTCGACATCATCCATCGTAAGACGGCCCACTTGTTCGGCGGCTGTGCCGAAATCGGCGGCATGCTGGGCGAGGTGAATGCCGAGAAGCAGACCGCGCTGCGCGAGTACGGCTTCAACCTGGGCGTGATGTTCCAGCTGGTGGACGATCTGCTCGACTTCACGGGTGAAGCCGAAGCGCTCGGCAAGCCTATCGGCGGCGACCTGCGCGAAGGCAAGATCACACTGCCCGTCATTCACCTGCTGCAGCAGGGCGAGGCCGAGGCCGACGTGCTGGTGCGCGGCATCGTTCAGGCGCGCGACGTCACGCCCGAGCAGTGGACGCGGCTGCGGGCGCTGCTGAGCGAACACCGGTCCATCGAATATGCCTACGGGCGGGCGGTGGAGTTCGGGGAAGTC
>JADZBZ010000337.1 GCA_020851835.1 Acidobacteriota bacterium
CGTTTCCCGACACCATCGGCCCGCTGCCCGTGCCATCGGCGTCGGAGGTCTACCTGATGCGCGGCCGGGCGCTCTTCGAGAGCGGTCGCCTGTTCGATGCGCTCACCCAGTTCGACCGCGTGCCCGCCGGCGATCCGCTGCGGGCGCGTGCCGACGAAATGCGCGCGCGCATTCAGCGCGAACTGCTCGCCCTGGCCCTGGCCGAGACCTCGCCTGCGCCGGCATCTGGACGGCCCCCGGAATGAAGTGTCCGAAGTGTGGCTATCTCGGATTCGAGGCCACCGACCGCTGCCGCAACTGCGGCTACGACTTCTCACTGACCGTACCCGCCTCAAGTGGCGAGCTGCCCCTTCACGCGTCGGGCGCCGATCCGAGCCCCGTCGATCTGTCGCTGCACGACCCGCTGTTTGACGACGGCCCGATGGCACCGTCCGCTCCCCGGCTCGCCCTCGACGAGGCGCCAGCTGAATCGCACGGCACGACCACGCCTGCGCCAGCACAGGACCAACGAGACGGGGGTGCCCAGGAGTTCTTCACGGCGGAAGCCGCCGAAGAGCTGCCGCTCTTCGCGCCGCGCCCGGCGGGTCCTCCTCTCGCCGTCCGGCGCCCGGGGACCGAGGTGCCGCGCGCCCGCAGGACGACGACCGCCAAGCCGCCCAGGTTCGATCCGCCATCGCTGCCCCTCTTGGTGGACGTGCCGGCGCCCAACCCCCGGGCCAAGCCGTCCCAGGACGGGCGGGCCGCGCTGCAGGCACCCGCTCGGCCCATGGCCCGCCTGGCCGCCGGGTTGGTCGATGTCGCCTTGCTCGCGAGTATCGATCTGATCGTCGTCTCGCTGACGGCACGCATCGCCGGCCTCGCGCTGACGCGCGAGGATCTGCTCGTAATCCCCCCGTTGCCGATGGCGGCCTTCTTCCTGGTGCTGGCCTTTCTCTATCTGGTCGGATTCACCGTCGGCGGCGGCCAGACCGTCGGTCAGATGGCGCTGGGAGTGAAAGTGGTCGGTGACGACCAGCACGGTGTAGACCTCACCGGTGCCGTCGTGCACTCGCTGGGCACGCTGATATCGGTATGCACCTTGGGCGCGCTCTTCGTGCCCGTCTTCTTCACGGCCGACTGCCGCGCCGTCTACGACCGGCTCGCCGGCACGCGCGTGGTGGCGGCGTGAAGCGGACCGTGCTGCTGGTCTCCACGTTCGGGTACGTCGGGTTCTTTCCAGTCGCGCCCGGCACCGCCGGGTCTGCCGCGGCTCTGGTCCTGTACGCCGTCCTGCGCTGGATTGGGTCTCCGGCAGCTGAGTTTGCGACCATCGCGGTGGTGCTGGCTTTGGGCGTGTGGGCCGGCACCCGCAGCGAGGCGCTGCTGGGAGGCACGGATCCGGGGCCGGTGGTCATCGACGAGGTCCTGGGCATGCTCATCACGCTGGCGGGCATGCCCCTGTCGCTGACCGGCGTCCTGCTCGGCTTCGTGTGCTTCCGGATCTTCGACATCGTGAAGCCGTTTCCGGCACGTCGGCTCGAGGATGCGCCGGGAGGCTGGGGCATCATGCTCGACGATGCGGCTGCGGGTGTATACGGGCAGGTGGCGCTGCGCCTGCTCGTCTGGGTCTGGCCGGCCTCGATGGTGGCATGACCCGAGCGCTCGATGCGGTGATTCTCGCCGTCGGCAGCGAGATGCTGACCCCGTGGCGCACCGACACGAACTCGCTGTTCATTACCGGGGTGTTGAACGAACTGGGCCTGGATGTCGCGTACAAAGCCGTGGTGGGTGACGACCGGGCGGCACTCGAGGCGCAGGTCGCCCACGCCCTCGCCCATCATCGCATCCTCGTCCTGACGGGCGGTCTCGGCCCCACCGACGACGACCTGACGCGCGAGGCCGTGGCCGCGCAACTCCGTTTGCCACTCTCGGAGGACGTCACCATCGTCGAGGGCATTCGAGCCCGTTTTGCCACGCGCGGGCTGGCCATGCCCGAGGTGAACCGCCGCCAGGCGCAGGTGCCGGCGGGGGCCACCGTCCTCGAGAACGTCCACGGGAGCGCGCCCGGCTTGCTCATCGAGCACGATTCGTGCGTGATCGTGCTGCTGCCCGGTCCGCAGCGGGAGATGCAGCCGATGATGACGGGCGTCGTGCGGGCGCGGCTCGCGCGAATGGCCGGCCCCCGTTTTCTGCTCAGGCGGGCGCTGCGCGTCACCGGCCGTACCGAGTCGCGTCTCGAAGAACTGGTGCAGCCCATCTACGCGCCGTGGCTGGACTTGAATCCACCCATCCAGACGACCATTCTGGCGACGCCCGGATCCGTCGAGATTCACCTCTCGGTTCGCGTCATCGACGAGCAATCCGGAGCGGCCGCGCTCGACGTTGCCGCCCATCGGCTGATCGAACGCCTCGGTCCCGACGTCGCTGGAGCGTCCGGTCAGTCGGTTGAGCAGACCGTGGGCGATCAGCTTCGCGCGCGTGGATGGCGCATTGCGCTGGCCGAATCCTGCACCGGGGGGCTGGCGACATCGCGCCTGACCGACGTGGCCGGCAGCTCCGACTACGTGGATCGTAGCGTGGTCGCCTACAGCAACGCGGCGAAGGCCGGCCTGTTGGGTGTTCCCGAGCCTTTGCTGGCGAGGCACGGTGCCGTGAGCGAACCGGTGGCGCGTGCCA
>JADZBZ010000338.1 GCA_020851835.1 Acidobacteriota bacterium
GCCAGCCCCTGGTCCGCGTACAGGTGCAGCTGCGGAGCGCCGATTTCGTAGAACGCCGGCACGCCGCCGAAGTCGTCCGCGCGTTCGAGGAAGCTGCGGATGAGGCCCGGCCGCGCATCGTCTGGGCCCACCGGATCGCCCAGCGCCACCCAGGTGCGGCCCTGCACGCCGTACATCACGAACCCGTCCCGGGCCTGGTTGAAGAGCAGCGTCTTGTCGCGCAGGAACACGAGGTTGGCCGACGTCGAAGATTGCCGCGCCACAACGGTCGCCGCCTCGGCCAGCTCAGCCTCGGTGGGAACGGCGGCCTCGTGCGGCGGATGCCCGATGAGGCGCGCCACTGCGACCAGCAGCACGACGATGGCGGCGCCCACCGAGGCTCGAAGGAACCGCGACACATCCCCGTGCAGCTCGAACTGCCACCACAGCTCGGTCGCATAGTCCACGTGTTTGAAGGCGAAGAACCCCAGCCACACCGAAGCGGCCAGCGCGCCGGTCATCGCGCCAATCCAACCGGCCGAGAATCGCGTCTCGAAGAACGCCGCGCGCCGGTCGAACGCCGGCCGGGCCCGGCGCAGTACCGCCAGGACCGCCAACAGCAGCAGCGCCTCTTCGTAGTCGAAGCCCTTCAGCAGCGACGCCACCATCCCGACTACGATCAGCACGGACGACAGATAGTAGGCGGCGTCGAGGCGCCTGGACAGCCCCTGCGACAGCACGATGAGGCCGGCGCCGGCCACACTGCCGACGAAGTGGGAGGTCTCGATGATACCGAGCGGCACCAGGCGCGCCAGCAGGCTCAGACGACCGGGCGAGGCAGGGGTCGCCCCCGACACCAGCAGCACCACGCCGGCCAGAAACGTGAACCCGGCCAGCAGGCGGGGCGTGACATGGTCGGCCACCCGCCCGAGCAGCGCGCCCGCCCGCTCGACGGGCGCCCGCCGCTGGGCGAGCTCGTCGGCGACGAGCGCGACAATCGCCAGGCCGAAGGGCACCAGGTAGTACGTCGCGCGGTACACGACCAGCGCCGGCAGCAGCGCGGCAGCGTCCAGGTACGGTTTGAGGAGCAGCACCATCAGCCCCTCGAAGACGCCGATGCCCCCGGGCACGTGGCTGGCCAGGCCCGCCAGGATGGCCAGCAGGAACACGCCGACGAAGGTGGGAAAGGTCAGCGCGCTCGGGGGCAGCAGCACGTAGAGCACCGACGCAGCCAGCACCCAGTCCACGGTCGAGAGCAGCAACTGCTGCACCGCGATCGACGGCGAGGGCAGGGGCAGCACCTGCCCGACCACTCTCAGCGGCGTACGGCGCACCGCAGTAACCGCGAGAAACGCAGCGACCAGGGCGACCAGCAGCCATCCGGCCGCGGCCGCCAGCGGCGCGCCCGGCAGGGCGGCGAGTTGTGCCGGGGGGCTCATCGCCAGGCTCAGGCCTCCAAGCGCCAGCAGTCCCAGCCAGAACGTCAAGGAGTAGGAGAAGACGAGGCGCGCCAGCTCGTCTGCCGTGACACCCCACCGCGAGTAGAACCGGTACCGGACCGAGGCGCCCGACAGCGCGGCGAGAGCCATGCTGTTGGAAATCGCGTAGGCCATCAGCGCCGTGCCCATCACGCGGCGTACCGGCAGGGTTTTGCCGATGGACCGGAAGGCGAGCACGTCGTAGCACGCCAGTACCAGGTAATTGAGGGCCGTGAAGCCCGACGCGGCCAGCAGCCGGCTGAGCGGCGTGGCCAGCAGGTCGGTCGTCAGCAGATGCCAGCTCGCCGGCTGCAACTCGCGACGCAGCACTTCGAGGGCCGCGATGAAGAGAGCCAGACCGATGAGGGCCGGCAGGAGGCGTACGAGGCGCGGTCTCATGGGGTGCGGTATCGGCCGCCCGACCAGTCTGACACGGCCCGGGCTATCGGCCGACGTTGGCCTGGATCCAGGCCATGGCTTCGAGCAGGCGGCGATCGAATTCCGCGAGGTTGTCGCTGAACCGGTGGTCGGCCGCCGGTACCACCCAAAGCTTCTTCGGCTCGCGCGCCGCGCTCATGATGCGTTGCACCTCGTCGAGCGGGACGAACTCGTCGTGGGTGGACTGGATGGCGGCCAGGGGCGCCGGCGCCACGCGGGCCGCGAAGGCGGCGGTGCTGAACGTGGGCTCGCTGGGAGACTGGTGGGTGATGTAGATGATGGCGTCCTTCCACCGCCAGCCGAGTTCCGTGATGTCCGGTAACCCGAGGCCGAGCACGCCGGCAATCGCGTCGCGTGTGGCTGGGTCGGTGGCGGCGAGCAACGACAGCCCGGCGCCCTCGGAGACGCCAATCAGCACCGGCTTCTGCACGCTGCCCTTCGCGGCGAATTCAGCGAGCGCCCGGTAATCTCCGGGCTCGTCGTCGGGCCTGAGCACCGCGGCTCCCGACGTAAAGCTCGATAGATAGGCCTTCACGTCGAAACCCACGACGAAGCAACCCTGCCCGGCCAGCACGGAGGCGACGTGGGGCCCGAGATGGATCCAGCCTCCGTCGCCGCTCGACACAATCACCGGCGTGCCGCCGCGCGAGCCATACAGGTGGAGGGTCTGCGCGCGGCCGCGGATGGACAGAGTGGCGGTGGCCTGCGCGGGCGCGGGCGCTGCCCACAGCACGCAGCCAAGCACTCCGGCCACCACGGCCGCGCGCCGGATCACGATCGCGCCTCGGGCAGCGCGAGGAAGAGGCTCGTCCCGTGCCGGTTGATCAGCATCAGGCTGGGCTTGCCAGCGCGCGCGGCGAGCGCGTCGCGCAGATTGCCCACCGTCCGCACGTCGCGGCCGTCCACCTTCTCGATGAGATCGCCCGGTCGGATGCCGGCTTCCGCAGCCGTCCCTTCCGGATCGATGTCGGTGACGACCAGCCCGTCGGCGCCCCGCGGCAGCTCCAGCTGGTCGCGCAGCGGCGGCGTGAGCGGCGCCAGCGTGAGCCCCAGGCCGAACTCGCCTTCGCCGCCCCTGCCGTTGGGCGCGGCTTTCTCGTCGCCCGACGGCACCCGCTCCGCCAGGCGCGCCGACAGCGATTCACGATGGCCGTCGCGCAGGACGTCCACCTTCACCGTGGCGCCGGGCTCGGTACCGGCCACCTGGTTGCGCAGCGCATTGGCGTCGTCCACCGGCTGCCCGTCAATGGCGACGATGACGTCGCCCTGTCGGACGCCGGCCCGCTCGGCCGGCCCGCCGGGTTCGACCTCACTCACCAACCCGCCGCGCGCCTCGGCCAGCCCCAGGCTCGTCGCGATCTCCGGTGTCACCGGCTGCACCGTCACGCCGAGCTTCGCGCGATGGACCACGCCGTCGCGCACCAGTTGGTCGGTCACGGCACGCACCATGGCCGACGGAATCGCGAACCCGAGACCGATGTTGCCGCCCGAGGGCGACAGGATCTGCGCGTTGATGCCGACCAGCTCACCCTGCATGTTGACGAGCGCGCCGCCCGAGTTGCCCTGGTTGATGGCCGCGTCGGTCTGCAGGAAGTCCTCGTAGCCGCCGTCGCCCACGCCGGTCGCCCGGCCCGTGGCGCTGACGATCCCCATCGTGACGGTCTGTCCCACGCCCAGCGGGTTTCCGAAGGCCAGCACGACATCACCCACCTTCATCGCCTTGGAGTCGCCAATCGCGAGGGCGGGCAGGCCGCTGGCCGCGATGTGCAGCACGGCCAGGTCACTGGCGGCATCGCTGCCGACCAGCGTGGCCGGGAACGTCCGGTGATCCGCCAGATCCACGGAGATGCGCTCCGCGCCGTCGATCACGTGATGATTGGTGACGATTCGTCCGTCGGCCGACACGATCACGCCCGAGCCGAGTGCGGACTGCCGGCTGCGCGGCATGGGGCGGGCCTGCGGTCCGAAGAAATCGCGGAACGGATCCGTCATCGCGGTCGGCACGGGTTCGGCGCGCTTTTCGACGCGCACCGTCACGACGGCCGGCGCCACCTTGTCGACGATGGCGCTGTAAGAGGCCGGAACGAGGGCGGGCATGGCCCGGCCGGCTGTCGCGGCCGTCGGTGGCGGAGCCTGTACCGGGCCGGACGCGCCGAGCGTGACGCGGCCGCCGGCAAAGCCGACGGCGAGCGAGAGGGCGGCGGCCGCCAGCACGGCGGCCCGCCTGCGAGAACGTGTCTGCTGGGAGGCAACGGTCGTCTGTGTCGTCATGAGGTCATTCCCCTTCACCTCATTGGACGGCCGGGCCGGTTCCCTGGGCCTTTCTCCACCATGACAGCTGTGAAAGGTGCCCATCCGGTTGCAGATGTCACCGATGTCATGTGGCCGTCAGAGCCCCGACAGGGGCCCGTCCGTACCGTCCCAGTAGGCTCGCTGCACACCGCGCCAGCGCCGCCGGCTCCATCGTCCACCGCGCGGTTTCGTATCAAGGAGTTCCATCATGCGCCGCATCTCGCTCTTCATGATTCTCGGCCTCTTCGCCGTCACGTCCTCGGCAATGGCCGCCCAGGCCAAGCCGATGACCACGCCGGCCAAAGCGACGGCCTCCTCCACCAAAGCAGCGGCGGCTCCGGTGAAGCCGCGCGAGGCCTGGGCGGCCGGCCAACTCGAACGCATCGACGCCACGTCGGTCGTCGTCAAGCAGGGCACGCACGA
>JADZBZ010000339.1 GCA_020851835.1 Acidobacteriota bacterium
CAGGTCGTGCTCTTTGCCGTGCACCTCGCGGAGCGCGAGCTGGGCTCGGGCGGAGTCCTGGCCACGGCTGCCTTGGTGGGGCTCACCGATTCCGACGCGCTCACGCTGTCGATGGCCAAGAACGTGGCCGGCAACAACGGCCTGGCGGCCGATCTGGGCGCCCGGGCCGTGGCGGTGGGTTTGTTATCGAATACCTGCGTCAAAGGCGTGCTGGCCGCCAGCATTGGGCGTGGCGACTTTCGCCGGCTCGTGATCGGTGTGCTCGCGGCCATGGCCGTGGCCCTCGGTCTGGGGGCCTGGCTGGGCTGACCTGTCGGGGCGTCGCTAGCGCCGCCACGCCGGAGGCACGATGAGCACCGGCACCGTCGCCTTTTCCAGGACGTGCTGGCTCGTCGAGCCGAGCAGCAGCTTCTGCGCGCCGCCGATGCCGCGCATGCCCATCACGATGACGTCCGCGTTGGCCTCGTCGGCCTGGGCCAGAATCTCGGTGGCGGGAGCGCCCACCCGAATCGACACGGCCGGCAGGCTGTCCGGAGGCAGGCCCGGGGCCGCTCGATCCAGCAGCGTCTGCAGTTCCTGCTGGGTCTGTTGGTTCAGGGTGTCGTGCGCCCCGGCCGCCGAGGCGCCGGCGCTCAGCAGTGGGTCTACGACCGTGACGATCGTCACGTGCGCGTGCGCCGCCCGCGCCAGCGCCAGCGCCGCGGCGAGCGCGCGTTCGGAGTCCTCGGAGAAGTCCACGGAGCACAGGATGTTGGTGAACACGACGGCCAATCCTAACCTGGGAGGCCTTCTAGTGCCGTGCCGATCGACGTGCGGCACCCGGGGCCGGTGTCAGGCCCTGCGCAGCCGGAGGCTGTTGGAGACCACGCTGACGGAGCTGAAGGCCATGGCGGCGCTCGCGATGACCGGGCTCAGGAGAATACCGAAGGCGGGATAGAGCGCGCCGGCGGCAATGGGGATGCCGATCACGTTGTAGATGAACGCCCAGAACAGGTTCTGTTTCATCGTGCGCATCGCGGCCCGAGCGAGCCCGACGGCTTCGGGCACCCCGCCGAGGTCGCTGCTCATCAACGTCACGTCGGCGGCCTCAGCCGCGATGTCGGTGCCCGATGCCAGGGCGATGCCCACGTCGGCCTGGGCCAGGGCGGGGGCGTCGTTGACGCCGTCACCGACCATCGCCACGCGGCGACCTTCGGCCTGAAGGGCCTTGATGGCCTCTACCTTCCCTGCGGGCAGCACTTCGGCGACCACCTGGCTGAGGCCCGCCTGACGGCCAATGGCCGCCGCAGCCGCCTGTCGATCGCCGCTCAGCATGACCACGTGCAATCCGAGCCCCTCGAGCCGACCGACGACCTCCCGGGCATTGGCGCGCAGGGTATCGGCCAGTGCGATGAGGCCGGCAGGGCGGCCATCGAGGCCGATCAGGACGGGCGTTTGCCCTTGGGAGGCTGCCTCGTCGGCGAGCGTCGCGAGCGCGGCGACGTCGATGCCCTCCTCTCGGAGGAAGGCGGCGTTGCCCACCGTTACCTGATGCGGTCCGACGCGCCCGCGTGCGCCACGTCCCGGAAGGGTCACGAACTCCGAGAGCGGAGGCCGGTCCGCCCCTTCGGCCGCCGCATGGCGGGCAATGGCCTCGGCCAGGGGATGTTCGGAGCGCCGCTCGACCGCCGCCGCCTGGGCCAGCATCGCGCGCGCGTCGATGCCCGGCAGGGAGCGCAGGTCCACCACGCGGGGCTCACCCAGCGTGAGCGTCCCGGTCTTGTCGAAGACGACCGTGTCGACCGAGGCCAGCCGCTCCAGTGGCTCCCCACCCTTAATCAGTACCCCCGACGCCGCGCCGCGTCCGGTCGCAACCATCACCGCCGTCGGCACGGCCAGTCCCATCGCGCATGGGCAGGCGATGATGAGCACCGATACGGCCGGGAGCAGGGCGCGCACGACGGACGGCGTGTCGAGCGCGACCCACCAGATGCCGAAGGTTACGACCGCAAGGACCATGACGACAGGTACGAAGACCGCCGAGATGCGATCGGCCAGGCGCTGGATGGGCGCCTGCGACGCCTGGGCGTCGCGCATCAGGCGCACCACCTGGGCGAGCACGCTGTCGGCGCCCACTGCCGTCGCCTCCACCTCGAAGGCACCCGAGCGGTTGATGGTGGCGCCGACCACGCGATCGCCGGGCTGCTTGTCCACGGGCACCGACTCGCCCGTCAGCATCGACTCGTCGACGGCTCCCGTTCCGCCGAGCACGCGGCCATCCACCGGGAAGCGCTCGCCGGGACGCACGATGACCACATCGCCGGTGTGCACGGCCAATATCGGGACGTCCAATTCGGCGGCCCCGCGCTTCACGCGCGCCGTCGACGGCTGGAGCCGGGCCATCTGCCGCAACGCCGACATGGTCTGGGTCTTGGCGCGGGATTCGAGCGCATTCCCCAGCAGTAACAGCGACAGGATGAAGATGATGGCCTCGTAGTACACGTCGGCCGAGGCGCCCCGGGCTACGAACGCCTGCGGGAACACGGTCGCCGCGAGGGAGTAGAGGAACGCCGATCCGGTGCCGACCGCGACGAGCACGTTCATGTCGGCGGTGCCGTGCGCGACGGCCTTCCAGGCCCGGAGGTAGAAGTGACGGCCGGCCCAGGCCATCATCAGCACGGCGAGCGCCAGCAGGACGAAGGCGAGCACCCGCGGACTGACGCCGTAGAGCGCGGGCCAGACCGTGCGGATTGGCGGCTCGAGCAGCGCCATCACGCCTCGCTGCAGCGGATCGAGCCCGGCCGGGTCGCCGTGCGCGCCGGCCATCAAGGGCATCGAGAGCACCATGGCCACGGCGCCGAGCGCCAGGCCGGCCAGCGCCTTGGTGAGGAAGGCGTGATACTCGGC
>JADZBZ010000340.1 GCA_020851835.1 Acidobacteriota bacterium
CCTCGTAGAACATCTCGTAGAAGTCACCCATCCGGAAGAACACGATCGCGTGCCGGTACTGGCGCTTCGCCTCGAAGTACTGGCGCATGGCAGGCGTCAGCGTCGTGCCGGACGGCACGGGCGGCGGTGAGGATGTGGACGGCTGGGTCACGTCAGACGAGGTGCGACAAGCAGACGAGGTCGAGTATACGATCGACACAGCCTCTGCCCGTGCTGATCCTCTCCCTCGATACCACCAGTCGCGCCGGTAGCGCAGCGCTGCTGGACGACGACCTCGTCCGTGCGGTCGCTGCGGGTGACGCGTCGCGCACACATGGCGAGCGGCTGCCGGGCGAGTTGGCGCGCGTGCTGTCGGACGGCGGCGTCGCGCTGGCGGCCGTAGATCTGCTCGCGGTCGCTTCGGGTCCCGGCGCCTTCACCGGGCTCAGAATCGGGCTCGCCACCATGCAGGGTATCGCCCTCGCCCTGGATCGGCCGGTCGTGGGCGTGTCGGCGCTCGAGGCCATGGCCCTGACGGCGTTCGAGACACTGGGCGCCGCCCGCGCCCGTATCGGCACCTGGATGGACGCCGCGCGGGGTGAGGTGTTCGCGGCCCGCTACGACGTGCACGGGGAGGCTGGGGCCTGGCCGGCGCTGACACCCATTGGCCCGCCTGAAGTGGCGCCGCCCGACGAAATCTGGGCCCGCTGGCTGGACGCCGTGCCTGCGGTCGACCTTCTGGTGGGCGACATTGCCGACCGTTACGGCGCGGTGGTGGCGCGTGAGGTCCGCGTCGTTCCGCACCCGCTGCTCGCGCCCGCCATCGCGCGCCTGGCCCGGCGACGCGCCAGCGAGGATGGTTCGCACCGGCCACATCAGTTGGAGCCGCTCTACGTGCGGCGCCCGGACGTCGGGCGCCGCTAGCCGCCCGGAAGGTCGCCGATGCCAGCGCCGCCTGTCCGAGTCGAGCCCCTTGCCGGCCCGGCCGATCTCGACGCCGTGATCGCCATAGAAGACGCGTCGTTCCACAACCCGACCGGTCGTGCGTGGTACGAGGCGGAACTGGCACGTCCTGATGTCTGCCGGATCTACGTCATTCGCACCGCGGAAGGCGTCGTGGCCGGCTTCATTGCGTTCTGGCGGGTGGTGGACGAGATGCACATCAACAACCTCGCGATCCATCCGGACCACCGCCAGCGCGGGCTCGGACGCGTGCTGCTCGACGGGGCGCTGGCCTCGGCCGCCCGGGAGGGGGTGCGCCGGGCAACGCTCGAAGTGCGGCGATCGAATCTCGCCGCGCTGCGGCTGTACGAGGGCGCCGGCTTCATCGTCGCGGGTGTGCGCCCGAGCTACTATGCGGAGCCCGTCGAGGACGCGCTGCTACTGAGCGCGGCAGTGTTGACGCGAATTGATAATGTCCCCTCGCGAGCGAAATAGAAATGTCCCCTAAGCTGATGACCTCCAAGGGGGTTATCGCTGGGAAGGACATGGATGAGTGCGCGAGAGTTGTCACGGGTGGAGGTGTTGAGCCGCGTGAAGGCGGGGACGCTGAGTGTGCAATCGGCGGCAACGGTGCTGGCCGTGAGCTATCGCCAGGCGAAGCGCTTGCTGCGCCGCTATCGAGCGGAAGGAGCGAAGGGCCTGCAACATCGGAGCGCAGGGAGCGCGTCGAATCATGCGCGTCCCACGGTCGAGCGAGAGCGGGTGTTGGCGCTGGCGCGGGAGAAGTACAGCGGACCGATCGACGTGCGATTTGGGCCGACGCTGGCCGCCGAGCATCTGGCGAGCGAAGACGGGATCACGGTGCATCACGACACGTTGCGCCGGTGGATGCTGGCCGCGGGGTTGTGGAGTCGGGCGCGGAAGCGATCGCCCCATCGCCAGCGGCGGGAGCGCAAGGCGCATTTCGGCGAACTGGTGCAGCTCGATGGCAGTTTCCACCTGTGGTACGAGGCGCGCGGCCCGCGCGGGTGCCTGATGAATCTGGTCGATGACGCGACGGGTCGGACCCTCGCCCGCCTGGGCGACCAGGAGACCATCTGGGCGGCCGTCGATGTGCTGCGCCGGTGGATCGAGGCGTATGGCGTGCCGCTGGCACTCTATACGGATTGGAAAAACGTGTATGTGCGGGAGCCGAATGCGGAGGAGCAGGTCACGGGAGCGGTGCCCCTGACGCAGTTTGGCCGCATGTGCGCCGCCCTGGGCATCCAGATCATCGCGGCGAGCTCACCACAGGCCAAGGGCCGCGTCGAGCGCAATCACGGGACACATCAGGATCGCCTCGTGAAGAAATTGCGGCGGTTGGGGATCGCGGACGCGCCAGCGGCGAATGCGTTCCTGGAGACGACGTATCTCCCCGAGCACAACGTCCGCTTCGCCGTCGCGCCCGCGTCGGCCGAGGATTTTCATCGGCGTGTCCCGTGTCGAACCACGCTCGATCGGGTCTTTCAGCTCGAGGAGGCCCGTGTCCTCTCGAACGATTGGGTCGTGCGCTATGACTCGCGGTACTTGCAAGTGGTGCGGCAGAGCGCCCACGCCCCGGCGCGAAGCACCGTGGTGGTGCGTGAAGCGCGCGATGGCGCCCTTGAACTCCGCTACCGCGGGCGTCTGATGCCGTGGACCGAGATCGCCGCGCCGGTCAAGCCCCCAGCGCCCGCGATGCGGTTGTCGCCGGTCCCACGTCGGCGCGCGCGGCCGAGCGCAGACCATCCGTGGCGTCGCGACACCCGAGCGAGCGACCGCGAGCGCGCGTTGAGTCGCGCAGCCCAGCCGTGAAGAGCCTGTGGAAGCTGACGCAGCCGTGGACGCCAAGAACGCGCCCACCGCTGCTTGGAAAACTACAGACCAGTTTTCCACGAGCTCCCACAGGCGCCGTCGTTGACCTGGACCGGGGACATTTCTATTTCGTTAAGGCCGGGGACATTTCTATTTCGTGTTGACACTACTGAGCGCGGCAGTTGAATCGGCATGACGGGGGTGGTAGAGTGCGCGCATAGGGCGAGCGTCCCGAACGCTTTGGCCCGGAAGGAGGCAGCCCCGATGGCTGAGGTACAGGATGTGAAGGACCTGCTCCTCGAGACCAACGGCGAGTTTCGCCAGTTGGCCTCCCA
>JADZBZ010000341.1 GCA_020851835.1 Acidobacteriota bacterium
TGGGTGGCCTGTCGATCGATGGCGCCAGCGCCGGCGAGAACCGGTTCATTGTCGACGGCATCGAAACCACCGACCTTCAAAACGGCACATCCGGCAAGCAGGTCATCGCGGACTTCATCGAGGAAGTGCAGGTCAAGTCCAGCGGCTACACGGCGGAGTACGGCGGCGCAACCGGTGGCGTCGTCAACGTCGTCACCAAGAGCGGCACCAACGTGATGCACGGAAGCGGCCTCTACTACTGGGAGGGCAGCGCGCTCAGCAAAGGTCGCTACGCCTTCTCGTCGGGCACGACCATCGGTGATTTCGGTGGATCGACCGGTGCGACGCCACAGGCGGCGGGCGGTCGCCCCACGCTCCGGCTCAACCCCTCCACCAACCAGGCCGAGTACGTCACCTACCCCGAGGACAAGAACTACCGGATGGAACCCGGCTTCTCGATCGGCGGTCCGATTGCGGAGAACAAGGCGTGGTTCTACGGGGCGTATCAGCCGACCATCATCGACTACGAGCGCACGGTCGATCTCCTGAATGGCGGGACGGTAACCGAGGACCAGCGGGACACGCGACAGTTCCTCACCGCGAACACGACGGCGCAGATCGGCCAGAAACTGCGGACGCGCGTCGCCTTCAACAACAGCTTCCGCAAGCGTGACGGGCTGCTTCCGAACCTGGATGGCACCGATCTGCCCGATACGCCGTACGGGCTCGTTCGCAAGTTCCCGAACTACAGCGTCTCGGGCCAAGCCGACTACGTTGCCAACCCGAACCTCTTGCTCGGTGTACGGGCGGGCTACTATTTCTCCGATACGAACGACTCGAATTTCCCTGAGGGCCCGCGGTCGATCTTCAGCCCGAGCGGCAATATCGGTTTCGTCGGGACGAATGGTGTCGCCGTTCCTCCGCAGTTCCAGCAGGGTGCCGGATTCAGCAGCTTCCCATCGGCCGCCGCGTTCTCGTCCGTGCGCGATCAGCAGAAGCGCCTGAACTTCCAGGCCGACGGCACGTGGTATGCCAGCCTTCGCGGCCAGCACCAGTTCCAGGGTGGCCTTCAGCTCGACAGAGTCGGTAACAACGTCGACTACGGTGAGGCTGGCAACCGCGTGACGATTCGGTGGGGCGGCAACCTGTCGAGCGGCAGCCCGTTGACGCGTGGCCCGTTCGGCTACTATTCGGTACGCAGCAACGGCGTGGACCCGAAGCGTGGCTTCATCACCCAGGGCGATGTGAGCACGACCAATATCGGGCTGTTCTTCCAGGATGCCTGGAGCCTCAACGACCGCGTCACCGTCAACGCAGGGATCCGCACCTCGCGCGAGCGCGTGCCGGCCTACGCGGCTGGTCCCGACATTCCGACCTACGGCATCGAGTTCAGCTTCAAGGACAAGCTCGCGCCTCGGCTCGGCATGGCCTGGGACGTCACGGGTGACGGCAAGTGGAAGACGTACGCCTCGTGGGGCGTGTTCTACGACATCTTCAAGCTCGAGTTACCGCGTGGCTCATTCGGCGGCGACAAGTGGCTCGAGTACTACTACACGCTGGACAGTCCCGACTGGACGGGCCTGACGACCGCCGGGAACTGTCCTCCGGACTGCTCGGGCACGCTCATACGAGGCCCGGTCGACTTCCGTCATCCGTCCTTCGGTTCCGACGCCATCGAGCCGGACCTGAAGCCCATGCGGATGCAGGAAGCCGCCGTCGGCCTCGAGCACCAGCTGAGGGCCAACATGGCGGCGAGCGTGCGCTATGTGCACAAGCAGATCGACCGCGCCATCGAGGACACGGGCTCGCTCGACGCCGCCGGCAACGAGATCTACGTCATTGCCAACCCGGGCGAAGGTCTGACCAGACTGGCGTTCGTCAACCCGGACGTCAACCTGCCGAAGCCGAAGCGCGACTACGACGCGGTGGAGTTCGCGTTCGACAAGCGCTACTCGGATCGCTGGTCGCTACGCCTGAGCTACATGTGGAGCCGGCTCTACGGCAACTACTCCGGCCTATCGCAGGGCGACGAGAACGGACGCACGAGCGCCAACGTCGGCCGACTGTACGACTACCCGGCCATGATGTTCGATCAGCATGGCCAACCCGTCTTCGGGCCGCTGCCGACCGATCGTCCGCACCAGTTCAAGACGCAGGCCATCTACAGCCTCCCCTTCGGCACCAGCATCGGCGCCAACTACTACCTGTCGAGCGGCGTTCCCGTGACCCGTGAGATCGGCATCTATCCGCCGAACAACCTGCCGGTGCAGTACTTGGGGCGCCTCAGCGACGGGCGCACGGACGTCTTTTCGCAGACCGACCTCTACATTCAGCACGAGATCAAGGTCGGTGGCGAGCGGCGCATGAAGGTGAGCCTGAACGTACTGAACGTGTTCGACCAGAAGGCTGCGCTCGGCAAATGGTCGACGTACGAATACGTCAACGGCATCGACATTCCCAGCGAGGTCCTGTTCTACACCGGACAGCTCAACTTCGATCAGCTGATCAGGGATCAGGGCGTGGTGCAGGATCCTCGGTTCCTCAAGGACACCTGGTATCAGTTCCCGATTTCGGCGCGCGTGGGCGTCAAGTTCCTGTTCTAGCGCCCAGCATCGCGGCCGGAAGTAGCCGGCTCATCACGTGGTGCCCGGCCGGCCTCCGAGTCGGCCGGGCATTCGCGTTCGATCGCCGGGCCGAAGGGCTGGCCGGGCCACCGGCCGAAGTCCGACACATCCCACGTTCCCGGGAGGATGGCATGAGAACTGCGACCGCCGTCGTCGTCGCGCTGGCACTCCTGATGTCAGCCGGGTTGCAGGCTCAACGAACCGCCCCTACGGCACTCATCCACTATCGGGAGGGATTGCGACTGATGGGGTCCGAGCAATGGACAGCCGCAGAGAGAGAATTCCTTCTCGCCATCGGCATCGCGCCGGACTTCGCACTGGCCCACTACTGGGTAGGGCGCGAGAATCGGGGACGGCCGGTACGGGGCCGCCATCCAGGCGCTCGAGACCTGCCGTGGCCTCTACCTGCAGGCGGCCGGCACGCGGGCGACCGACCAACTCGACGCCCAGCGCCGGCGCGACGATCAGCTCCGCGAAATTCGCGAGGTCATTCGCGAACGGCAGGGTGGTCGACCGAGCGCGGCTTCGGACCGCGTCATCACGCATCTCGAGAACCTCGCCAGGACATCGAGTGGCAAAAGCACTCGGGCTCGAACATGGACTTCGAGTTGAGCGTGCCGGCCTTCGTGTCGCTCTCGCTGGGCAGCGCCTACTTCCGCGGGAATGACCTGGCCACCGCCGCGAAGCACTACCTCGCGGCAATTGACGCGAACCCCAAGATGGGCGAGGCCCACAACAATCTCGCTGTCGTGTATCTTCTCACCGGCCAAGTCAAGCAGGCGGCCGAGGAGATGACGTTGGCCGAGAGAGCAGGCTTCAAGGTGAACCCCAGCTTCAAGGAGCAAGTCAAAGCAGCGCAGCGCCGCTGACGATCCGTCGGGCTCTGGTCCAGCGGTCTGCCCCGCGGTCGCCAACATGCGTGCAAGCCGAATGGACGACCCGAACGCACCGTGAAAAAGGTGGAAGACGCGAGCTTCTGCGTGAACCCCCCGCTCAAGGCGGGCATCGCGGCGATGAAGCCCGAACTATAATTCCTTCTGCCGTGTCCACGAGCCACCGTGACTCCGAACGCGTCCCGATCCTCGGCCCCTTGCGGGGCGAGGTGAAGGTCTACCAGGCGATGTCGGTCCATCAAGTGAGCCTCGGCGGCATGCAGGTGGAAACCGTGTTCCCGCTCCACGTGGACTCGCTCCACGACTTCCGCCTCACGCTCCGCGAGCGCTCGATCGTCGTTAAAGGGCGCGTCGCACACTCGCGCATCGTGGATGTGGATCAGGACCTCGTGATGTATCACTCTGGCATCGAGTTCATCGAGCCGTCGGGGCCCGTGCTCGATGCCATCACCGAGCTGGTCGAAGAGCTGAAGAGCCTCAAGCGCTGAAGGGGCCGCGTTTAGGGCTTCGCGTTGAGGTGCTCGAGGTAGTCGCCCGACGCGATGCGTTCCGCGCGCCCGAGCGGCGCGTTGTAGAAATACGCCCACGCTGGCTGCGTGCGGCCGTCGTCCATCTGGACGTCCGTGAGAACGCGCAGGTAGAGGCTCCTGGCCGGCTCGGCCGGTCGGAATCCTTCGAGCTCATCGAGTGCCGCCAGCACAACCGGAGCATCTGCCAGCTCGTACACCTCGCCGGCCACCATGCTGTCGTCTTCGGCGGGGACGGCCGCCGGATAGATCCCCAAATCGAAGAGCGCGGCCCGAATGCGGCCGCGCCCAGAGAACAGCAGCTTGGAAGCCACGCGCTGACGTCCCGGACGGTTGAACGGGGTCATCAGGGTGCCGTAGAAGAAGACGTGGTCGGACACTGCAGGCCTGTCGGAGTGCGAGTGTAGGAGTCCTCCGGGCGGGAGTCAACGGGCAA
>JADZBZ010000342.1 GCA_020851835.1 Acidobacteriota bacterium
ATGCGATAAAGCCACGTCGACAGGGCCGATTCGCCCTTGAATCGCGCCAGGCCGCGCCACGCGCGGACGAAGGCCTCCTGGGCGAGATCGGCGGCATCCTCGTGGTTGTTTACGAAGCGGTAGCAGACCTGATACACGCTGCGCCTGTGCCGTACGACAATCGCGTCGAAGGCGTCGGGATGGCCATCGACGGCCAGGGCCACCAGGGCCGCGTCCTCGAGGCCGTCCAGGCGGGCGGCCGGTTCGGTGGCGTCTGGCGTCACGATGCGGACCGACCAAGCAATCGGCGAGGGTATCCACGGGCGAATGGCTGGGCCATACGACATAATCGGCGGCAGTTGCTCCTGAAACGTTAGACCGGGTTCGGCTCGAAAGGTTGACTTTCGCCTTTTCTTTGTTTACCCTCGCTTCACGTGCCGGGATGTTCCCTATCTCTTCGCCCGGCCAGGAGGCGCCGTTGCAGCCGCTCACCAAGCGTCAGCGCGAGATTCTCGACTATCTGAACGAGTTCATTCAGCAGCACGGGTATGCGCCGAGCCTCGAGGAAATCGGCCGCCGCTTCAACCTGTCGTCGCTGGCGACCGTGCACAAGCACCTCACGAATCTCCAGGAGAAGGGGTTCATCCGCCGCTCGTGGAACCGCAGCCGATCGGTGGAGTTGCTGCCCAGCCGGGCGGGTGGGCGGGCCGTGGACCTGCCGATGCTCGGCTTTGTGGCCGCGGGCATGCCCATCGAGGCCGTGGCCTCGGCCGAGAGCATTTCGGTGCCCGAATCGCTCGTCGCCGGACGGCGCGACACGTATGTCCTGCGCGTGCGCGGCGAGTCGATGATCGACGAGCAGATCCGCGACGGCGACTGGGTGGTGGTCGAAGATCGGAAGTCGGCGGACAACGGCGAGATGGTGATCGCACTCGTGGAGGGGCAGGACGTTACGCTGAAGAAATTCTATCGCGAGGCCGGCCGCATCCGGCTGCAGCCGGCGAATCCCGCGATGCAGCCCATCTACGTCAATCCGGACGGCGTGCAGATTCAGGGGGTGGTCGTCGGCGTCATGCGCAAATACTAGGCGATTGTCTCCGCCGGAGGCGGCCTGGCGCCCAAGACCCGCCCGAGCAGGCGGCGGCGGAATCCAGTAGGCTTGAGGCGTCCCGTTGCGCCCCGATACCGCAGACTCGTCACTGCTGTCTGACCCTGACGCCCGCCATGTCCGATCCCAAGCAAATCAACTTCACCATCGTACCTGCCGACGAAGGCAGTGAACCGCGCGTCTACGCGAACTTCTGCGCGGTCAACCACACGCCCTTCGACTTCACGCTCACCTTCTGCGAGGTGCAGCCGCTTTCTGAGCGCGAGATTCGCGAGGCGCAGGCCGACCACGTCGTCCGCGCGCCCGTGCGAGTGCGGCTGGCCGTTCCCGTGCAGTTCGTGCCGACGCTCATCGCGGCCCTGCAGGAGAACCTGCGCATCTACTCGGAATCGCACGCCGTACCAGCCGCGCCACCGGCGGGGCAGGGGCCCGTGCACTGAATCTCCCATGAAGACGCCGGCGCAGGCACGCCGCATCTTCGCGGCCCTCGAGAAGCACCACCCTGGCGCAGATACCGAGCTCGCCCACCGCAATGCATTCGAGTTGCTGGTGGCGACCGTCCTGTCGGCGCAGTCCACCGACAGGCGTGTCAACGAGGTGACGCCGGCGCTGTTTGCGCGCTACCCGGACGCGAGCGCGCTGCGGCAGGCCGACCCGGCCGAGCTCGAGGCACTGATCCACTCAACCGGCTTCTTCAGGCAGAAGGCGCGCGCGCTGGTTGGCATGGCCGGAGCACTCGTCGCGCGCCACGCCGGAACGGTGCCGGCGTCGATGGAGGCGCTCACCGAGCTGCCGGGGGTGGGCCGCAAGACGGCCAATGTCGTGCTCGGCCACGCCCTGGGGGTGCCCGGCTTGCCCGTGGATCGCCACGTGCTGAGGGTGGCGAATCGGCTGGGGCTCGTCCATTCGGACGATCCGGTGAAGGTCGAGGCCGCGCTGGGCGCACTGTTTCCAAAGAAGCACTGGACCCGCGTGTCCGACACGTTCATCCTGCACGGCCGCCGGATATGCAAGCCGACTCCCCAGTGCCAGATGTGCTTTGCCCGTTCGCTGTGCGATTACGCTCACCGATGACACGCGAACACTTTCGAGCCCTGGTCGCCCGTGCCATCGACACGATCCCGCCGACCTTCGCGCGAGCGATCCAGAACGTGGCCATCGTCGTTGACGACGAGCCCTCGGCCGCGCTCCTCGAGGAAATGGAGATGGAACCCGGCGAGGTCCTTCTGGGCCTGTACCAGGGCACGCCGCTACCCGAGCGGCAGTGGGACTACGGCAATGCCTTGCCGGACCGGATCAGCCTTTTCCAGCGCGCCATCGAAGAGGAGTGCGGCGGCGACGAAGAGTGCATCGTCATGGAAGTCGGCGACACCCTGATTCACGAGTTCGGACACTACTTCGGGATGTCCGAGGACGAAATCATGGAGATCGAGGAGCACTACTGGCGTGGTGAAGGCACGTAAGCGGTTCGGGCAGCATTTCCTCGAGGCCGCCTGGGTGGCCAAGCTGGTGGACGCTCTAGGCGCCACACCCGAGGATGCGTTTGTCGAGATCGGCCCCGGACGGGGGGCCATCACCGCGCCGCTGGCAGCGCGGGTGTCGCGCTTGCTGGGGATCGAGGTGGACCGTGACCTCGCTGCCGCGCTGGCCGAGCGTCAGATCGCGGGGCTGACGGTCCTGCAGGCCGACGTCCTCGAAGTCGATCTCTCCGCGGCCATCGGCGACTGGCTGGGGGCCCCGCTCGGCCCGGCCTACCGGGTGCGGGTCGTTGGCAACCTGCCCTACAACATCTCGTCGCCCATCCTGTTCCGGCTGCTCGACGTCGCGGCTTCGACCGGGGGGCTTGTCGACGCGACGCTGATGCTCCAGCGCGAGGTCGCCGACCGCCTCACCGCCCGGCCTGACACACGGGAGTACGGCGTGCTGAGCATCCTGACGGCCCTTCGAGCCGACGTGGTCCGGCTACTGGCGCTTCCGCCCGGCGCCTTTCGTCCGCCGCCCAAGGTCTCGTCGGCCGTTGTCCGCCTGAGCTTCCGGCCGACGCCCGTCGCCATATCGGATGAGGCGATTCTGACCAGCCTGGTGCGGACCATTTTTATGCAGCGGCGCAAGACGCTGACCAATGCCCTCAAGCCGTTTGCGGCCCGGCTCGGCCGCGACGCCGTCGGGGCGCTGGTTGCGGCCGGCCTGGACGGCCGGCGCCGGCCCGAGACGCTGCAGCTTGTTGAACTGGCGCAACTTGCGGACGTATTTGCTTCGGGCGACCGCGGAGCCGTGCTATAGTTCGGGACCGAAAACCCGCCTCGTTCTCAGGCCTCCCAGCGCCTGGTCTTGCCGTCGTGCCGGTGCTCATCCCGTGAGTTCCGCACTGGCTGGGATTATGCCCATGCTTGGTTCGGCTCCCTCGGACGTGTCCGTGGGTGCATTACCCGTCGATCTCGTGCCGCTCGGCGGCCTCGGCGAGTTTGGTCTCAACATGATGGCCATCTCGTGTGGGGACACCACCATCGTGATCGACGCGGGTGCGATGTTTCCGGAGGCCGACCAGCCGGGCGTGGACTTGATCGTTCCGGACCTGGCGTACCTGGAGTCGCGACGCGGCCAGGTGCGGGCTCTGGTGCTGACGCACGGCCACGAAGATCACATTGGCGGCGTCCCCTACGTGCTCCCGCACGTGTTGGGCCCGCTCTACGCGCCGCCCCTGGCGCTGGCGCTGGTCCAGCCCAAGCTCGAGGAGCACGACATCACGCATGGACCGGGCCTGGTGCCGATCGGCCCGAACGACGTGGTCACGATTGGCCCCTTCACGCTGGAGTTCATCCGGGTCACCCACAGCATGCCCGACTGCGTGGCCGTCGTCATTCGCACGCCGCAGGGTGTGCTGGTGCACACGGGCGACTTCAAGGTGGACCAGACCCCGATCGACGGTGAAGCCTTCGATCTGCCGCGCTTTGCCCAACTGGGCGCCGAAGGCGTGCTGGCGCTGCTGTGCGACAGCACGAACATCGATCGCAGCGGCTTCACCGGCTCGGAACGGGACGTCGAGGTGGCGTTCGAGGAACTGCTCACTCGTACCGAAGGGCGGCTGGTCGTCGCCACGTTCTCTTCGAGCCTGCACCGTCTGCAGATTCTGGTCGACCTCGCCGCCGAGTTCGACCGGAAGGTGGCCTTCATCGGCCGGGGCATGAACGAGAACTCGCAGATTGCGCAGCGGCTCGGCCGGCTGCACGTGCCGACCGGCGTGGCCATCAAGGACAGCGACGTGCCGAATTTTCCGGCGCAGGAGGTCCTCTGCCTCGTGACCGGCTCGCAGGGGGAACCGAACGCCGCACTGTCGCGGATTGCCATCAACGACCATCGCTACATCCGGCTTACCGAGCGGGACCGGGTCGTGATTTCGGCGCGCGCGATTCCCGGCAACGAGAAGGCCATCGGGCGCGTGCTGAACCACCTGGCGCGGCGCGGCGTGGAGGTGGTGACCGAGTCCGACAAGCACGTGCACGTTTCGGGTCACGGCGCCAGCGAGGAGCTGAAGCTCATGCTGTCGCTGGTGCGTCCGCGCTACTTCATCCCGATTCACGGCGAGCACCGGCAGCTCGCACGGCACGCGCGGGTGGCCAAGGTGGTCACCTCCGGACTGCCGAAGCCCACCGCCGTCCTCATGCCCCTCGACGGCGATATCGTCCGGTTCGACGGCGAGGGAGGCCGCCTGTTCGACAAGGCCCCGGCGGGCCGGGTACTGATCGACAGCACGCGCGTGGGTGCGGTGAACGACGAGGTGTTGCGGGATCGGCGACACATCGCCGCCGATGGCGTGGTGGTGCCGGTGGTGGCCATCAACCGCCAGACGGGCGAAGTCGAGGGCGTGCCGGAGCTGCTGGTGCGGGGCTTTGTGGCCGCCGACGCGGCCACGCTGCTCGCGGAGGGTGCGGCCATGCTCATCGGCGTCATTCGGCAGTGCGGTGTCGAGGAGCGGACCGACCCCGGGCTCATGCGGGAGCGCATCCGCACCGAGGTGCGGCGGTACTTGCGGAAACGGACCGGGCGGCGGCCACTCGTGCTGCCCGTGGTGATGGAGATCTGACGTGCCTGCCACTTCTGCCCCGGGCTCGGCCGTGTCGAGGCGCCTCAGCGAGCTGGTCGGCGTGGCCCTCTTCGCCGCCGCGCTCATCTGGCTCGTGGCCCTGGCCAGCTACGATCCGAACGACCCGGCGTGGTTCTTCAGCGCCGGCGGCGCCGAAGCCCCGACCAACTTCGCGGGACGCGTCGGCGCATTCGTCGGTGAGCTGTCGTTCCAGCTACTCGGCTATGCATCGTTCCTGGTGCCGGCGGTGATTGCGGTGGCCGGCTGGCGCTATTTCTGGTGTCGCCCGCTCACGGCGGGCTATACGAAGCTGACCGGCGCGGCTCTGCTTCTGGGCTGCGCGAGCGCTTTTCTGGCGGTGACACTGGGCCGCCTGGACGTCGGCGCGCGGTCGTACCGCGCCGGCGGCTACGTCGGGGAGTGGATTGGCGGGTATGTCGCCGAATACCTGAGCCGAACCGGCTCGGTCATCGTGCTGCTGGCGGTGATGGCCGGCGCCGTGATTCTGGCCACGCAGTTCTCGTTCGGACACGTGTTCGTCCTCGCCTTTGCGGCCATGCGCCGGGGCCTGCGCCGCATCGGCGAAGGGATGAGCGCGCGGCGGGAGCAGCGGCGCCGGGACAAACAGCGGCGCGAGGTGCTGGCCAAGCACGGGAAGAGCGAGCCCCCCGCCGTCTCCGGCCCCCCCAAGGTGGCCCGGCCCGCCGAACGCCCGTCGCTCGCGCTGGCCGCACGCCCGGTACCGGGACGCCCCGCCGATGACACCGACGAGGACGATGAGCCGCCGGCCCGGCGCAGTCCGCCGGTCGTCCAGAAGAAGCCTGCGCGCGCGCCGGCCGACCAACCGCTCCCCCTGCCCGAGCCGGACCGCACTCCGGCCGAGCGGCGGCTGGGCGGCTTCGTGCTGCCGCCGCTGACCCTGCTCGACCCGCCCAAGGCCGAGCGGAAGGTAGACGAGCGCGAGCTGATGGAGTCGGCCCGTCTCCTCGAGGAGAAGTGCCGTGAATTCTCGGTCGAGGGATCGGTCGTCCAGATTCATCCCGGACCGGTGGTCACGACCTTCGAGTTCAAGCCCGACGCGGGGGTCAAGTATTCGAAGGTCACCGGCCTGGCCGACGACCTGTGCCTGGCCATGCGCGCCGAATCGGTGCTGATCGATCGCATTCCGGGCAAGTCCACGGTCGGCATCCAGATTCCCAATCCCAATCGCGAGGCGATCTCGCTGCGCGACCTGCTCGAGTCGGATGCCTACACGCGAACCGCATCGAAGCTGACGATTGCGCTCGGCAAGACCATCCACGGCGAGCCGTACATGGCCGACCTGGCCACCATGCCGCACCTGCTGATTGCGGGCTCCACGGGCACCGGCAAGTCGGTCGGGCTCAACGCGATGCTCACGAGCCTGCTCTACCGTGCCACACCCGACGATGTCCGCCTGATCATGATTGACCCGAAGCGGCTGGAACTCGGCATGTACGAGGACATTCCTCATCTGCTGACGCCGGTGGTCGTGGAGCCGAAGAAGGCCGCCAACGCCCTGCGCTGGGCGGTCCGCGAGATGGAGGAGCGCTACAAGACCCTGGCGGCGTTCGGCGTGCGGAACATCGAACAGTTCAACCGAAACGTCCGCGCGATGATCGAGGCCGGCGAGGTGCCGTCCGGGAGCGAGCCGCCCCGTCCCCTGCCGTTCATCGTGGTCGTACTCGACGAGCTGGCCGACCTGATGATGGTGGCGGGCAACGAGGTGGAAGAATCGATTTGCCGGCTGGCGCAGATGGCGCGTGCCGTCGGCATTCACCTGATCCTGGCGACGCAGCGGCCGTCCGTGGACGTCATCACCGGGCTCATCAAGGCGAACCTGCCGTCGCGCATCTCGTTCCGCGTGTCGTCGAAGATCGACTCCCGCACGATCCTCGACAGCAACGGCGCCGAGCAACTCCTCGGCAAGGGTGACATGTTGTTCCTGCCGCCGGCCTCGTCGCGCCACGTGCGCCTGCACGGCCCCTATATTTCGGAACAGGAGTCGGCCCGCCTGGCGAGCTTCCTTCGCAAGCAGGGCAGGCCCTCGTTCGACGAGACCATCACGGCCGACGACAAGAAGGGCGGTCCCGGAGACCTCTCCTTCGAGAAGGACGAACTCTACGACGAAGCGGCCCGCATCGTCGTCCAGAGCAGCCAGGCGTCGATCTCGTACCTGCAGCGCAAGATGCGGATTGGATTCAGCCGCGCCGCGAGATTGGTGGACATGATGGAAGCCGAAGGCCTGGTCTCGCCGGCCACGGGAGGCAAGGCGCGCGAGGTGCTGGTGGGCCGGGATTACTTCGACGAAGTGGACGCCCAACTGCGATGAGCCAGCCTCGCCTGCCGTCGCGCCTCCGTACTCTCGTCGCCCTCGCGCTCCTCGGCATCGTGGCCGGGGTATCGCCGGCGTGGGGACAGTCCGCCAAGGTGCGCTACGAAGGCGCGCTGGCGCGGGAGGCGACTGTTCGGGCCTTGCTCGAAGTGCCCGACGACCCCTCGCCCGCCAGGCGCGCCGATATCCTGCGGCAGGTCACGCGAGTGGTGGCGGCGTACGAGACCATCGTCCGCCGGTATCCCACCAACGGCTACTGCGACAACGCCCTGTGGCAGGGGGCGGGGGTGGCGGAGGCCGCGTACCGACGCTTCGGGCGCGCCGACGATCGGGCCAAGGCCCTGCGCCTTTACGCCTGGCTGGCGCGCGAGTATCCCGCCAGTTCACTGGTGCGCCGGGCACGCACGCAGGCGGTGGCCCTCGAGAGCGCGCAGTCGGTAGAGACCGCACTGCCTGCCGCGGCCGCGACGCCTACCCCGCCGACGCCCGATCCGAACGGTGCCCAGGGCGTGGCGGTACCGGTGATGACCTCGGTGGCCGCCGGCCGCGTCACGGTCGGCAGCAGCGGGCCGGCCCTGGTGAGCGAGATTCAACGGACCGTGCTCGAGCACTCGGTTCGAGTGGCGCTGCAGCTCGACCGCGAAGTCCCCTACCACGAGGAGCGCATCAGCGGGCCCGATCGCGTGTTCTTCGACCTGCGCAATGCCCAGCTCGCCCCGCCGCTCGTGGACACCGTCATCAACTACGAGGACGACATCGTGCCGCAGATTCGCACGGGGCGGCACCCGAACGATACCGTGCGCGTCGTGCTCGACCTGAACGGCGTGGCGCGCTACAGCGTCTTCACGCTGTACAACCCGTTCCGCATCGTCATCGACTGCGAGCGGGCCGCTGGTGCGGTCTCGCCCCGCCGCGCCACGGTGACCTCACCCGTGCGCGTCACCGTGGACGAGCGCTCCGACGCCGTCGTCACCACGGCACCCGGTGGGGCGGCCGCACCCTCCGACCGGGTCGCCGAGGCGCCGCCCGAGGGCGTGTCCTTGGCCGCCGCGCCGCCGGCGGCCGCGCCCGCCGCGCCGCTGTCGAACGGCAAGGGCGGCTTTTCGCTCTCGCGGCAACTCGGGCTGAGCGTATCCCGCATCGTCATCGACCCGGGCCACGGCGGCCGCGATCCGGGCGCCGGCGCCCACGGCATCAAGGAAGCGGATCTCACGCTCGATATCGCCCTGCGGCTGGAGAAGCTCCTGGCGAACGAACCGGGCACCGAGGTGGTGCTCACGCGCCGCACGGACGTGTACGTGCCGCTCGAGGAGCGAACCGCTATCGCCAACCGCGAGAGCGCCGACCTGTTTCTGTCCATTCACGCCAATGCCAGCCGCAACACCGCTGCGCACGGCGTCGAAACCTACTACCTCAGCTTCGCATCGTCGCCGGACGCCGAGGCCGTCGCCGCGCGCGAGAACTCCGCTTCGGAGCGGGCGATGCACCACCTGCCCGACATCATCAAGGCCATCGCGCTGAACAACAAGCTGGACGAGTCGCGAGATCTTGCCGCCATGGTGCAGGAGTCGATGGTCACGGGACTTCGGCGGTCGAACCGCAACCTGCGGAACCTGGGTGTCAAGAAGGCGCCCTTCGTGGTGCTCATCGGTGCCGGCATGCCGAGCGTGCTGGCCGAGATGTCGTTCCTGACCAACCGGGCGGAGGCGCAGTTGCTGAAAACCTCTGCCTACAAGCAGCGGATCGCCGAGGCGCTGCACGCGGCGGTCTTGAACTACCGGCGTGCCCTGAAGCGACAGTCGACGGTAGCGGAACGCCCGTAGCTGCGCGCGGGCTCAGACCTTGAAGAGATCGTGCTGACCGCCGCGTGCCTCGATGATCGTGATGGCGCGCCGCGAGCGGTACCAGATGAAGAGTGCGCCCGCGAGCAGGCCGGCGACGGTGGCCGCGGCCATGATCAGCCCCGTGAGCCCGAAGGCCGCCACGGCCACATCGATCATGCTCAGTCCTCGCGTCGGCGGATTGATGACTTCGACGATTCTGACCGTCGGCGCGACGATGTCGGGCAGCGTGTGGGGCACCGGCTGCAGCAGCACAATGCCAGTGTAGCACCGCGTCAGCGGGGCAACGGCGCCCGGGCCAGCTCGACGAGCGTGCGGATCAGCGCGCCGCTCGCCCCTCTCGGCATCCAGGCCTTGTTCTCGTCCGCCCACGCCGTGCCGGCGATGTCCAGGTGCGCCCACGGCCCGACGCCGGCGAACTCCTTCAGGAACATCGCCGCCGTCACCGCGCCGGCCGGCCGGCCCGGGCTGTTGAGCAGGTCGGCGATGTCGCTCTTGAGCGACTCCTTGTACTCGTCGAACAGCGGCAGCTGCCAGACCTTCTCGCCGCCGCGCGCCGCAGCCGCCCGGAGGGCATCGGCCCACGGCTGCGGCGTGGCGAAGAGGCCCGTCGTGATCTTCCCCAGCGCCACGATGCAGGCGCCAGTGAGCGTGGCCACGTCCACTACGTGCGTCGCTCCCAGCTGCCGCGCGTACCACAAGGCGTCTCCGAGGATCAGTCGCCCCTCAGCGTCGGTATTGTTCACTTCGACGGTCAGCCCCGAGGCGCTGCGGAGGATATCTCCGGGCTTCAGGGCGCGGCTGCCCGGCATGTTCTCGGCCGAGGGAACGACCGCCAAAACGCGCACGGGCAATTTGAGCAGCGCCACGGCGCGCAGGGCCGCCACCACCGTCGCGGCTCCCGCCATGTCGTCCTTCATGCGCTCCATGCCGTCGGCCGGCTTGATCGAGATCCCCCCCGTGTCGAAGGTGATGCCCTTCCCCACCAGGCCGAGCGTGGCATCGGCGGGCGCGGCGGCAGGTTCATAGCGCGCAACCAGCAGTCGTGGCGGCTCGGCGCTGCCCCGGCCCACGCCGAGCAGAAGGCCCATGCCCATGGTTTCGAGTTGCCGTTCGTCGAACACCTCGACCGACACGCCGTCCACCGATGCCAGTGACGCCGCCTTCTCAGCGAGGCGGCTGGGCACCAGGAAGTTGCCGGGCTCGTTGATGAGGGCGCGCGCCGAATTGATAGCGTCGCCGATGAGGCGCCCGGCCGCCGCGGCTGTGGCGGATCCGTTGGCGGCCGTCGATACGGTCACATCCGACAGAAAGAACCGCGGGTCCGGCCGGCTCTTGTGGATCCCGCCGTCGAAGTTCCCAATGGTCAGGCCCTCGCTCAGGATGTCCACGCGCTGAGCGGCGTCGAGGGTGCCGGGCTCCACATCGAGCCACGCCAGGCGTCCGCGGCGCTGCAGTCGAGCCAGACCCGCGGCCGCCGAGGCCATCCGGCGGAACCGTTCCGCGCCCACATCCGCTCGCGGCCCCGCCCCCACGAAGAGCAGTTGCGTGGCGCGCCACCCCGAGCCGACAACGGGCGTCGTGAACGTTTCGAGCGGCTTGGGAACGAACTCGCCTCGGGACAGCGCCGTGCTGAGCGCCAACCCGGCGGCGGCATCGAATTCAGCCACCGCCGCTGCGGCGTGATCCTCGGCCACGGGCACGACGACCAGGTCCGCGTCGATCGACGCGGCCGGAATGCTCAGAACGTGAATCCGCGGGATCTCGTAAGCGACAGGCATTGGGTAACGGGAACTCAGAAGGTCCTCCAGAACCGCGCGAACCGGCTCGGGAGGACTGAGACGACACCGGCGCGCAGCGCCAGTGTACCATTCGGACCCAATGGCGTCGGGCTCAGGGCTGCACGAATTCCACGTCGAGGTCGTCCGGACGGCGAGTCCCCAGGAAGCGTGATGAGTTGTGTCAGTGTCGGATGAACATCGCGCACCCGACGAAGCTGAGTCCCGCGAGAGTCCAGAAGCCGTTGCCCCCACTCGATCGGTGGGCGCCCCGAAGGTCAGGCGCGGGCGTCGACGGGCGGGGGTGCGGTGTTCCACCGGCCGAAGCCGGTAAGGAGAGCCGCGCCCAGACCGATCGTCCAGACCAGGAACTCGGCGAACACGCCGGCGACGAGTGCGGCAAACGCCGCGAGCCGGAGGGGCTCGGGCGCCACGCCCAGTGCCCTTGCCAGCAGGATCGGCCCGACGATGAGCACGAGGCCGATGGCCGTCGCCAGGAACGCGCTCCGCGAACGCCAGCCCAGGCGATCCTCAATCCACTCGCCGAGGCGACACGCTAGGGCGGTGTACCCGAGCAGGAGCGCCACGCCCGCCAGCAGCAGGGCAATCGGCACGAGCAGGAACACGAACG
>JADZBZ010000343.1 GCA_020851835.1 Acidobacteriota bacterium
ACGTACCGGCCCATCGGCGTGTTGAAGTCGCCCTTGGCGTTGAGGCGAAACAAGCCGTTGAAGCAGGTCCGATTGAGGTAAATCATCATCCCCGCCAACTCGGGTCCCGGCGATTCGCCGAAGTCCGCTCTGTCTCGAACCACCGATCGACGAATTGGGTTGTAGCGATGGTCTCGGACTTCGTAGTAGAAACGTTCGCCCTCTGACTTGTGCCCGGTTTCCAACCGCCGGAGGGCCGCGATGACCTGTTCGACCCTGTCTCGGACAGCGGCGTAACAGGAGATCAGGTCCGCGTTGGTGTCCATCAACAGCACGCGCTTGCCTTGCAGGCGACCGCTGTTGGCGAGGTCGAAAAACACGGCACCACTCCCGAGGAAGGGCTCCGCGTACTGATCAAAGGCCTGCGGGTAGAACCGACGAATCTGTGACAAGAGCTGGCGCTTGCCGCCGGCCCATTTCAGGAAGGGAGAGGCAGTGGCAGCCGGTATCTCCTCCGGGGACGCCAGTGCGCTCTTCATGCAGCGGGATCTTAGCACCCGATTTTGACAGACGAGGTCCGACTCAGGCCGCCCTCTTTGCCGCCTCAGAACACGCCCGTGGCCTGGTCGCTCTAGGCAGCCGAACTCGCGCCGGTGCCGTTCACGCCCCCGGCAGCCACACGATCTGCAGGCACGCCGGGCAGGCATAGGCCAGCCGCAGGTCGCCGACGAACGAGACGAAGCCGCCCTCCCCCGTCGAGGCGCACGACGGGCAGATGGCCCTGGCGGGGCTGTCGACCGTGGCAATGCGCAGCGGTTGCCCGGTACCGGGATCGGGAATGCTGGCCGGCAGTGCCTCGCGCCGAACCAGCGAGGGCAGGCCGGCGTTGGTGGTCTCGGGTACGAACAGGCCGAAGAATCGATCGGTGTGCGAGGAAGTGGGCGGCATGGAACCGCGAGATGCTACCACGCCGTCGAGGGCGTCGCAACGGCGCGGGCCATGAGCAGGGTGATGCCCAAGCGGCCCGGAATCATGTTACGCTGAGTCGGAGGTTCCGGCCCACCCGAACGCGAAAGTGGCGGAACTGGCAGACGCGCCGGACTTAGGATCCGGTAGCCGCAAGGCTTTGGGGGTTCGACTCCCCCCTTTCGCACCACCTTCGCTCGCCGCGGTCCGGTCCGGGACATATCGGGACGGAAGCAAGCTTCGGGTGGCAAGCCTCGCGAAGGCTGGCCGCCGGAGCCTGGGCGAAAACGGCCCCAACGACGCAAGACCCACCACCCCACACACGCATGAAGAGCGAATTGGTTGACGTCAGCGAGACGCGCAGGAATCTCGTCGTCGAAATTGCCCCGGACCTGGTAGACGCCGAGATCGCCCGAGTGGCCGCCCGCTACAGCAAGTCGGTGCGGCTGCCGGGCTTTCGCCCCGGCAAGGTGCCGGCCAAGGTCGTGCGACAGCGCTTCCGTGGACAAATTCTGCACGACGTCGCCGAACACCTAGTGGCGCACGCCGTCGAGGACGCGCTCGGCGAGCGCGGGGTCGAGCCCATCGAGTCGCCGGACATTCGGGATCTGGTCGTCAACGAAGGCCAGCCCCTGACCTTCACGGCCAGCTTCGACGTCGTCCCGGAGTTCGACCCCGGCGACCTGACGACCATCGAGCTGCGAAAACCGCCGGTGGTGGTGGACGACGAGGCCGTGGACCAGGCGCTCGAGCGGTTGCGCCAGCGGGCCGCGCGATTCGAGCCGGCCGAGGAGGCCGTCCTGAGTGAGGGACATACGGCCGTGGTGGATCTGGTGCGCCAGACGATGACGGAAGGCGAGACCGCCGAGCCCGACCGGCACGAACAGGTGCCCGTCGAGATGGGCTCATCGACCAACCCCCCGGGATTCGACGATCGGGTCACGGGCATGGCGGTGGGCGACACGCGTCAATTCCAGTTGACCTACCCGAACGACCATGGCGTAGCCGAACTCGCCGGGAGCACAGTGGACTTCACGGTGAGCTTGAAGGAACTGAAGCGGCGGGTCGTGCCCGCCCTCGACGATGAGTTCGCCAAGGACCTGGGCGAGTTCGAGTCGCTCGATGCACTGAAGGCGCGTGTGCGGGCCGACCTGGAAGCGGAGGCCGCCGAAGCGGGCGAGCGCCAGCTTCGCCACGACCTGCTGGCCAAGCTCGCCGAGCGTGTGCCGTTCGCCGTGCCACCGATGCTGGTGGACCGCGAGATGGACCGGCGCGTGCAGGAGTTCGCCCGCCGGCTGATCGACCAGCGCATCGACCCGCGGCAGACCAACATCGACTGGGCGGCGTTCCGGCAGGGGCAACTCGAGCCGGCCACCGACTCGGTGAAGTCGGCCATCGCGCTCGACCAGATTGCCCGGCGGGCGGCCATCACGGTGACCGAGGCCGACCTCGAGGGCGAGTTCGAGAAGTTCGCGGCGAGCACGGGACGGTCGGCGGCGGCCATCCGGGCGCGCCTGCAGCAGGACGGTGAGCTGCCGCGGCTGGCGGCCGGGCTCCGGCGCGAAAAGGCCGTGGCCTCGGCCTTGGGTAAAGCTAGGATTGTGACGATATAGGGAACTGGACAGGGAACTGGGCCACCTCGGCCGTCCGTCCGGGTGCAGCGTTCGCGATTACAAATCGGAAATCAGCATGAGATACGGCGTCCCACAGAACACTCTCGTTCCGATGGTGGTCGAGCAGACCAACCGCGGCGAGCGCGCGTACGACATCTTCTCGCGGCTGCTCAAGGACAACATCATCTTCATCGGGACGCCCATCGACGATACGGTGGCGAACCTGGCGATTGCCCAGATGTTGTTCCTGGAGGCCGAGGACCCGGACAAGGACATCCTGCTGTACATCAACAGCCCGGGCGGCTCCATCACCGCCGGCTTCGCGATCTACGACACGATGCAGTTCATCCGGCCCCACGTGCAGACCTACTGCATCGGCCAGGCCGCGTCGATTGCGGCGGTGCTGCTCGCGGCCGGCGAGAAGGGCAAGCGCTTCTCGCTGCCCAATTCCCGCATCCTCATCCATCAACCCTGGATGAGCGGACTGGGCGGCCAGGCCACCGATATCGATCTGGCGGCGAAGGAAATCCTGCGCATGCGCGCGCGCATCAACGAGATTCTGGTGAAGCACACGAGCCAGGATCCGAAGCGCATTCAGGACGACACCGAGCGCGACTACATCATGTCGGCCGAGCAGGGCAAGGACTACGGAATTATTGACGATGTCATTCGGAAACGGGTGTAGTCTGGGGGTATCGGCCCAATGGTGAAGAAGAACGGCGACGGCGGCGAAATCCTGCGTTGCTCCTTCTGCAACAAGGATCAGAACGACGTCAGGAAGCTCATTGCCGGCCCCACGGTGTTCATCTGCGATGAATGCGTGGAGGTGTGCAACGACATCATTGCGGACGACAACAAGTTCGACAACCGCGGCACCCGGACGTCGCTGCCGAGTCCTCCCGAGATCAAGAAATTCCTCGACGAGTACGTGATCGGCCAGGAACTGACGAAGAAGAAGCTCGCGGTCGCCGTCTACAACCACTACAAGCGGCTCGAGATTCAGAAGCAGCCGCGCAACCGCAACGATGTCGAGCTCACCAAGTCCAACATCCTGCTGATCGGCCCGACGGGCACGGGTAAGACGCTGCTCGCGCAGACGCTGGCCAAGCTGCTGTCCGTGCCGTTCACCATCGTCGACGCGACGACACTGACCGAGGCGGGCTACGTGGGCGAGGACGTCGAGAACATCATTCTCAAGCTGCTCCAGGCGGCCGGCGGCGACATCGAGAAGTGCCAGCAGGGCATCGTCTACATCGACGAAATCGACAAGATCGGCCGCAAGGACGAGAACCCCTCCATCACGCGCGACGTCTCGGGTGAGGGCGTGCAGCAGGCGCTGCTGACGATTCTCGAGGGCACGGGAGCCAACGTGCCCCCGCAGGGCGGGCGCAAGCACCCGCACCAGGAGTTCTTCCAGGTCGACACGACGAACATCCTCTTCGTCTGCGGCGGCGCGTTCGTGGGGCTCGAGAAGATCATCGAGCGGCGCGTGGGTCGGAAGACGATGGGCTTCAAGGCCGACATCAAGTCGAAGAAGGGCCGCGACGTCGGGACGCTGCTCGAGCAGCTCCAACCCCAGGACCTCATCAAGTTCGGCCTGATTCCGGAGTTCGTGGGCCGCCTGCCGGTGGCCGGCACGCTGCACGAGCTCGACCGGCCGGCGCTCGTCCAGATCCTCACCCAGCCGCGAAACGCCATCACGCGCCAGTACCAGAAGCTGTTCGAGTACGAGAACGTGAAGCTTCGCTTCACCGACGACGCGGTCGAGGCCATCGCCGAGATGGCGCTCGAGCGCAAGATCGGCGCGCGCGGGCTGCGGATGATCATCGAGGATCTGATGCTGGACCTCATGTATCAGCTGCCCGGCCAGAAGAAGACCCGCGAACTGGTCATCACCCGCGAGATGGTGGTGAACCGCAACACGGGCCTCGAAGTGATTGAGAAAGCGGGATAACTCGTCTGCGGGTGGCCGCCCGCCGGGTATCGATCAAAACGCATCATGAACGAAGTCTACGAAACGCTGCCCATCGTTCCGCTCCGCGACGTCGTCGTATTTCCCCACATGATGATGCCGTTCGTGATCGGCCGGCCGTCATCCATCCGCGCGCTCGAGCACGCGCTCGGCAAGGACAAGCGGGTGTTCCTCGCCGCCCAGCACGACGCCTCGACCGACGATCCGAAGGCGGAGGACATCTACACCATGGGCGCGGTCGCCAACGTGGTGCAGAGCCTCAAGCTGCCCGACGGCAACATCAAGGTGCTGGTCGAGGGCGTCGATCGCGCCAGGGTCATCGAGTGGAAGGACGACAAGGGCTTCTACCGCGTCGTGGTGAAGGTCATCCACAAGATGAAGGACCAGGCTGGCGACGTCGAGCAGACGATGAGCCGCGTGGTGACGCTCTTCGAGCAGTACGTGAAGCTGTCGAACAACCTGCACTACGACGCGATGATCGCGGCCGTGCGAGTGGACGACGCCGGCAAGCTGGCCGACACCATCGCCGCGCACCTCCTCGTGGGCGTGGACGAGAAGCAGAACCTCCTCGAGATCGTCTCTCCCCTCGAGCGCCTCAACCGCATCGCCTCCACTCTCGAAGGCGAGGTCGACAAGCTCCAGGTGGACCGCCGCATCCAGTCGCGCGTGAAGAAGCAGATGGAGAAGGCGCAGAAGGAGTACTACCTCAACGAGAAGATGAAGGCGATCCAGAAGGAACTGGGTCGCAAGGACGAGAAGGGTAACGAAATCGACGACCTGCGGAAGAAGATCGATCAGGCGCGGATGCCGAAGGACACCTCCGAGAAGGCCATCCAGGAGCTCAAGCGCCTCGAGGCCATGCCGCCGATGTCGGCCGAGGCCACCGTGTCGCGCAACTACCTCGACTGGCTCATCGCGGTGCCGTGGCAGAAGAAGACCAAGGAGAACCGCGACCTCAAGAACGCCGAGGTGGTGCTCAACGAGGACCACTACGGCCTTGACAAGATCAAGGAGCGCATCCTCGAGTTCCTCGCCGTCCGTGCCCTGGTGAAGAAGCCCAAGGCCACGATTCTCACGTTCGTCGGTCCGCCGGGCGTCGGCAAGACCTCGCTGGCCAAGTCCATCGCGCGCGCCATGAACCGCAAGTTCGTCCGGCTCTCGCTCGGCGGCGTGCGCGACGAGGCCGAAATCCGCGGCCACCGCCGTACCTACATCGGGGCCTTCCCCGGCCAGATCATCCAGATGATGAAGAAGGCCGGATCGCTCAACCCCGTCTTCCTGCTCGACGAAGTGGACAAGATGTCCATGGACTTCCGGGGCGACCCGTCGGCCGCTCTCCTCGAAGTGCTCGACCCCGAGCAGAACAACGCCTTCCTGGATCACTACCTGGATGTCGAGTACGACCTGTCGCACGTGATGTTCCTGTGCACGGCCAACGTCCTGCACACCATCCCGCAGGCGCTGCGCGACCGCATGGAGGTGCTCCAACTGGCGGGCTACACCGAGCAGGAGAAGGTGGAGATCGCCAAGCGGTTCCTCGTGCCCAAGGCCGTCGAGGGCAACGGCCTGACGGAGAAGAACATCACCTTCGCCGACGATTCGCTGCAGACCATCATCCAGCGCTACACGCGCGAGGCGGGCGTCCGCAACCTCGAGCGCGAGGTGAACTCCATCTGCCGCAAGGTGGCCCGCAAGGTCGTCGCCGACGGCACCCAGGTCTTCGAGGCGATCACGCCCGACAAGGTCACCGAGTTCCTGGGCGTGCCCCGCTACCGGCCCACCGTCGCCGAAGAGCAGAACGAGGTGGGCATCGTCACGGGCCTGGCGTGGACCGAGGTGGGCGGCGAGATCCTCATCACCGAAGCCACGCTCATGCCGGGCCGGGGCCGCCTCATGCTCACCGGCAAGCTGGGCGACGTCATGCAGGAGTCGGCGCAGGCCGCCATGAGCTTCGTGCGGTCGCGCGCCGAGGAGTTCGGTGTCCCGAAGGACTTCAATCGCAAGATCGACGTGCACGTCCACATCCCCGAGGGGGCGATCCCGAAGGACGGTCCGTCGGCCGGTATCACGCTGGCCACGGCGCTGGTGTCGGCGCTCACACGCGTGCCGGCGCGTCGTGACGTGGCGATGACCGGGGAAATCACGCTCAGAGGCAAGGTGCTGCCCATCGGCGGCGTGAAGGAAAAGGTGCTCGCCGCCCACCGCGCGGGCCTCAAGACCATCCTGCTGCCCAAGGACAACGAGAAGGACCTGGCGGACATCCCGAAGAACGTGCTCGACGCGCTCGAGGTCCACATGGTGAGCACGATGGACCAGGTGCTCAAGATCGCACTCGAGCGGCCGCTCACGCCGCTGCCGCCGTCGGCCGACTCGGGCGAGATTGGCGAGTCGACGGAAGCGACTACGCATTGATGTCTCGAGGGGCTTGAGGCTCGAGGTCTTGGGGCTTTCATCCGGCATCCGTGCCATCTGTGTATCTGCGGCCCTGGTGAGTGCGGATCACCTCTGAGTTCGTCACCAGCGCCGCCGCCGCCGCAGGGTTCCCAAAGGAACGCCTGCCCGAGCTGGCCATGGTGGGTCGCTCGAACGTGGGCAAATCGAGCCTGATCAACGCCTTGCTCCGCCGGCCGCTGGCCCGGACGAGCGCCGCGCCCGGCAAGACGCGGCTGGCCAATTTCTTCCGTGTGCAGGCACCGGGAATCCCGCCGTTTTTTCTGGTGGATCTGCCCGGCTACGGGTACGCCCGGGGAGGACAAGCCGCGCGCGAGACGTTCGACCGCCTCGCGGCCGACTACTTCGCCGCGGGCCGTGGCGCCACCTTGCTGCTGGTGGACAGCCGGCATCCCGGGCTCGATCCCGACGTCGGTGCGTGGATGTGGTTGGTGGACCACGGCGTGACCTGCCGCGTCGTGGCCACGAAGGTGGACAAGCTGACGCAGGCCGAGCGCCGGCGTCATCTCGCCGAGCTCGAACGTCGGTATTCAGGTCCGGTTACGGCCGTGTCGGCCCAGACCGGTGAAGGACTGGAAGCACTGTGGACACAGATCGCAAGGCTGCTCCAGCAGCCGCCAACAGCCCCAACGGCGCCGTGACCGCCGAGCCGGCCACGCTCGACCTCTCCGCCCTCAAGGAGCTGAGCGTGGTCGAACTCACGCGGGTCGCCCGCGAGCTCGACATCCCCCACGCGACCGGCCTCCGCACGCAGGAGCTGATCTTCGAGATCCTCCGGGCACGCGCCGCCAAGGCGGGTCACATCTTCTCGGAAGGCGTGCTCGAGGTGCTCCCCGACGGGTTCGGGTTCCTGCGGGCGCCCGACTACAACTACCTGGCCGGACCCGATGACATCTACGTGTCGCCGTCGCAGATCCGGAAGTTCGATCTCCACACCGGCGACACGGTGTCCGGCCAGATCCGGACGCCGAAAGAGGGCGAACGCTACTTCGCGCTCATCAAGGTGGAGGCCGTCAACTTCGAGCCCCCGCTGCGCGGACGCGAGCGCGTGTTCTTCGAGAATCTGACGGCGCTCTACCCGCAGGAACACATCCGGCTCGAGGCCGATCCGGAGAACCTGTCCACCCGCGTCATGGACATGATGACACCGCTCGGCAAGGGCCAGCGCGGTCTGATCGTCTCGCCGCCGCGCACCGGCAAGACCATGCTGATGCAGGCGATGGCCAATGCGATCACGACCAACCACCCGGAGGTGTACCTCATCGTGCTGCTCATCGACGAGCGGCCTGAGGAGGTCACCGACATGCAGCGCTCGGTGCGGGGTGAAGTCATCGCGTCCACGTTCGACGAACCCGCGCAGCGCCACGTCCAGGTGGCCGAGATGGTCATCGAGAAGGCCAAGCGCCTGGTGGAGCACCGCAAAGACGTCGTGATCCTGCTCGACTCGATTACGCGCCTGGCCCGCGCCTACAACACCGTCGCACCCACCTCGGGCAAGATCCTCTCGGGCGGCGTGGACAGCAACGCCCTGCAGCGGCCCAAGCGCTTCTTCGGCGCCGCGCGCAACATCGAACAGGGCGGCTCGCTCACCATCGTGGCCACGGCGCTGGTCGATACCGGCTCGCGCATGGACGAGGTCATCTTCGAGGAGTTCAAGGGCAC
>JADZBZ010000344.1 GCA_020851835.1 Acidobacteriota bacterium
CGCGCCACCCTCACCGGCGCGCTCAATCCTGGCAGGGTGCGCGTGCCGTCGAGCTGGGGCAGGCTCGCCCGAAGCTCCGAGCGGAGGTAGACGCCGCCGGCCAGGGCCGCCACCGCGAGGAGCACGAAGAAGATCAGGATGCCGCGCAGCAGCGACCGCATGGTGTCGATTATCCCCTTCATCCCGCCCGCCCGCGCTCGGCTGCCGACCCTCGGGCTGCCGTTGCAGATGACACCGCAAGCCGCGGATCGCCGGCGCGGTCCCTGGTGGCGTACCGTGGCTGTCATGATGCAGCATGAACTGGTGACCTCCACCCGCCGCGCCCACGCCCCGCCCCCGGCGCAGGGCGGCCTCGACCCCCGCTGGCGTGCCGTTGCCATGCGCGACGCGACCGCCGATGGCGGATTCGTCTACGGCGTCACCTCCACGGGTGTCTACTGCCGCCCGAGCTGCCCCAGCCGGCGGCCACGCGCCGACCGGGCTCGTTTCTTCGACACGGGCGCCGGCGCCCGCGAGGCCGGCTTCCGCCCGTGCAAGCGCTGCCAACCGGATCAGGTGGACGCCGGCGTGCCAGGGATGGACGCCGTCCGCCGTGTGTCCGCTTTCCTGGCCGCGCACGCCGACGAGTCCATTACCCTCGCCCGGCTCGGACGGCTCGCCGCCATGAGCCCGCACCATCTGCAGCGGCGCTTCAAGGCTCTGGTGGGTGTGTCCCCGCGCGAGTACCAGGCGGCGTGCCGCGCCACGCGGCTCAAGGCCAACCTCCGAAGCGGCGCCGACGTCACCACCGCCATCTACGAAGCGGGCTACGGATCGCCAAGCCGCGTCTACGAAAGCGCCGCGCTCGCAGGCATGACGCCGTCGGCCTATCGCCGCGGCGGCGCCGGCATGCACCTGGCCTACTCGATTGTGCCGAGCCCGTTCGGCCGTCTCCTCGTCGCCACGACGGCCGCGGGTGTGTGCTCGGTCAAGCTCGGGGATTCGGACGATCGACTCGCGCAAGACCTGAAGCAGGAGTACCGCGCCGCCGTCATCGAGCTTGGGGGCCGGGCGCGTGCTGAGTGGGTACGCGCCATCCTCCAGCACCTGAAGGGCGAGTTGCCTGCGCTGGACCTGCCCATCGACGTCCGCGCCACGGCGTTCCAGTGGAAGGTGTGGCGGGCGCTGCAGTCCATCCCCTACGGCGAAACCCGGCCGTACGGCGAGGTGGCCCGGCGCATCGGCCAACCCCGCGCCGCCCGGGCGGTGGCCCGCGCCTGCGCGACCAATCCGGTGTGCCTGGTCGTGCCCTGCCATCGGGTGGTGCCGCAGGACGGCCGCGTCGGCGGCTACCGCTGGGGGGCAGAGCGAAAGCGGAAGTTGATCGAGAAGGAGCGGCGCTAGCGCCGCGTGCGGGGCCGGGCGGCGGGCGGAGCGCATCCGGCACTCGGGTAAGATGCCCCCGTGCCAGCCACCCGATACGGGCGCTCTCCGTGGATGGAGGGCGTGCCCGCCAAGAAGCGGCCGTCCCATCCCGTGTTTGCGGGTGACGGCAAGTCCCGGGTCGTCATCGTCGGTGGCGGCCTGGCCGGCGCGATGACGGCCTACGCCTGCGCGGTGGCCGGGCTGAAACCAGTGCTGCTCGAGGCCGACCGCATCGGCAGCGGGGGCAGCGGACACGCCTCCGGCGTATTCGCCGGTGAAGCCTCGGCCTCCTTCCGCAACTTCGAGGCGGCGGTTGGCCGAAAGGCGGCACGCATCCACTTCGACCAGACGCGGCGCGCCGCGAAGGAACTGGTCGCCACGGTCAAGCGCCTCGGCATCAGGGCCGGGGTCGATACCCAACCCGCCGTGCGCCTGGCGCCCGGGGGCACGCCCGTCAAGGCTCTGCGCAAGGACGCCGACGAGCGGAGCGGTGCAGGCCTCGAGGCCAGCTGGCGGAAACCCGCGGCGGTGTTGTCGGCAACCGGCGTGGACGGCACCGAGGGCGGTGTGCAGATGGCGACGTGGGGTGTCTGCGACCCGTACAAGCTCGTGCTGGGTTTCATGGCGGCGGCGGCCAGACGCGGCGCGGCCGTCTTCGAACGGTCGCCCGTCACCCGCATCGACTTCGACCGCAAGGTTGCCACCGTCGTCACCGGCCGCGGCTCCATCGTCGCCGCCCACGTCGTGCACTGCACGGGCGAGCCCACCGAGCTGGTGAAGGCGTTGAAGCGGCACTTCCGGTTCGAGCAGCGGGCGCTCGTGATGAGCGCGGCGCTCCCCGTGCCGGTGCGCAAGGCCATCGGCCCGCGCGCCTGCGTGGTGACCGATACGGAGCAGCCGCCGCACGTCATCCGCTGGACGGCCGACCACGCGGTGGTCGTATCTGGCGCCGACGGCCTACGTCCGCCGGAGCGTCAACGGGATCGCTACCACGTCCAGCGCACGGGGCAGCTGATGTACGAGCTGACGCGCCTGTATCCGGCCATCTCCGGCGTCTTGCCGGCCTACGGATGGTCGATGCCCCTCGCGCACAGCGGCGACGGCGGGCTGTATGCTGGTCCGCACCGAAATTTCCCGCACCAGTTGTTCGCCCTTGGCACGTCACACGACCCGGCGAAAGCGTTTCTGGCCAGCCGGGTGCTGCTGCGCCACCTGCTCGGTGAGACCACGGCCGACGATCGGCACCTCGGCTTCGGCCGGACCTTGTAGTCGGTCGGCCATGGGCTAGCGGGCGACGCGAAGGGCGACCAGCCGCGCCCGTCGCACCAGCAGCCCTCGCGGAGCCTCGCCGGCCTCGGCCGGCCCTGCCTCGGCGTGCAGCGTCACCACGTTCAGGCCGCGCCGCATTTCTTCGGCGCCCAGCAGCCAATCGCACGGCGGGACGCCCTCGAGGCAGCCGGCGTCGAACCCGTTCAACCTCACGCGCATCGCGGCCGAAGCCCAGTCGCCCGTGGCCGGGTCTGCCTCAATCTCGAGGCGCAAGGGCCGAGCCTCTCCCGCGATGAAGAAGAGGTCGGCGTCGGAGGAGGTCCAGCGTGCACGATCGTCCCCGGCCGATTCGAACGCGAGCCAGCCGCGTCCGGCCACCTGAGGCGACGTGATGTCGAGGTCCGCCACCGGCGCCGCGCCCTCGAACGAGGTCACTACCATTCCCGAGGTGTCGCGGCACATCGCGGGCAGGCGTTCCTCGAGCTCGTCATCGGCCGCGTACCGCCGGGCGCGGGCCACGTCGGGTACGCCGCCCAGCGCGATGGCCAGGGCCTCTGGCGCGGTGGCGCGCCGGTCGGCGCGCACCCGCACGACGTAGCGCGCTTGGCCGAAGACAGCCGGGTCGAGCGCATCGCGCGAGGTGGCTTCGGCCAGGGCGGCGGTGCCGTCCGGTGACTGGCGGTCGAAGAAACGCGCCTCGAAACCGGCCGCCGCTTCCGGCGGCCAGCCAACGGACCGCGGCGCGAGCGGGGTGGCACTGGCGACATAGAGCAGCGCACCGCGCAGGGGCGCCACCCGGGAGAACACGCCAGTCAGCTGCCCGCTGGAGGCCTGCTCGTGGATGTCGATCCAGTCGGTCGTGAGCATCGCGCAGGGCACCTCGTCGAGCACGCGCGACAGGGCCGCCGCGCCGTCTCCTTTCGCCAGTGCTCCCATGATGAATCCGCGCCTGCGCATCCCAACCGCGGTCTGCCGCCAGGCGTACACCGCTCGCCCGACGGGCACGCCGGAGTCGGCGTCTGGCGGCGTGATCAACGACACCGCACCCGCGCGCGCGTGGCGGCCCGCCTGCCAGATCACGACGGCGACATCCGCGCGCCCTCCGGTCATGGCAATGGCGGCCGGCATCTCCAGGGCGTCGAGGGCGTGCCAGACCTCGCCGGTGGCCGGATCCTCGGCGGTCCGCGACACGCGGATGACCGGCGCCGCCGCGAGGATTGGCACCAGCACCAGCAGCAGCCCGGCGCCGAGCCGCGAGGCGGTCGTAGTCTGCCATCGCAGAACCTGGAGGCCGCCCGCAGCCGCCCGGACCCAGAACGCGGCGAGAGCGGCGCCCGCCGCCGTGGCGCCGTCCATCCACCCGCTCACGGCTAGACCGAGGGACACGATGGCGACGGCCAGGGTCGCCGCCTGCGCGGGTCGCCGACGGACGAACGCGAGGTCCAGAGCCACCAGCGCCGCCCCGGCGAGACCGAGCCCGCCGAGGATCGGCCGCACGAGGTCGGTCCACGCGACGGCCGGGCCCGCCTCGCCGCACGCGGGAGTCAGCAGCACGGCCGCCGCCGTGAGGGCGGCGGCGACAGCGAGGGGCAAGCGCCAGGGTCGCCAGCCGCGCCACGGCGTGGCGGCGGCGACGAGGGGGACGAGCGCGACGGGTAGCCAGGGATGGACAAACGTCGACAGCCCCACGACGAGCGCGATGGCGCGCGGCTTCGACCACGCGGCGGTCACGACGGCGGCCACCGTGACGACCGCCGCCGGCAGCGCCATCCAGACCAGCGGGGGAAGCAGGCCGATGGCCGGGATGTCGGGCCACCAGCCCAACGACACCAGCGCGTACACGCCGCGGTGCCACGCGGCCGGACATTCCGGCAGGAACCCTGCTGCTATCATCGGCACTCA
>JADZBZ010000345.1 GCA_020851835.1 Acidobacteriota bacterium
ACCAGCTCGCCGTTCGCCCGACCCGTGTAGAGCGCCTCGTCTTCCCGCAGCCAGCCGCGCGCGACCGTCCCCGTCGGCAGGTTACGCGACGAGCGGCCGTCGGCGAAGAAGTCGCTGGCCGCGAACGCCTTGTACCGCGGACCGTTGTGCATGTCCTGGCGACACGCTGCCGCGCCGAGCGCGAGCAGCACGACGACGAAAACCTCACGCCGCAACGTCGTACACTCCCTTCGCGCCCTGCCCCTCGAGGAACCGCGTGGTCTCGGCCTTGTCGAAGCGGGGATCGGCGGACTCAATCACCAGGAAGAACTTGTCGGAGCTGGCCAGCGAGAACCGCTCCACGTTGAACACCGGGTGGTAGGGCTGCGGCAGGCCGTTGAGCAGGAACATGCCGACCGCCGCGGCCAGCGAGGAAAACAGAATCGTGAGCTCGAAGGACGGCACGACAAACGCCGTCCACGTCGCGTACGGCCGGCCACCGACGTTCATCGGGTAGTCGACCGCCGACATCCAGTACTGCATGGCGAACCCGGTTGCCAGGCCGGCGAGCCCGCCCGCCAGGATGATGCGCGACAGCTTCGTCCGCTTCCGGTGAATGATGTCGTTGAGCTCCTCGATCGGGATCGGCGAGTAGGCCTCGAGCACCGAGTAGCCATGGGCTACCGCGTGCCGGGACGCTTCCACCAGCGCCTGCACCGAGTCGTACTCGGCCATCACCCCGTAGAGCGGATTCTCGTGTTCAGCTGCGTGTGCCATAGCACCAAACCATCTGCGTCATCTGCGGCCCCGGGGATTAGTGTCCGTGTTCTGCCTTGACCTTCGCCTGCGGCAGCAGCGTCCGCACCTCGAACATCGCAATCATCGGGAGGAACCTGATGAAGAGGAAGAACAGCGTGAGGAACAGGCCGATGGTGCCGAAGTAGGTCGCAAAGTCCCACCGGGTCGGCGTGTACATCCCCCACGACGAGGGGATGAAGTCGCGCGCGAGCGTCGTGACGACGATGACGAAGCGCTCGAGCCACATGCCGAGGTTGATGACGAGGGCCATCACGAAGAGCAGTTTCGTGTTCTCGCGCACCCGGCGGAGCCAGAGCAGCTGCACCAGCCCGATATTGATGCTGATGAGCATCCAGTACGACCAGGCGTAGGGCCCGAACATGCGGTTCCACATCATCGCCCGCTCGTAGAAACTGCCGCTGTACCAGCCGAAGAACGCCTCCATGGTGTAACCGTAGCCCACCATCAGCCCCGTCGCCAGCATGACCTTGGCCATGTTGTCGATGTGGCGCATCGTGATCAGGCCTTCCAGGTTGTAGGCGGCACGGATGGGAATGGCCAAGGTGAGCACCATCGCGAAGCCCGAGTAGATGGCGCCGGCCACGAAATAGGGCGGGAAGATCGTGGCGTGCCAGCCCGGCATCACCGACACGGCGAAGTCGAAGCTCACCACCGTGTGGACCGAGAGCACCAGGGGCGTCGACAGGCCCGCGAGAATGAGCGATGCCACCTCGTAGCGGTGCCAGTGCCGCGCCGAGCCGCGCCACCCGAGCGACAGCATGCCGAAGATGCGCTTCTTGAACAGCGACGCCGCCCGGTCGCGCATCGTTGCCAGGTCGGGGACCAGGCCCACGTACCAGAACACGATCGACACCGTCGCGTACGTCGAGACGGCGAACACGTCCCAGATGAGCGGACTGCGGAACTGCGGCCACAGGGCCATCGTGTTCGGGTACGGGAAGAGCCAGTAGGCGGCAAGCCACGGCCGGCCCGTGTGGAACACCGGAAAGATCGCCGCACACGCCACCGCGAAGATGGTCATGGCCTCGGCGAACCGGCTGATGGACATGCGCCACTGCTGCCTGAAGAGCATCAGAATCGCCGAGATGAGCGTGCCGGCGTGGCCGATGCCGATCCACCAGACGAAATTCACGATCGGAAAGGCCCAGCCGACCGGGATATTGGTGCCCCAGATACCGATGCCCTTCAGCACCAGGTAGCCCAGCGACACCTGCAGCAGCATCAGGAGCGACAAGCCGATGAGGAAGCCGAAGACCCAGCCGAGCGGCGTGCGCCTCGCCAGCGGGATCTGGGCAACCGATTCGGTGACCGTCTCGAAGTCGTGCCCCGGTGCGATGACCGGGACGTCGAGGACCGCCGTGGACGTAGCCTGTGCGTGGACGTTGTTCGCCATCAGTGTTCGCTCGCCGTGTCGTGCCCCGTCGCCGCTTCGTGTCCCCCGACGCCCGGTGGCGAGGGCAGCGCCGCGTTCGGGTTGCGGACCGCCGCCAGATAGGTCGTGCGCGGCCGTATGTTGAGCTCCGCCAGCATCGCGTAGTTCAGCGGGCCGGCCTTGAGCTTCGCCACCCGGCTGTTCGGATCGTTGAGGTTCCCGAACACGATGGCCTCGGTCGGGCAGACCGCCTGGCAGGCCGTCACGACCTCACCGTCGCGGATTTCGCGCTCCTCGCGCTTGGCCTGGATGCGCGCAGCGTTGATGCGCTGCACGCAGTAGGTGCACTTCTCCATCACGCCGCGGCTCCGCACGGTGACGTCGGGGTTACGCTGCAGCTTGAACTGCGGCGTGGTCCAGTCCTGGTAGAGCAGGAAGTTGAACCGGCGCACCTTGTACGGGCAGTTGTTCGAGCAGTACCGCGTGCCCACACAGCGGTTGTAGACCATGTCGTTCAGGCCTTCATCGCTGTGCACGGTCGCCGCGACCGGACAGACCACCTCGCAGGGCGCGTTCTCGCACTGCTGGCAGGGCACCGGCTGGAAGTAGGCGTCCGGATTGTCCAGGCCACCCACGTAGTAGCGATCCACGCGGAGCCAGTGCATCTCGCGATTCGTGGCCACCTGCTCCTTGCCGACCACGGGGATGTTGTTCTCGGCCACGCACGCCACCATGCACGCGCCGCATCCGGTGCAGGTGTTGAGGTCGATGGCCATGCCCCACTTGTGTCCGGCGTACTCGTGATGGGGCATCAGGGTGATGCCCTGATCGAGCTTCAGGTGCTCCATCTCGCGGGCGAAGGTCGGGTTCGCCTTGAACTCCTCGAGATGGGCCGACCGCAGGGTGTTGCGGCCCTCGATGGACCAGTGATCCTGCGTGCTCACGAGTTGATAGTCGTCGCCGGTCGGCGCCGCCTCGGCCGCGCCGTACCACACGGACCCCGATCCTCGCAGAGCGTAGGCGTTGAACCCGGTGCCGTTCCCCACCCGACCCGCCCGCGAGCGGCCGTAGCCCACGCTGATGGAAACCGTGTCGGGCGCGTGGCCCGGCGAGATCCACGCGGGCACGCGCAGCAGGCGACCGTCGTGCCTGACCGCGAGAATGTCGCCGTTCCCCACGCCCAGGCGCTCGGCCGTCGCGGGCCCCACCAGGGCCGCGTTGTCCCACGTGAGCTTGCTCATGGGCTTCGGCGTTTCCTGCAGCCAGCCGTTGTTGGCGAACCGGCCGTCGTACACCGTGGGATCGCGGCGGAAATTCACCTCGACACCGGCGACGGCGGTCCCCGCCGGCAGCCTGGAGGCCAGATCGGCCGCCACCGCCACCATCTTCGGAGATTGTGCCGTGCCGGCCACCAGGCCGTCGTGGAGCCAGCGGCGCCAGGCCGTCTCGAAGGCCGCCGGAGCGGCGCTGCCCTGCGGCTGGGCCATCCAGAACTCGCGCACCAGATCGTAGCCGCTGCGCTCGGGCGTGTCGGTGAGCGTCGCGACGACCTCGTGCGCCGACTTGCCGCCGTAAAGAGGCTGAATCAGGGGCTGCACAATCGTCACGGTGCCGTCGATGGTGCGCGCGTCGCTCCACGCCTCGAGATAGTGGGCCGCCGGCACGTGCCAGTGGCAGAGCGCCGCGGTTTCGTCCACGAACAGGCCCGAGTGCAGCCGCAGCGGCACCTTTCCCATGGCGTCGGCCAGGTTGAGATCGGCCGGCGCGCTCAGCACGGCGTTCGATTCGCCAAGCACCATCAGCACCTGGACCCGGCCAGCGTCCATGTCGCTGGCCAACTGGCGCAGGTCGGCCAGCTGGTCGCTGGGCACCAGCTCTGGTGTCGGCAGGTAAGTCACGGTCTGCCCGACATTGCCGAGCGCCTCGTTCATCGCGTGCGCCAGCGCGTGCACGGCCGGCGGCTGCGCATCGCCCACGACGACCAGGCCCCGGCCGCGATGGGCCGCCAGGTCTGCGGCGATGGCCTCGACCCCCGCTTCGCGGCCCGAGGGCGCCGTGCCTCCGACACCGCTGACGCCCACGCGCGCGGCCAGCGCCCGGGCGAACGCCTCGACCTCGCTCGACTTCATCGGCAGGCGGTGATCCGCCTTGGCGCCGGTCACCGAGTAGGCGGCTTCAGCCACGTAGAGGCGGTTGAGCCCATCGCCCGTGCCTTCGACCCGGCGGCGCGAGGCGAACTGCCGAGCCGCGCGCAGGTTCGCCGGGCCCTCGGAGGCCAGGAAATCGGCGTCGAGCGAGACCACGATGTCGGCCTTGGCGAAGTCGCCCAACGGCTCCACGTCCTCGCCGAAGGCCAGGCGGGCTCCGGCGCGTGCGTTGTCGCGCGGCAGGGCGTCCCACTGGATCCATTTCCCTTCGGGGTACTGCGCCAGCACCTGCTGGATCTGCGCTGCCAGCGTCGGGGACGCCACCGTCTCGGTGAGAATCCGCAGCCCGGCGCCCTTGCTGGGGGCCTGTCCCGAGATCGCGGACTTCACGGCGGTGACAAACGTGCTCCAGGGACGAATTTCGCCGAGTTGCAGCAGCGACTGCGACCGGTCCGGGTCGTAGAGGCTCAGCACCGACCCTTGCGCGAACAGGTCGGTCGCGCCGAGGCTGCCCGGGTGATCGCTGTTGCCTTCCACCTTCGTGGGGCGGCCCATGTGGCTTTCGACCAGCAGGCCCGTGGCCACCCCGCCCAGCGTCATGGCCGTGGCGAAGTAGAGCGGCTTGCCAGGGACGATCTCCTCGGGCTGCCGCACGTAGGGGACGATGAGCTCGGTCGGCTGCACGGTGCAGGCGGCGGCGCCGGCCAGCGCCATCGAGGCGCTCATCAGCTTGAGGAACGAGCGGCGGCCGACCGGATCGGTCCACTCGGACGCGTTGACCGGGAACTCGCGGTGGAGAAACTCCTGGAACGCCGGCGTGTCGGCGACCGACTCGAGACTGCGCCAGAACTGCGGGCCGCCGGCCCGCTCGAGCCGTTCGCGGATGACCTTGATGTCCAGGGACTCTGCGCTCATGTCGTCCTTCGTGCCCTTCATCGCCGGGCCGCCTAGCGGTGGCACACCGAGCAGCTGGTCAAGTGCTCGACACCAGCGATGTTGTATTCCTGCGCGAGCTGCGGGCCGAGGACGGCCTGCGCCACCGCCGGCTGATAGCCCATCGTCGTGATCTGATCGCGCGGGCGCAGATAGCGGGTGGGGTCGCGGTGGCAATCGAGACACCACTCCATCTGCAGCGACGACTTCTGGAACATCAACGGCATGCGATCGACGCGGCCGTGACAGGTTTCGCACCCGACGCCCTGCTTCACGTGGATGCTGTGGTTGAAGTAGACGAAGTCGGGCAGGTCGTGGACGCGGATCCACTGGAGGGGCTTGTCCTCTCGGAAACTGGCGCGCACCGGTTCCAGATAGGGGCTGGTGGACCAGATCTGCGAGTGGCAGTTGATGCACGTCTTGGTGGGCGGGATTCCGGCCGAGGCGGCAACTTCCACCGAGGTGTGGCAGTAGCGGCAGTCGATGCCGATGCCGCCTACGTGGTGCTGGTGGCTGAACTGCACCGGCTGCTCGATGAACTGGTTGGCCGAGGTGACGAAGTCGGACCGCTGGAGGGTGAGAACCATCCACACCAGGCTGGCCACGACGAACAATCCGGCGATGATGCTGCCCCGCGACCAGTAGTTGGCGCTCTTCGAGAATACCTGCATGTCCGCTATACACTCCCCGCACAGGAAAACCGCAGCACTCTACCGCACTTTGGGCCCTTCTTGGCCCCCGTGGCCAAGCCAGGATCAACCCGGATCATTCACGAGCCCGTGGAGTTCAGCGCAGGCAGAAACGCCTCCGAATGGCACATGGGTCTGTCGAAAGCCACGTCGCCACACGAAGGCGTGCTTTTGGACGAATGACGTTACCACAAACCGTTCTCTTTAATGGTTGAGCTGGACCTGAGCCGTGGGCTTCTGCGCATCCTCGGGCGTGTCACCCGGACGCGTTTCCCACTGGTAGGTTCGGCCGTGCACCCACTTCTCGAACCACTCCATCTCGATTTGCAGCTTGAAGAGCCGATGGCTGAGTTCGGTCCAGCCGTGCCCCTCGCGCGGGGCCACGTACAGGTGCGTCGGCACGCCGTTGCTGCGCAGGGCGCGGAACATCTCGACCGACTGCGGCATCGGCACGCGCGGATCCTCTTCGCCGACCAGGAACAGCGTGGGTGTCTTCACGCGCGCGACGTCCTTGAGCGGAGAGTGATTCCAGTACACGTCGATCGGCGCGTCGGCTCCCCACGGCGTGCCGCCGAACCACGGCGTGCGGAACTCGCGGTTGTCCGACTGCGCGTACATCGAGATCCAGTTCGCTGCGCCCGCGCCACTGCTCGCCGCCTTGAAGCGATCGGTGAAGGTGATGATCTTGTTCGTCATGTGGCCGCCGGCGCTCCATCCCATCTTTACGAGCTTGTCCGCGTCGGCAACGCCTTTCGCGATCGCCGCGTCGGTGCCCGCCAGCACGTCGAGATGCGCCTGCTTGAAGTACCCCTTCGACATCTCCCGCAGGAACGCGTCGCCGTAACCGGTGCTGCCGCGGTAGTTCGGCTTGAGCACCGCATAGCCTTTGCCCGCATACACTTGCGCGTCGTGCCCGAAGGCGAACTGGTCCGACGACGCGGGTCCGCCGTGCGTGGCGACGATGAGGGGATAACGCTGGCCGGCCCGGTACCCGACCGGGTAGTACAGCAGGCCTTCAACGGTCTGCCCATCGGCGCCCTTCCACGTAAGGCGTTCCTGGCGCGCGATCTGGAAACGCGACGACAGATCCGCGAATACCCGCGTCACGCGCGTGAGCGCGCCCGAAACATCGGCCACGTGCACCTCGCCCGGATAGTCGGGCGACTGGCGCACGAACACGAACCGATCCGATCGCTCCGCGTAGCGCCACTGGGCGAGGCTGTGCTCGCCCTCGGTCAGCGCCCTCGCCGTGCGCGAGGCGGGATCGAGGCGGAAGATCTCGTCGTGTACGCCGAGGTTGGCCACGAAGTAGATGGCCCGCCCGTCACGGGACCACTCGGCGCTCGAGACGTCGAAGGCGGCCTCGGGCGGCGTCACCAGCCGTGGACGGCCGCCGGCCATGGGCAGCACGAACACCTTGCCGTTGTGATACCCCTCCATGTCCTCGCTCGCGCCGGCGCGGAACAGCACCTGCGTGTTGTCGGGCGAGACGTCGAGGCTGCCTTCGCTCACGCGGTTCTGCGAGGTGAGCTGCCGCAGGTTCGCGCCGTCAGCGTCCAGGGTCCAGATTTCCGCCAGATGCGAGAACTCGAGCAGGGGCGACGGCGCCCTCGACACGACGAACCGCGAACCGTCCGGTGACACGGCGTACTGCACGATCGAATAGTCGCCGTCGGTCAGACGCGTGGTCTTCCCCTTCCTGTCGACGCTCCACAGGTGCCGCTGTGTGAAGTTCGTCTCCTCGAACGCATACACATCGTCCTGCAGGCGAGCCTTCTTCCGCGCCTCGGGCGACGGGGCGTCGGAGGCCAGGAAATAGAGGCACGATCCGTCGGGCGACCAGGCGATTGATTCGGGCGCCGTCGGATGGTCGGTGAGCTTGCGCGCCTCGCCTCCGGACAGGTGCAGCAGGTACACCTGGTTCTGCGTGTCGGGCTCGCGGCGCGCCAGAAACGCCACGGCACCGCCGTCGGGTGACCATCGCGGGCTCGACTCGCCGCGCTCGCCGAAGGTGAGTTGCGCCTGGCCGGTCCCGTCTACGCCGATGCGGTAGACGTGGCCGATGCGCCGATTCGCCTTCCAGTCGGGTTTGTCCATCACGAAGAGCACCTGGGACCCGTCCGGCGACAACTGGGGATCCTGGAGGCCCGGCAGCGACATCGCGTCCACGAAGGTGAGCGGTCGCGGCTGTGCCACCGCGGCCGCGGCCAGCAGGATCCCCAGTGTCAGAAATAGGCCGACCCGACCGTAACCGCGCATTCGATTGCTCCTTCGTGCCGCAGGACGTCCCCAGCCATCTCTCCAAGAGAGTCGACTTGACAAACTCATGCTGCTGGTCGCATAACGGTCGTGCCGACCGACTGTGGGGCAGCAGCCTCCGGCAGTTTCCCCTCGTTGCAGCCCCTTCCGCCACTGGTTCTTTGCTAGAGTCTGCCCCATGAAGCGACTCACGCGGAGCAAATTTCCTGGTGCCGCAGTCGGAGATAGAGACGATGCATCACAAAGGTGACGCGTAGGTGAGCGACCGGAAGTACCGGCAACGCGGCTATCAGAGCGAAGAACGCCCGCCGCGGCCCGCGCCCGCCGGGCCCAGACCCGAACGCGAACCGGGTGCGCCGGCCGGCGCCCGCCGTATCTCGTCGGAGGGCGCGAAGAACCCACGCATGATGGGCTACCGCGAGGTGGCCCGCTGCGCCCGCTGCGGCACCGTCGTCAATCCCCAGATCCTCTCGACGAGCACCTGCCCGAAGTGTCAGCAGGCGCTGCGCTCCTGCGTGCAGTGCACGAACTTCGACCCCGCCGCCCGCTTCGAGTGTGCCAGGCCGCTCACCGCGCGCGTCTCGCCCAAGGACGTGACCAACGACTGCGCGTTTTTCGAGGCGCGCACCGGTTGGGAACGCGAGACCAGCGCCGCCGGCGGCCCGGCGCCTCAGGGCGGCGCGCAGGCAGGAGCGCCGGCCTCCTCCGCGCGCAAGGCCTTCGACGACCTTTTCAAGTTCTGAGCCGGCCGTACGTGAGCGGCCTATAATCGACAGATGGCTTTACTCTCTGCCTCCGACGAGGCCGCCCTCAAGGAACATCTGGCCGCCATCGACACGCCGGTGTCCCTGTTGCTCTTCACGCAGACCATCGGCGGATCCGAAGGTGGTCCCATCGCCAAGCAGGTGCTCGACGAGCTCGCCTTGCTGAACGACAAGATCGCGGTCGTCGAGAAGAACTTCGTCCTCGACACGGAGGATCGGACAAGATACGGCGTCGAGCGCGAGCCCGCCATCGTCGTGCTGCGGGACGGGGCCGACACGCGGATGCGATTCCTGGGCGCACCGACGGGTTACGAGTTCGTGCCTCTGGTCGAGGCGATTCTGCTGGCCGGCACCGGCAAGGCCGAGCTCGAGGATGCCACCGTGGCGAAGCTCGACAAGGTCACCTCGCCCGTCGACATCAAGGTGTTCTCCACACCCACCTGACCCCACTGCCCGAGGGCGGTCGTCCTCGCACAGAAGCTGGCCTTCAGCAATCCGCACATCACGGCCACGGCCGTCGAAGCCACCCAGTTCATGGACCTGTCGCGGCGCTACCACGTGACGGGCGTGCCGAAGACCATCGTGAACGAGAGCATCGAGATTCTCGGCGCCGTCCCCGAGGCGCAGTTCGTCGAGTCGGCGCTCGGCGAACCCGGCGCGTCGACCGACGCGTAGGCGAAGGCCCACGGCGGGAGCGACGCCGGCCCTTGTGCCCGGCAGGCGAGGCGCTACTCGCGCAGGCGGGCCTCGCGCAGGCGGCGAAGCGGCGCCTCGTCAATCGCAACATCGGCCTGTGCGAGCGAGCCCCCGGAGCTGACCACCACCCGGACCCGCAGCACGGCGTCGACCGGTTCGCCAATGCTCCGCAGATGGCCCGACAGCCAGAGCGGCACGGTCCAGGCGGCCTGGCAGGTATCCGGGCCCGGCTCGACTTCGCCGCGCTCCACGTGCGCGTCCGGCACCGCGTGCTGGAGGGCCTTGACGGCAAAGCGATAACCGGCCGGCCCCCGCGTCATCAGCAGCACCAGCGGATCGCCCGGCGGCCGGCCGAGCATATGCTCGAACGGCGTGCCGTTGAGCCGCAGGTGGCTGTGCCGATCGAAGAGACCGTCGGGCAGATCGAGACTCTGGCGGTTGAAGAGCGCCACGAGCTGGTCGATGAGGGCGATCAGGGTCAGCTCGGCAGCCATCCACGGCCTTCGTGCAGGACGAAGCGGGTTTCCTCGGGGATATCCCCTCCGTCCGTGACAGGGTTCAACGGATCGCCGGGCAGCGTCAGCACGGTCGGGCCGGGCCCGGCCACCAGCGTCGGCCGGACACGACGGATCGGCGCGCGCCGCGCCCACGCCAGCACATCGGCCAGCGTCGGATGGCGCTCGAGCTGGCGCAGGGTGGTCCAGGTGGGGGGCGGCAGCATGATGTCTCCGCGCCGGCAGCGGGCGGTCGCGTCGCGCGGATGCTCCCAGGCCAGATCGGTCGTTTCGCCCCCGTCGTGGCGGGCCTCCTGCCCCTCGGGCATCAGCGTCAGAAAGAACCGCGTGTCGTAGCGGCGCGGCTCGTTGGCCGGCGTCACCCAGTGCGCCACGGGGATGAGGTCGTCCACGCCGACGCGTACCCCGGCTTCTTCTTCCAGTTCGCGTCCGGCGGCGAGACGGTAGGGCAGCTCTTCGGCGGGCGAGAGATCGGCAAAGCGCGGCGGCTCACCGAGAAACCGCGCGGCGACAGCCGCGACCCGATCCGCCTCGTCCACGCAGCCGCCCGGAAACACGTAGGCGCCGGCCATGAACGCCACGCGGTCGTTCCGCTTCACGAGCAGCACCTCGAACGACGCGGCCGCGCGCGGCCGCAGCACCACAACGGTGGACGCCGGGCGAGGCGGTGGGCTCGCTGGTGTCGTCATCGGGTCCTCTTCCCGGTCGGTGACGGCTCGAACACGGCGACCGCCTCGACGTGCTCGGTGTGCGGGAACATGTCCACCGGCCGGATCCGCGCCAGGCGATACCCGGCCCTGGCGAATCGGGGTGTTTCCCGGGCCAGGCGTTCGGGATTGCACGAGACGTAGACAAGCCGGGAAGCGCGGAGGGCCGTGACGGCGTCAATCACGCGGTCGGGGCAGCCCAGCCGGGGCGGATCGAGCACGACGACGTCGAACGATTCCCGCATCGGCCCGCTCAGCACCCTCTCGGTGCACGAGGCCACGAGCCGCACGGCTCGGTCGCGCACCCGATTGAACCGGAGATTGGCGTGACAGTCGTCGACCGCCTGACGATTTTCCTCGACGGCGACGACCTGGGCTCCCTGGCGTGCCAGGGGAATGGCGAACAGGCCGACGCCGCTGTAGAGATCGAGCACGCGTCCCGCCGCGCCCACCTCGTCGAGCACGATTTGAAGCAGCCCGCGCGCCGCCCCGACATTGGTCTGGAAGAACGCGGTGGGAGAGATCAGGAACGACGTGCCGAGCATCTGCTCGCGCACGTGGCTGCGTCCCGCGATGCGAATGGTCCTGGGGCCGACCATCTGGGGCCCTGGTCGATCGTGGATGTTGATGAAGCAGCCATCGGGCGCCTCTGGCGAGCCGAGCAGCGCCCGCACGGGCGCGCGCAGCGACAGGTGGTTCTCGGTGACCACCAGCATCAGCGCCGCTTCGCCCTCGTCGGCCGTGGTGCGCACCAGTACGTGTCGCAGCACGCCCGCGGGCACGCGGCCGGCCGAGAGCCGGTCGCGCAGGGTGAACGCGAGCCGATTGCCCCGGTCGCTGTGCACGGGGCACTCGTCAACGGGCACGACTCGCGTCGACTGCGCCCGAAAGTGGCCCATTACGATGCGCGGGCTGGCCGAATCGGGCGTGAAGACAAAGGAGACCTTCTGGCGAAACCCCGCCTCGCGCGGCGACGCCACGATCGGCGCGCAGCGCGCAGCCGGGAACCACTGGCGCATGCGCTCCTGCTTGGCCGCCAACTGCGCCGCATAGGGCATGCCGGGCAGGCTGCATCCGCCGCATACGCCGAAGTGGCGGCAGATCACTTCACGTCGAGCAGCTCGACTTCGAAGAGCAGCGTGGCGTTGGGCGGGATGACTCCGCCGGCGCCGCGAGCGCCATAGCCCATGTCGGGCGGAATGGTCAGCACCCGCGTGCCGCCCACCTTCATGCCCTTCACTCCTTCATCCCAGCCGCGAATGACTTCGCCGGCCCCGAGCGAGAATTCGAAAGGCTCGTTGCGGTCCTTCGAGCTGTCGAACTTCACCCCCTTCTTGTCGGCGTGGCTGTCATCGTAGAGCCAACCCGTGTAATGGACAACGACGCGGCGGCCGGAAGTGGCCTCGGCGCCGGAGCCGGTCTTCGTGTCGGTCGTCTGGAATGGCATCTGGGCAGCTCCGCCTCCGCCGCACGCCGCCAGCGCGACCACGAAGAGGACAATGGGAAAGAGATTGGACATGGGTGATCTCGTCATCGGGCTCTGATGCCACGATCGCTGCTCCAGGACGCTCGAGAGCAGCGAGGGTGGCGGAGGGAGAGGGATTCGAACCCCCGGAACCGTTTCCGGTTCAGTGGTTTTCAAGACCACCGCCATCGACCGCTCGGCCATCCCTCCGACAGGACTCTGGGCTCCAGGCCCCAGGCTCGAACCTCAGACTCTAGCGTAGCCCATGGCGCGCGGCCTAGAGGCGCTTCCCCGCCTCGATGACCTCCCGGCCACCCATGAGCGGGCGCAGCGCTTCGGGAATGACCACCGAGCCGTCCTTCTGCTGGTAGTTCTCGAGCACCGCAATCAAGGTGCGCCCGACGGCCAGGCCCGACCCGTTGAGGGTATGGACGAATTCGGCCTTGCCGGTACCCGCCGGCCGGAACTTGATGTTGGCCCGGCGGGCCTGAAAGCCCTCGCAGTTCGAACAGGAGGAGATCTCCCGGTAGGTCTGCTGGCTCGGCAGCCACA
>JADZBZ010000346.1 GCA_020851835.1 Acidobacteriota bacterium
AGCTCACGTCGTCCACCGCGCGGACGATGGACTTCTGGCGGAAGAGCCCGCCGCCGCGGGTGAAGTGCTTGACGAGGTGGCGAACGTCGACGAGCGGCATCAGGCTCCGGGTCCCGCGGGACGCGGCCCGCCTTCGCTCGCGGCTGCCGCGGTGCCGCCTCGGTGCGTCACCGAGTGGAGGAAGCAGCGCACCGTGTGGTCGATCCCGACGTGGGTGACGTCTGGAAACGCGCGGTCGCACTGCGGCATGTGCCTGGCACAACGCGGCCCGAACGAACAACCCGGTGGAAGGGAGGCCAGGTTGGGCACCGCGCCGTCAATGGCCTTGAGCCGCGATCCGGCCGCGCCGCCAGGAATGGACTCCAGCAGGCCGCGCGTGTAGGGGTGCGCGGGGTGGCGGAAGATCTCCCGCACCGGGCCCTGCTCGACGATTCGTCCCGCGTACATGATGGCGACGCGGTCTGCCGTTTCGGCGATCACACCCAGGTCGTGGGTGATGAGCAGCAAACTGATGCCGAATTCCTGTTTCATGTCGCGAAGCAGGTCGAGAATCTGCGCCTGCACGGTGACATCGAGTGCCGTGGTGGGTTCATCGGCGATGACCAGCGGAGGGCGGCAGGCCAGCGCGATGGCGATCATCACCCGCTGCCGCATCCCTCCCGACAACTGATGCGGGTAGTCGTCGACGCGTCGTTCGGCGTCCACGATGCGGACCGCGCGGAGCAGGTCGATGGCGCGGGCCCGCGCCTCGGCGCCGCCCGCCAGCCCGTGGACGCGCAAGGCCTCGGCGATGTGGTGGCCCACCCGCATGACGGGGTTGAGGGCCGCCATCGGCTCTTGAAAGATGAATCCGATGCCTGCCCCTCGAACCTTCCGGATTTCGTCTTCTGGCAACGACACCAGGTCTCGTCCCTGGAACATCACCCGTCCGCCCGCGATGCGCCCCGGCAATTGCACCAGCCGGATGATCGAGAACGCGGTCACCGACTTGCCGCTGCCCGATTCGCCGACCAGGCCGAGCGTTTCTCCTCGCTGGATATGGAACGACACCTCGTTTGCGGCCACGACGGAGCGACTCCCCGCATCGAAGATCGTGGTCAGGCGCTCGACCGAGAGCAGTGGGTCAGGCATCGAGCCCCGCCTCGCGATACTCGCCGAAGACGGCGCGCAGCGCGTCGGCGATCTCGCCGACCGTGGCCTGGGCCTCGACGGCCGCTACGATGGGTGGCACCAGGTTGTCGCGGCCGGCCGCGGCCGACGATACGGCCGCCAGGGCCGCCTGCCACCGTCCCGCGTTCCGCGTCCGTCGCATCTCGCGCACGCGTGTCACCTGCTGGCGTTCGATCTCGGCATCGAGTTCGAACACCTCGATCCGGGCCTGCTCGTCCGTCTGGTACCGATTCACGCCGACGACCACCGACTCACCCGCATCCACCTGCACCTGCGCCTTGTACGCCGAGTCCTGGATCTGGCGCTGGATGAACCCGGCGTCGATCGCCGCCAGCGTGCCGCCGAGGGCGTCGATGCGATCGAGCAGCGCGCGAGCGTCCTCTTCGATCGCGTTGGTCCGTCGCTCGATCTCGTAGGCGCCCGCGAACGGGTCGATCGTGTTGGCCACGCCCGTCTCGGCCGCGATGATCTGCTGCGTGCGCAGCGCAACACGGGCCGATTCCTCGGTCGGCAGAGCCAGCGCCTCGTCCCGTCCATTGGTATGCAGCGACTGCGTGCCGCCCAGTACCGCCGCCAGCGCCTGCAGCGCCACCCTGACGATGTTGTTATGGGGCTGCTGGGCGGTGAGCGTCGAACCCGCCGTCTGCGTATGGAAGCGCAGGTGCTGCGCCCGCGGGTGGGTCGCGCCGAAGCGGTCGCGCATCAGCCGCGCCCAGAGGCGGCGCGCCGCGCGGAACTTGGCCACTTCTTCGAGAAAGTCGCTGTGCGCGTTGAAGAAGAACGACAGGCGCTGCCCGAGTGCGTCGACGTCGAGCCCGGCATCCACCGCGGCCTGGACGTAGGCGATCGCGTTGGCGAACGTGAAGGCCACTTCCTGCACCGCGGTCGATCCCGCCTCGCGGATGTGATAGCCGCTGATCGAAATCGTGTTCCACTGCGGAACCTCACGCTCGCAGAACGCGAAGATGTCGGTGACGATGCGGAGCGAATGGGCGGGCGGGTAGATATAGGTGCCGCGGGCGACGTACTCCTTGAGAATGTCGTTCTGCACCGTGCCCGAGAGCTGTCGGGACGCCACGCCCTGCCGCCTGGCGACGGCCACGTACAGGGCCAGCAGGATGATGGCCGTGGCGTTGATGGTCATCGACGTCGAGACCTTGTCGAGCGGAATCCCGTCGAAGAGGGCCGCCATGTCGTCGATGGAGTCGATGGCCACTCCGACCCGGCCGACTTCGCCGGCGGCGAGCGCTCCGTCCGAGTCGTACCCAATCTGGGTGGGGAGATCGAACGCGACGCTGAGGCCGCTGACTCCCTGCGACAACAGATAGCGGTACCGGCGATTCGACTCCGCGGCCGTGCCGAAGCCGGCATACTGCCGCATCGTCCACAATCGCCCGCGATACATCGTGGGCTGGGTGCCCCGGGTGAAAGGGAACGTCCCTGGAAAGCCGAGGTCGTGTTCGGGGGAGAACCCTTCGAGGTCGCCGGGCGCGGCAAAAGGGCGGGCGTCGGGCGCGGACGGCATCGCCGGCATTGTAGCGTCAGGGGTGTCGAGGCTTGGCGGACGACAAAATTGGGCTATTGACAGAATTCATTACACCCGTGTTAGAGCCGACTGTTCAGTCCCTCAGCCTACGCTTCACATACAACTTATTGTGTGTTTCCATCTTGACACCTACTAGCCACCTTCCTAGAATGGCACCGTCTCCCCCTCGACAGGCATTTGTCCCGCCCCATGACGACTTCGCGCCGATTCGGACCTGCAGCTCGGTGGGTGGCTGTCGGAATCAGCCTCCGGGACCCAGCCGGCGGGCACAAGGGTGAGGAGGGCCAGCTCCATGGATGACGTGGTGAACCGGTTCGCGCGCGAGTTGGCCGATGCCATTGCGGTGGCCGTGGCGAGCAGCGCTGAAGTCGAAGCTTGCCGCGAGCGCGCCCGGGCGGCTGGCTACGAGATGAAGGTCAATCTCGAAGCCGTCGTCGGTTTCGTGACCCGGGGACAGGCCGCCGAGGGCCCGGGCGCCGCCGTGCCGGCGAAGGTGGCGGTGGCCCGCGCCGTGGCGCCGCGCAAGCCCTACGAGATGACGGTCAACGACCGGCGCTTTCTGCGCTCGCTCCGCATTGCCGCGGAAGAGGCGAGGGTCGAAGAGGCCAACTGAGGCCGGCGTCACGTCAGGGCCGAGCGCCGAACCGCGCGGTGCGCTACGGCGCGGCCGTTCCCTGCTGGGCCACGGCCGCCGCCGCCTTCCGGGCGGCCTCGGCGTCGCCGAGGTAATAGCTCCGGATGGGCGCCAGGTCGTCGTCCAGCTCGTAGAGCAATGGAATTCCCGTCGGGATATTCAGCTCGACGATGTCGGCGTCGGGGACCTTGTCGAGATACTTGACCAGGGCTCTCAGCGAGTTGCCGTGTGCGGCGATCAGCACGCGTTGCCCGCTGGCGATGGCCGGAGCGATGGTTTCGTGCCAGTAGGGCAGAAAGCGCACCACCGTGTCCTTGAGCGACTCGGTCAGCGGCACCTCCTCGGGGGCCAGGCTGCGGTAGCGACGATCCCTTGACGGGTGCCGTTCGTCGTCCACGGTGAGAGCCGGGGGTGGGATGTCGTAGGCGCGCCGCCAGATCTTCACCTGCGCGTCGCCATGCCTGGCGGAGGTTTCGGCCTTGTTGAGACCCTGGAGCGCGCCGTAGTGCCGTTCGTTGAGGCGCCAGTTGCGCTCGACCGGGATCCAGAGTTCGCCGAGCTCGTCGAGGACCATCCAGCAGGTGCGGATGGCGCGCGTCAGCACGCTCGTGTACGCCAGGTCGAACGAGAACCCCTCCTGCTGCAGCAGGCGCCCAGCGGCTCGCGCCTCCTCCCGGCCCTGTTCGCTGAGGTCCACGTCGGTCCAACCGGTGAACCGGTTCTCCTTGTTCCAGGTCGACTGGCCGTGCCGAAGAAGTACCACCTTGTGCATGAGTGCCTCGAGACGATCGCGATGGACGTGCCGGCGCGCGCGGTTTACCGAGCCGGCGCCAACTGCCTGATGGCCGAGCGTCCGGCATAGCTCGCCGCGGCGCCCAGCTCTTCTTCGATGCGGAGCAACTGGTTGTACTTCGCCACCCGGTCGCTGCGCGAGGCCGAACCGGTTTTGATCTGCCCGGCGGCGGTGCCCACCGCGAAGTCGGCGATGGTGGTGTCCTCGGTCTCACCGGACCGATGAGAGATGACGCTGCCGTATCCTGCGGCGCCGGCCATCGCCATGGCCTCGAGCGTTTCGGTGACCGTGCCTATCTGATTGAGCTTGACCAGCAGGGCATTGCCCACGCCCTGGTCGATGCCCCTGCGCAAAATGACCGGGTTGGTGACGAACACGTCGTCGCCGACCAGCTGGACCTTCGAGCCGAGCTCGCGGGTCAACATCGACCAGCCGCGCCAGTCCTGTTCCGCGCACCCGTCTTCGATCGAGATGATTGGATACTGTCGGCACCAGTCGGCGTAGAGGGCGACCATCCCTTCCGAGTCGCGCCGCGCCTCGCCCGACTTGCGGAACTCGTACTGACCATCCCCCGCCCAGAACTCGCTTGAAGCGACATCGAGGGCGATGAACACGTTGTCACCGGCCCGGGCGCCGGCTTTGCCGACAGCCTCGAGCACCAGCTCCACCGCCTCGCGGTTCGAACGCAGGCTGGGCGCAAAACCGCCCTCATCGCCGACCCCGGTCGAGAGCCCGCGGCCCTTCAGGATGGATCGCAGGGCGTGGAAAATTTCCGCACCCGCCCGCAGTCCCTCGCGGAAGGAGGAAAACCCGACGGGCATGACCATGAACTCCTGGAAGTCCACGTTGGAATCCGCGTGCGCGCCGCCGTTGAGGATGTTCATCATCGGCACGGGCACCGTGTAGCCAGACGTGTTGCCGGCCAGCCGGGCCACGTGCGCATACAGCGGCTCGCCGGCCGCTGCGGCCCCGGCCTTGAGCGCGGCCATCGACACGCCGAGGATCGCGTTGGCGCCGAGCCGGCCCTTGGTCGGCGTGCCATCCAGCGCGATGAGTGCGGCGTCGAGGGCGCCGAGCGTGTCGAACGCCCGGCCCGTCACCGCCGAGGCGATCTCGCCGTTGACATGGGCCACGGCTCGGGTGACGCCCCTGCCGAGGTACCGGCTGGTGTCGCCGTCGCGCAGCTCCAGCGCCTCCCGTTCGCCGGTTGACGCGCCCGACGGCACGGCGGCCCTTCCACGCGCCCCACCTTCGAGCGTGACGTCCACTTCGACCGTCGGGTTGCCCCGCGAGTCGAGCACTTCCCGTCCGCGTACCTCGGTAATCGTCACGGCCATCCTCTTCAGACATTTGGAACCACGCCGGTCCGCACGGAACACTCCGCATGCCGGCGACGGTTTCGATTCGATTCATCCGGAAGGACGGCGCGTCCTTCGAGCGCCCTGCGGCCGCTGGCGCCACCCTCGTCAGCCGCGCCGATCGGCTTCCGCCTCGAGCCTCAGCGCCTCGTCATCGATAGGGCCGATGAGCGGCTCCTCGCCCGGGGCTACGACCACCACGCCTCCTTCGCTGACAGTATGCCTGCGCCGGTCTTCGTCTGCATCGTAGCCAATCTGCGCACCGCGCGGGATGTGCACGTCGCGGTCGACGATGGCGCGGCGAAGGCGCGCATGTCTTCCGACCCGCACGCCCGGCATCAGGATCGACGTCTCGATTTGGCAGAAGCTGTGGACGCGCACGTTGGGGCACAGGATGCTCCCCACGATCTGGCTGCCCGACACGATGCACCCGTGCGAGATGAGCGAGTCGATCGCCTCTCCGCGGCGCCAGGCCTCTCCGAAGACGAACTTCGCCGGCGGCGCCGGAGGCATGTAGGTGCGCAGCGGCCACTCGGGATCGTAGAGGTTGAACTCGGGATTCACGCGGCAGAGATCCATGTTGGCGTCGAAGTAGGCGTCGAGCGTCCCGATGTCGCGCCAATACTTGGCCGCCTTCTTGTTTTCGTCGTAGAACGCATAGGCGTACATGCGGCCGTCGGCGATGAGCGACGGGATGATGTTCCGGCCGAAGTCGTGCTGGCTCTGCGGGTCCGCCGCGTCGGCGTCCAGCGCTCTGATCAACGTCTCGCTATTGAACACGTAGATGCCCATCGAGGCGAGGGCCAGGTGCGGCTGGCCCAGCATGGCGGGCGGATCGGCGGGTTTCTCGGCGAAGCCGGTGACGCGATCCGTCTCGTCCACCGCCACAATCCCGAAGCGCCGCCCCTCGTCGACCGGTACTTCGATCGCGGCGAGGGTCACCGCCGCGTCACGCTCGGCGTGAAAGCGGAGCATCTTCAGGTAGTCCATCTTGTAGACGTGATCGCCGGCGAGGATCACGACATACCGCGGCTCTTCGCGGATGATGGAGTAGAGGTTCTGGTAGACGGCGTCGGCGGTGCCTTGATACCAGTGCTCGCCGACCCGCTTCTGGGGCGGCAGGATCTCGATGAACTCGCCGAGCTCCTCGGAGACCACACTCCAGCCCTGGCGGACGTGGCGATTGAGCGAGAGGGACTTGTATTGGGTCGCGATGAAGACCCGGCGGAGGCCCGAGTTGATGCAGTTGCTCAGGACGAAATCGATGATGCGGTAGGGGCCGCCGAAGTAGACGGCCGGCTTGGCGCGGTCGCGCGTGAGCGGCGCCAGGCGCTCGCCAACCCCGCCGGCCAGGACGATGACCAGAACATCCTCGAGTTTCATCTGTCGTCGATTATAGGCTTCAGGGCTGGAACCTCAACAACCAGAGGGCCTTGGCATGGTTTGACATCGCCCGGAGCCGCCCCCTATGATTCGATGTTCAGGGTTGATTCCGGGGACCGTTCGTAGGAGAAATTGATGATGGCCATTCGTCGTGTTGTGGCACTCGCCGTGGCGGTTGCCTTCTCGGGTGCGTTCGTGCTGGCCCAGTCAGCCAAGCCGGACACCAAGAAGCGCAGCAAGGAAGAACAGCGCGAAATCGAGCAAATCGTCAAGCTCGTAGACGGCGTGATGGGCGGCGAGCCTGCGCCCACCGACATTCAGATGGCGATCACGCCCTATTTCCTCAAGTCGCAGGAGCAGCGGACCTTCGTCCCGTTCGTGCTCGAAGTCAAGGGCGCGCCGGCCGCCGACGCCGCGCTCTACATCCGGGTCGTCGACCCGGCGGCCGAGCCCGACCCGAAGGCCAAGAGGGTGGAGTATCCCTGGGACGACGTTCATTTCGTACCCGCCGCCCAACTCGCTTCGGGCCGGTTGAACCGGGTGTTCATGGCCGCCCCTGGCACCTACGACGTCTATCTCGCCATCAAGGAGCGCCTGCCCGAGAAGGCGCCCAAGTCGCAGGTCGCGAAGATGGGCGTGCTCAAACAGCAGGTGGTCGTGCCCGACTTCCAGAACGCGGAGCTCAGCATGAGCTCGGTGTTCGTCACCGACAACGTCAACATGCTGAGTGCGCCCGTCAGCGCCGACGAGTCGCGCGAGCGGCCGTTCGTGTTCGGTGCGCAGGAACTGATTCCGGCGGCAGACATGGATTTCGCGAAGAGCGAGGAGTTGTCGATCTTCTTTCAGGTGTACAACGCCGGCCTGGATCAGGCCGGTAAGCCGAACATCCTGATGGAGTACGAGTTCCACAAGAAAGAGGGCAACGAGGAGAAGTTCTTCAACAAGACCAATCCTCAGGTCATCAATGCGGAGAATCTGCCTCCGCAGTTCGACCCGGCCAAGTTTCCGGTGCCCGGTGGGATCAGCGTGCCACTGACGAGCTTCGGAGAGGGGCAGTACCGGCTCTCCATCAAGATCAGCGACAAGGTGTCAGGCAAGGTCCTGAACCGTGACGTGAACTTCGAGGTGAAAGCGTCGTAGACTATCGGGAGACTCCAGGACCGCCCCCGCACAGCGCCCG
>JADZBZ010000347.1 GCA_020851835.1 Acidobacteriota bacterium
CTCGGATACTCCGTGTCGGGCATCAGGTCCACGGGCAGCCGCGACAGCGAAATCGCGCCCAGCAGCACGATGACGAAGCTGATCATGAACATCGTCACCGGCCGGTGAATTGCGAGACGAGGAATGCTCATACCGTTCCCTTCGAGAGAAGCGCTGTCATCTGTCGGTTATCGCGGCCCCTGGCCGGGGCCGCGCGCGCCGCTCTGGCCACCCGGTCCGCCCGACCGCCCCGGCGCGCCCGGCGTCTGACCGGGCAGCATCACCGTATCGCCGGCCCGCAGCGATGCGGCGCCATCGGTGACGATGCGTTCGCCCGGCTTCAGCCCCTGGAGAACCTCGACGCTCTCGGTATTCTCGAGGCCCAACACGACCGCGAGGAACCGGATCTTGTTGTTCTCATCGGCGGTCCAGACGCCGCGTCGGCCGTCGTAGTCCACCACAGCGGCCCTCGGCACCAGCGTGACGCCCTCGTGCCGCTCAACCATCAACTCGACGCGCGCGTACATGCCAGGCTTCAACCGGTTGTCGGCGTTGGGGATTTCCACTTCCATCGTGGCCGTGCGTGTGGCGGGGTCCAGAACCGGCGCGACGCGGGCGATGCGTCCCTTGAAGATCTCGCCGGGGTAGGCGTCCACCTCGACCGCGGCCGGATCCCCGACGTTGACCATGCGCAGGTCGCGCTCCACGACGTTGGCGACGAGCCGCAGACGTGAAATGTCGACCACCGATGCGACGGGCGCGTTGTTCGAGACCCAGGCGCCGGCGTCGGCGTTGCGCCGTCCCACGAAGCCGTCGACTGGCGACACGATGCGGGTATTGCCCAGGTTGATCTGCAGTTCGTCGAGCCGTGCGCCGGTCTGGGTCGACTGCGCCTTGGCGAGATCGAGCTGCGCCTGCGCGGCGAGATAGCGCGACTCCGCATCGTCGAGGGCCTGCTTGGCCAGGAGTTGCCGGTCGAACAGGTTCTTCGAGCGTTCGAAGTTGAGCTCGGCGACCTTGAGGTCGGCCTCGCGCTGCCGGATCGTCGCGCGCGCCACTTCGAGGGAGGCCTCGGCCTGCTTCACCTGCTCGACAATCTCGAAGTCCTCGATCTTGCCGAGGAGTTGACCTCGGCGAACCCGATCGCCCAGTTGCACGTTGACCGACACCAGCCGGCCGGCCGTGCGGGGCACCACATCCACGGTCTGCTCGCCGATGAGATTACCGACCACCGTCAGGCTGGCGCTGATGGTGCCCTCGGTTGCCGCGGCCATCTGCACGGTAATCGGCGGACGGAATCCGACGCCGGGTGCTCCCGCACCGCCCCCCCGCTGGCCGCCAGGTGCAGCCGGACCCCCTGGTCCACCGGGGGCCTGGGCGCCCGCTGCGGCCGCGGCCTGCTCGCGCGAGAACACGCCGAAATACAGGGCTGCGCCAGCAGCGACGGCAACCACCAGCCCGATCATCAAAAATTTACGCATAAAGGAACTCAACTCGTTTCGCTCTCGCGCTCAGCACGCTAGGATCCGCCGCCGCCCGTCGTTATCGCGCCGCCACCGCCACTACCGCCCGGCGCCTGCTGTGCGCGCTCGAAATTCACGAGCGACTTGCGATAGTCGGCCAGTGCTCGCAACTCGGTGTTCTCGGCGTCGCGCAGGTCGCGCTGCGCCTGAACGACGAAGAAGTTGGTGGTGAGCCCGACTTCGAACCGGCTCTGTTCGGCCTCGAGGCGCTTCTGGGCCAGTTCGCGCGCAACGCTGGCGGCTTCGACCCGGCGCAGGTTGGCCTGCACGGTGAACGCGGCGTTGGAGACCTCGGCGGCGACCTGGACTTCCAAGGCGCGCAGGCGGGTTTGGGCCTGCTGGCGCTGGACGCGGGCCCGCGCGTGCTGCGCTTCGGCCTGGTTGCCGAACAGGGGATAGCTGAGCGTCACGGCCAGGTTCCAGGTCGGGTACTTGCGGTCCGCCAGGAGACTGAGGGCGTCGGTGTAGCCTCCGGGCACGGTGCCAATGACCGTGCTCCCCAGGCCCGACCCCTGCCGGATGAACTGCGTGCCTCCCAGGCCTTGCGCACCGTAGCTGGCGGTCAGGTCGAGGGCCGGCATCGACTGGTTCTTGAAGAAGCGGATGTTGACGTCGTTGGACTGGAGGTTCTTGCGCGATGTCGCGAGGTCCGTACGCTCGGCAATGGCGCGGCGCACGGCACCCTCGACATCCGTCGGGGGCGGTTCGAGTGACGGCACGTCCACCGGGACGATCTCCTGGCGCCACAAGGGGTCTTCGGTGCCGCTCACGAGGTAGCGTTTGAGGGCAAGATCCGCCGTCGAGGCTGTGGCCTCGGCGGCTGCGAGCGTCTGGCGCCGCGTCGCCGCTTCGGCCTGCGCCTGCACGATGTCGAGCGGCGCCAGCGTACCGACCTCGACCCGGGCCTGGTTGTCGACGACCAACCGTTCGGCCAGGTCGAGCGCACGGCGGGCCACGTCGACGGCGCTTCGCGCGAAGACCAGGTCCCAGTAGGCGTTACGCACGTTGGCCACGGTCTGCGTCACCGTCGCGCGCACGCTCTCTTCGGAGATGTCGCGATTGATCTGGGCGACTTCGAGTTGCTGGCGGGTGTTGTCAACACGAAAGCCGCGGATGAGCGGCTGCGAGTACGACGCGGTCAGCGCCGCGGTATAGCTCGGGTTGTAATTGGCGAAGAGGTTGTTGGTGGTGAGCCGCGAGTTGTTCCAGCCGACACTGTAGGAGCCGCCGCCCCACGGCACGGTCTGGTTCACACCGAAGTTGTAGGTCATCGTGTCGTTGTTGACGCTCGTGCCGCCGTTCAACTGGCTGGACGGCGGATTGACGACCGCCCGCTGTCCGAACGTGGTGGAGAGGACGGGCCGGTAGGTGTTGTGAAAGCCCGCCACCTGCAGATCGACCGACTGCGGCTCGAGGCGGGACACCTGGATGTCGAGGTTCTGCTCGAGCGCCAACTGAACGCTCTCTTCGAGGCTCAGCTCGTGCAGGCCGCCGGGCGAGGCTCGCCCCGTGGGAGACTGGGCGTCCAGTTCCGGCGGGGTGAGGGTCTTGATCGCGTCGGTGTACGCGGCCATCGCCTCGCGGACGACGCGGTCCGTTCGCGCGGCGTCCGACGCGGTGGATTGCGCACGACCGGCCGCAGGGGTGGCGAGCAGGCCCACCAGGGCCACGATGCTGGGAATCCTTCTCATGTCCTTCTATGTCGTCGTTTGCGCGATCGCAGCGCTGGTTACCGTCCGCCGGGATCGCGATGCTGCGGCGAAGGACGGTTGCGACGCTCGCGAGCCCACCGCTCGTAGAGCGTCTTGAGTGTGACGTTCTGATCCGTGGTGAGGATGCGGCGCATCCGGAACGTCAGCAGGGTGCGCGACTTGCTCAACTCGCTGCGCGCGGCTTCGGTGCGTTCGGCCGCCGCCAGCACCGAGGCTTCGTCGGCGCGCGGGTCGCTGAGGACCGCCGACAGCTTCGACTCGAGCTTGTCGAGCGTGTCCTTCTGGGTCCGGAGCGTCGGCTGGAGGGCCTGGAAGGTTTCGTCGAGCCGCCCGACCTGCTCGTCGGTGAGCACCAGCTCCGTACGGAACTGGTCGTTCTGCCACCACTTGAATCCCTGGGCCGACGAGGGCGCCGGCCAGCCGAGGACCGAGAGAGACAAACCGAGACAAATGAAGAGCCTGGCTGTTGAGCGCATGGGCGTCTACCGGGTTATACGACCGGCTCGAGCGCGTCGTTTACGGCGCGGTCTCCAGCCGGGACGCCCGCTCTGGGATGGCCGCGCCATTGGTCAGGGCATCCAGGGTGTGGACTGCCAGTTCAACCAGATTGTCAGGCGTCGAGGCGCCAGACGTGATCCCGACCGTGACCGGTCCGGATGAGGGCAGCCAGCCAGCCGAACGGCGCTCCGCCTTCGAGGCCACGTCCCGATGGCAAATCTCGTCGGCCGAAACCAGACCCTCGGGAGACGCCACATGGTAGGTGGGCACCCGCTCGGCGCACAGCCGGGCGAGGTTGCAGGTGTTGCTGCTGTTGTAGCCGCCGACCACCACCATCAGGTCGAGCCGGTGCTCGTCGAGCAACTGCAGGACGGCGTCTTGCCGATCCTGGGTGGCGCTGCAAATCGTGTCGAAGGCGCGGAAGCGGCTGGCCAGTTCGGCCTCTCCGTGGCGCGCGCGCATGGCGTCGCGGAAGAGCTCCCCGATGGCCAGTGACTCGGAACTGAGCATCGTGGTCTGGTTCGCGCAGCCGATGCGCTCGAGGTGCACATCGGGGTCGAAGGCGACCGAGGTGGCCGATCGAAACCGCTCCAGGAAGGCCGTCCGGTCGCCCCGGCCGCCGATGTACTCGCATACGTACTCGGCCTCGGCCCGGTCGAGGACCACGAGATAGTGCCCGCCGTTCACGGCGATGGCCTGCGAGGCGGTGGACTGAGTCTCCTCGTGCCAGTACTTACCGTGGATGATGGAGGTCAGGCCGTCCACTGCGTACCGCTTGACATTCTTCCAGACGTTCAACACGGACCCGCACGTCGTGTCCACCAGTGTGCAGCCCACGCGGTCGAAGCGCTGCAGCTCGCCAATCGTCACGCCAAAGGCGGGCAGGATGACGACGTCGGACGGTTCCAGCTCGGCTTCGCGCTGCCCGGGATCGCTCAGAAAGCCGATGCCCAGCTCGCGCAGCCGATCGTTGACGTGCGGGTTGTGAATGATTTCGCCGGTGAGGAACACGCGCTGGTGCGGAAAGCGGCGGCGGGCCTGATAGGCGTAGTCCACGGCGCGGTCCACGCCGTAACAGAAGCCGAACTCCCGCGCCAGGTGGATGGTCAGCCGTCCGGACACGAAGCGGTAATCCTGGGCCTTGATCTGGTTGACCAGTGCGCTGTGATAGCTCTCGGCCAGGACGCTCGCGACCTCGTGCTTGAGATCGAGGCCCTTACGGAAAATCAGCGCGGGCACGAAGACCTGACTCGGGAGTGGCCGACCACTAGTAAGGCTCGTACACGAAGGTGAGGTCGTGCAGCGCGCGAAGCTCCGAGACGCTGTCCCGCGTCACCGCCAGATCGATGGCGTCGAGCAAGTCGTCGTCGGGATCCGTCATCGACACGCTCACCCGCGTCACCCCCATGCTCGCAGGACCCTCTGGTGCAGGCTGACTGCGCACGGCCTGGCGCTGCCCCGTGGAACCGCCCGGCACCACGTGCAGCAGCTGGCCGGTGACCAGGCCGATGAGCAGACCGGCGGCGGCTGCCAAGCTGATCCAGCGGCGGCTGCTGGCTGCGCCCGGCCGCGCTCCGGCGGCCGGGTGGCCGGGAAAGGGCAGCACCCGCGCGCGCTGGCCGGCCTGGTCGAGACGTTGCAGGATGCGGGCACGCTGGGCCTCGAGGGCCCGCTCGTCGAAGTGGGCGTCGGCTTCGGCCCAGGCGGCGGCGCGATAGGCCTCGAGGGCGGCGTCCATCCTCGTGTCCGATTCCTCGCGTCGGTTCATGCGTCGTCTCCCAGCGCCCCACGCAATTTGCGTAGGGCCCGAAACAAGTGCACCCGGACGGTGGCCGCGCTCATGCCGGTAGCAGCCGCAATCTCGGCCGGCGTCTGCTCGTCCACGTGGCTGAGCGTGAACACCAAGCGCTGGCGGTCGGGCAGCCCGGCCACCGCACGCGATACCTGATCCCACCGCTCGCGAGCCAGCAACCGCCGCTCCGTCGAGGCGTCCGTGGCGGCCACATGTTCCACCCGCCGCTCGTCGTCCTCGTCGGCGGGTTGGGCCAGCCACCGCTGCTGCCGGGTCCGCGACTTGAGGCGGTCGAGCGAGGCATTCACCAGAACGCGCGCGAACCAGCCATCGAACGGCAGTTCCTCGCGGTACTGCTCGATGTGCAGGAACACCTTCACGAACGCGTCCTGAACGGCCTCGTCGGCGTCGGCCGGGTTGCGCAGATACTGGAAGGCCACCCGGAGTGCCCGACGCTGAAGCAACGCCACCAGGGCGCCGAACCGATCCCGCGCCAAGTCGCGCTCGCCCCGAGCCATTAGCCCCTTGATCTCCGCGGCCACGACGGAGGCCGCGGAAGGGTGCTCCGGAACTCTTCCCGGGAGCGGGGCGCCGGCGTTAACGAGGGAACGTCCTGCCATGATTACGGGGCGATTCGGGCAACCGTTTACCCGAATTGTAGCAGGAAGCCTCGAAACCGTTGGAAGTTATTGACTTGTCGCGATCCTCGTCTGTACGATTCCCAGGTTCAGAACGCCGCCCGGCGATCGTGGCGCATTTCGGAGTCATCACATATGAGTACCCTGCAGGCCGGCTCGGGCCTCGAGGCGTTCGGCATCCGCCCGAGCCGGCCGGTGCACATCAACCTCCCAGCGGCGGCTCTCTACGAACACGCGATCCGGCGCGAGGAAGGGGTGCTGGCGGCCGAGGGGCCCCTGGTGTGCCGCACCGGGATCCACACGGGCCGGTCTGCCCACGACAAGTTCGTGGTGGAGGAGCCGACCAGCCGCGGCCACGTCTGGTGGGGCAAGGTCAACAAGCCGATGCAGCCGGCGTACTACGAGGCGCTCAGGGCCGACGTGGTGGCCCACCTGGGCCGGCAGGAGCTGTTCGTCCAGGATCTCTATGCGGGCGCCGACCCGGCCTACCGCCTGCCGGTCCGTTTCATTCAGGAGCTGGCCTGGCACAACCTCTTCGTCAGGAACCTCTTCATCGTGCCGGCCACCGGCGACCTGCCTGGCTTCCAGCCCGGGTTCACCGTGTTGACGGCGCCGGCGTTCAAGGCTGACCCGGCTCGCCACGGGACGCGGTCGGAAGTGGTCATCGCCCTGAATCTCGCCGCTCACGAGGTCATCATCGCCGGCACCAGCTACGCGGGCGAGAACAAGAAGTCCATTTTCACGGTGCTCAACTACATCCTGCCGTTACAGGGCGTCCTGGCGATGCACTGCTCGGCCAACATCGGGCCTGCCGGCGACACGGCCCTTTTCTTCGGGCTGTCCGGCACCGGCAAGACCACGCTGTCGAGCGACCCCGACCGGCGGCTCATCGGCGACGACGAGCACGGCTGGGGCGACCGCGGCGTGTTCAATTTCGAGGGCGGGTGCTACGCGA
>JADZBZ010000348.1 GCA_020851835.1 Acidobacteriota bacterium
CAGCTGCCTCCGGGGCCCTATCTGCTTCGCGCCCACCGGCAAGGCTACCTGACGGTTCGCGGAACCATCGTCGACGTGCGGCCCACCGTCCGGACCTCATCGTCCTTCACGCTGCACCGCGAGGGAAACCGGACCGCCCCCGCCGTTGCCGACGCCGCCGTCGGGGCGGCAGAGGTCGCCGCGCCCGCGACGGGGGACGGCGACTCCGAGCGCAGCGAAAGCGCGCTCGCGTGGCACCTGCGCCGGCTGAAGCGCAGCGTCCTGCGCGATGCCGACACCGGGGTCATCGACGTCGGCACCGATTTCTCGTTCACCGACCCGTTCGAGTTGATCGGGCGAGCCGTCGAATCTTCGGCGCGAGCGGCCGGCGCGCTGCTGGCCGACATGTCGCTCGACGGCCAGGTCGACCTGCTGGCGACCGGTGCCTTCGACAGCCCGACGGAGCTCTTCGGCCTCGATCACACGAAGAACGTGGCGTTCTTCTCGGTCGGCTCGAACGTGGGCGACCACGGCGACTGGTCCGTCCGTGCCGCCATGAACCAGGCCGACCTCGACTCGTGGATCGTCTCGGGCAGTTATGCGTCCCGGCCTGGCAGGTCGCACCGCTATCAGGCCGGCATGTCGTACAGCCTGCAGCGCTACCAGGGCGGCAACAGCGCGGCCCTGGCCGCCGGGCCCGACATGGCCCGGAATGTCGGCTCGGTCTTCGGCTTCGACGAGTGGAAGATAGGGAGCCGTCTCTCGGTCGGACTGGGCGCCACCTATGCGCACTACGACTACCTGATCGAGCCATCGCTCTTCAGCCCACGGGTGACCGCCACCCTCGCGCTCGGGCCGCGCTGGCGCCTTGGCGGACTGGTCTCGCGACAGGTATCCGCGCCGGGCGCCCAGGAGTTCCTGCCGCCCACACGGGCTTCGTGGCTGCCCCCCCAGCGGACTTTTGCGCCGCTCACCGGGGACGGGTTCCGCACCCAGGGCCTCGATCATGCCGAGGCCAGTATCGAACGCGAGTTTCGCGGGGCGACCGTGGGCGTTCGCGCGTTTCGACAGCACGTGGACGACCAGCTCATCACGCTCTTCGGCGTCCGGCGACCCGACCGCCCGGCCGACGATCTGGGCCCTTACTACGTCGGCACGGCCGGCGACGCAGACATCAGTGGAATGGGGCTCACCGTCACGCACGCGCTCACCGCACATGTCCGCGGCTCGGTGAACTACTCGATCTCTCGCGCCCGGTGGACCTCCGGCCCGCCGCGTGCCGACAACGTCCTGCTGCGCCGCATCGTTCCCGCCGCCCTGCACACCGCGGACATCGAACGCATCCACGACGTGCTGACGACGCTCGAGGCCGAACTGCCCCGGACGGCCACGCGGGTGCTGGTCTTCTATCGCGTGAACAGCGACTTCATCAAGGCGAACGACCTCGACGAGCCCCGTGGCTTGGACGGCCGCTTCGAACTACAGGTCAATCAGGCGCTCCCGTTCATGGGATTCATGCGGTCCCAGTGGGAAATGCTCGTGGCCGTGCGGAACCTGTTCCAGGAGGGGATGCCCACCTCCTCCGTCTACGACGAAGTCCTCGTCGTCCGTCCGCCCACGCGCGTCGTGGGTGGCCTGACGGTCCGCTTCTAGGCGCCGAATCGCCGGCGTCGCGCGCCGTCAGGTTGGATCAGCCTCGACAAAGATTTGAATTTCCGCTGGACGCAGTATTGTTCTTCCATCAAACTTCAGTCTGGTCAATCAGTTACGGCCATTGAAACACAGAGAGCGCTGGTATACCGTTTGCTCCCCCAATGACCTGGACGACATTGTCTTGGCCTCCGAGTCACGGTTCCTGACCGAGCCGCCCGCCCTCGGCTCCGCGCACAGGCAGAATTGGCGCCCCACCGCCTTGCCCGTCGTGGTGACGGTGTGCCTGCTGGCGATGGGAATCGCCAATGTCGCGTCGCGGGCGATGTCGACCGAGGTGGAAGACGGCGTTCTGTGGGTTGAGCGCGCCGCGGGCGTGGTAGCAGCCGAGGTGGCTGTGCCTTCGGCCGCCGAGCGCGCCGGCGTGCGTCCTGGCGACGTGCTGCTGGCCGTCGACAGCCAACCGGTCGAGGGCCGGGCCGATGTGCTGGCCCTGCAGCAGCGCGCGCGTCCCGGTGAGCCGCACACATATACGCTCCTGCGTCTGGGCTCGCGGGAGGTTGCACAGGTGCGACTGGCGCCGCTGCCGGACGGTGCGGGGTTGCTCTACTACCTGCTCGCCGCCGTGGGCGCCTTCACCTTGCTGGTCGGCGCTTCGGTCCGTACCCGTCGGCCCGGTGATCAAGCGACGCTGCATTTCTTCTGGTTGTGCGTCGCGTTCTTTGGCGTGCTGGCATTCTCGTTCAGCGGCCGGCTCGACCGCGTGGACTGGGCCTTCTACTGGGCCGACGTGGTGGCGCTCCTGCTGCTCCCGCCCCTGTTCCTGCACTTCGCGCTGGTGTTTCCGGAGCGGCCTCACCAGGAAGGTTACGCCGCTCTTCTTTCGCGGTGGTTGCCCGCCGTGTATCTCCCGGCGGCCGTGCTCGGCCTGACCCGGGCCCTGGCCCTGGCCCGCGCCGCCATCGACCCCGACTATTTCGTCCGGCTGGTGTCGTTGCTCGATCGGCTCGAGCTCCTCTACCTCGCGGTGCTCCTCACCGGGGGCCTCGCGGTGCTGTTCCGCGCGCTGGGGCGTTCGCGGTCGGTGACGGTGAGACGTCAGCTTCGCTGGATCGTGTGGGGCACGGCGCTCGGCGCGATGCCCTTCGCACTGGGCTACGCCGTGCCGTTCGCGTTCGGCGTCGAACCATCCCTGCCGATGGAGCTTTCGGCCGTTCCCCTGGGTTTCATTCCGGTGGCATTCGCCTCGGCGATCGTGCGCTACCGGCTCATGGACGTCGAGATCATCCTGAAGCGCCTGCTGGTCTACACCTCTGCCGTGGCGGCCAGCGTGGTGATTTTCGTCCTCATCCTGCGGGCGTCCGGCGGATCGTTCATCCAGGGTGAGTCGGATCAACGCTGGGTCATCGCGTTTCTCGCCACCGTTGTCGTCATCCTGCTGGCCCGGCCCGTCAAGGACGGGCTGCAGCGCACCATCGACCGGGCTTTCTACCGGGACCGCTACGACTATCGGCGTGCGCTGGTCGCGTTTGCGCGCGACCTCAACGCCGACCTGGTGCTCGACCGGCTGGCCGAGCGCCTCGTGACGCGGGTTGGCGAGACGATCGAAGTGGACGCCATGGCGTTCATGCTCGCCGACGATCGCGGCCACTTCGAGGCGCTGCACGTGGCAGGCCTCGAAGCCGGGGTCCCCCGGCTGACCGCGGCTTCGGCCATCGGGGGGCGCCTCGCGCTCGGGCAGACGGTGCGGCTCGACGACCCGCTGGCGGCCACCCGCATCACCGTCGAGGAGATCGATTTCTGGCGCGATCTCGGCATCTACTATTTCGTGCCTTGCGTCTCGCAGGGGGCGAGCGTGGCCACCCTCCTGCTGGGCCGCCGCTCGAGCGGCGAACCGCTGACGAGCGAGGACCTGCACCTGGTCACGGCCGTGGCCGGGCAGGCGGCTGTGGCCATCGAGAACGGCCGCCTCTACCGGCAACTGCATCTGAAGGCGTCCGAGCTGGATCGCCTCCGCTCGTTCAACGAGAACATCCTCGAATCGCTCGACGACGGCCTGCTGGTGATCGGCCTGGACGAGCGGATCATCCGCTGGAATCAGGCGCTCGAGCGGATGTACGGCCCGGTCCGCGCCGAGGCGCTCGGCCGTGGGATTACCCAGTTGTTCGACATGTCGGTCGTCGAGGTGCTGCGCTCGCAACGCCGGGAGCAGCCGAACGGGGCATCGGCATTCAGGGTTCCGCTGACCGGCCGCGGCGGTCGCTTCGGGGCGAGGCTCCTGGTCAACATCACCACCGTCCCTCTGCAACCGACCTCGCCCGACTCTCCCGCTTCCGGCAGCATCGTGATCTTCGAGGACATTACGGCACGTACGCAGCTCGAAGAGCAGCTGCGCATCTCCGAGAAGATGGCGTCGCTCGGCGTACTTGCCGCCGGCGTGGCGCACGAGGTCAATACTCCGCTCACGGGTATTTCGAGCTACACGCAAATGCTCCTCGAGAGCGCCGACCCGCAGGATCCCCGCACGGCGGTGCTCGAGAAGATCGAGAAGCAGACCTTCCGGGCCGCCCGCATCGTCAACGGGCTGTTGCACCTGTCCCGGTCCAATGCGGGTGACGCGTCGGAGCGCACCCGGGTCGACCTCAACGCCATTGTCGGAGACGTGCTGTCCCTGCTGGAGCACCAGTTCGAGAAGGGGCGCGTCAAGATCCGGCGCGACCTGTCGAGCGACCCCGTGCCGGTCGTCGGATTCGAGTTCAAGCTGCAGCAGGTCTTCTTGAATCTCTTCCTCAACGCCCGCGACGCGATGCCGAGCGGCGGGTGGCTGAGTATCGCCACGCGGGCGGAGGGCGGCGAGGCCGTCGTGGAGGTGTCCGACACGGGCTCGGGCATCGCGCCGGATCACCTCGATCGCATCTACGATCCGTTCTTCACCACCAAGCCCATCGGCCTGGGAACGGGCCTCGGGCTGTCGATCACCTACGGCATCGTGCAGGAGCACGACGCCGCGATTCAGTGCCAGAGCGCCCCCGGGCATGGCACGCGGTTCACGCTGCGCTTCCGGCTTTCGCAGTCGGCCGATGCGCACCAGGCGGCGATGTAGGGCGGCGGGCAGCTGCCCCCGCCGGAACGGTGGTTATGCGGCGGAATGGTTCGGTTCTCGTCATCGACGACGAGGAGATCATGCGGGAGATCCTGCAGACGCTCCTCGAACGTGAAGGGTACGCGGTGCGCGTGGCCGCGTCGGGCCAGGAGGGCCTCGACCTGGCCCGTTCGCTGCCCTTCGACGCGGTCATTGTCGATGTCATGATGCCGGGCATCGACGGTCTGCAGGTGCTTCAGGAGCTCAAGAAGCAGGACGATACCCTGCCGGTCCTGATGATCACGGCGTATGCCTCGATGGACACGGCCATTCGGGCGATGAAGCTGGGTGCCTTCGACTACATCACCAAGCCGTTCAAGAACGACGAGGTCCTCGTCGTGCTCCGGAACGCCACCGAGCAGCGCCGGCTCCAGGAAGAGAACACCCGTCTCAAGAGCGACGCCGCCAGGCACCACCACCGGTTCTCGGGCATCATCGGCCGCAGCCCGCGGATGATCCAGGTATTCGAGCTCATCGCCCAGGCGGCGCCGAGCCGATCGACGATCCTGATCACGGGCGAGAGCGGCACGGGCAAGGAGCTGGTGGCGCGTGCCATTCACACCAACTCCGCCCGATCCGACAAGGCCTTCGTGACCGTCAACTCGGGGAACCTACCGCCGGATCTGCTCGAGTCCACCCTCTTCGGCCACGTGAAGGGCGCCTTCACGGGCGCGGTGTACCCGAAGAAGGGCCTCTTCGACCTCGCCGACAAAGGAAGCATTTTCTTCGACGAGATCGGCAACATCCCGACCGAGACCCAGGCGAAGCTGCTGCGCGTGATGCAGGAGCGCGAGTTCATGCGGCTCGGCGGGATGGAAACCATCAAGGTCGACGTGCGCATCATCGCGGCCACCAACGTGGACCTGAAGCGGGAGATGGAGGAGGGCCGCTTCCGAGAGGATCTGTTCTACCGGCTCCACGTCATCAGCATCGAGCTGCCGACGCTGCGCGACCGTCGCGAGGACGTGCCCTTGCTGGTCCAGCACTTTCTCGAGAAGTACGCGGAGGAGAACGGCCGTCCGGCGCTGGAGCTGGCCCCCGAGGCCCTCGAGATGCTGATGGAGTACGACTGGCCTGGCAACGTGCGCGAGCTGGAGAACGTCATCGAGCGCGCGGTCGTGCTGAGCAGCGGCAGCCGCATCGCCGCGGACCGCATTCCGGAGAACGTGCGCCGGTCACCGCGCTTCCAGCTGCCCCACGTCGTGATGCCGGCCGATGGCGTGTCGCTCAAGGAGGTGACCTCCGCCTACGAGCGTCAGTGGATCGAGTCGGCTCTCGAGGCCGCGGGAGGCGTGCAGAAGCGAGCCGCCGAGATGCTCCGCATCAAGCCCACCAC
>JADZBZ010000349.1 GCA_020851835.1 Acidobacteriota bacterium
ACACCGCGCCGGACTTGGGACATGGCTCCTCCCGTCGTGCGGCCCGATTCTACTCCCAGTAGACGACCAACAACTGCACCATCTGGGCGCCCATGAGCAGGCTGGCGAGGGTCAGGTGCAGTACCTGCGCGACCGGTGCCAACGCGACGTACGCCAGCACCACGCCGAGTCCCACCTGCGCGGCGGCGAGCGCCACGACCGCGTACGTCCACTGGGTGATCACTCGCGGGCGGGTGGGCCTCGCCCAGAGCACGAGCATCGATACCAGCGCCAGACCCATCACCGCCAGGGCCGTGGTCCGATGGAGGCTGTCGAACGGTCCCACCGTCGCCAGGGCCCCGGCGCGCGGCACGCCGGTATCAAGGGCCTCGTCGATGGTGCCGCGCACCTGGGTACCCAGCGACACCTGGACGAGGGTGACGACGATCATCACTGCCACCACGCCCACCAAGGCGGTCCGCGGAGGCCGAACTTCCTCGTCACCGGCCATGGCTCTCGCTGCCGCGTCACCCGAGGTGCCCGGCCTCCGATAGAGAGCGTAGACGGTGGCGTAAAGCAGCAACAGCACGATGGCGATGGCCACCACCAGGTGCGCGGTCACGATCCACGGCGCCAGTTCGTGCGCGACGACGCGACCGCCCAGCCAGCCCTCGTAGCCCGTGAGCAGCAGCGCCGCGACGGTCGGCCCCACGATGTGCGCGTCGTGCCGGTGATGGCGCCAGGCCGACACCGCGGTTCCCAGGACGAAGAACCCGACCGTCACGCCCAGCAGGCGATTCAAATACTCCGTCCACATCAAGGTGGGGTTGAACTGGGACGGATCGAACTGGGGCGGCAGGGCCTCGGCCGACAGCGGCGGAATCCACGACCCGAAACAGCGCGGCCAGTCGGGGCACCCGAGACCGGCGCCCGACACCCGGACGAGTCCACCGACCAGGATCAACGAATACGTGATGGCGGTGGTCCAGATCGCCAGGCGCACGAACGGCGCGCGCGGTGGGGGAGGCACCGGCTCATTATCGGGTACTGCCGCCGGGCACATGGCACGTGGTGCGGCCGGGCGGGGAAACAAATCGCCGGGCGGTTCAGTCTAATCCCGGCATGCGTGGTCTCAATCCGCTCCGCTACGCCCTTCGCGGCCTCGTCCACAGCCCGCTCTTCACGGTGACGGTCGTGGCCTCGCTGGCGATTGGCATCGCCGCCAGTTCGACCATCTTTGGCCTGGCCGATGCCCTGTTCCTCCGACCGCGCGCGGGCGTGGTGGACGAAGCGCGGGTGGTGGACGTGGGCCGGGCCACCGACGGCCAGGGCTTCGACAACTTCGGGTATCAGGTGCTGCTCGCGCTGCAGCAGGGCACGCAGACGCTCGAGGGCATCGCCGGCTTCCGTTTCGGCCCGAACCCGGTGAGCCTCGACGACGGCCACGGCGGCTCGGAGCGCGCGCATGCCTCGCTCGTCTCGGCGAACTACTTCAAGGTCCTGGGCACCCGCGCGGCGGCGGGACGGCTGTTTGCAGGAGACGAGGACCGCGTGCCCGACCAGGCGCCGCTGGCGGTGCTGAACTACGACTTCTGGACCCGCCGCTACAACCGGTCGCCGGACGCCATCGGGCAGACGCTGCGCATCAACCGTCGCCCCTACACCGTGATCGGCGTCGCCGAGCCCGGATTCCACGGGACGACCATCACGGGCGCCGACCTGTGGGTGCCGTTCGCCATGGCCGCGCACATCACCGGACGGGAAGGCAACGAGCTGCTCACCGCGCACGGGCCGGTGTGGCACATGGCCGTTGCCAGGCTGAGGCCGGGCGTGTCGCTTCCGCAGGCGCGCGACGAGCTCAACGCATTGCTGGCCCCGCTCAAGGAGGCTCATCCGGACGAATACGGGCGCTGGTCGATGGCGCTGCTCCCCTCGGGCCGGATCCCGGGCGAGTTCCGCACCGCGAGCGTCGCGTTCGTGGGCCTGCTGTTCCTGCTGACCGCAATGGTGCTGGCCATCGCCTGCAGCAATGTGGCCGGGATGCTGCTCGCCCGCGCCCTGGGCCGGCGCCGCGAGATGGCGACACGACTGGCGGTGGGCGCGAGCCGCGCGCAGATCGCCGGACATCTGATGGTGGAGACGGCGGTGCTGTTCTTCGCCGCCGGCATGGTCAGCCTGATGCTGTCCTGGTGGATGGTGGGCGCCGTCATGTCGTTCATGCCATCCCTGCCGCTCCCCGTGCACGTGGACCTGCGCATGGACTGGCGCATGTTCGGCTTCGCGCTGGCGGCGGCCCTCGTCACGGCCAGTGCCTTCGGCCTGGCGCCGGCGCTCGGGGCCACACGACTCAGCCTCGTGGATGCCCTGCACGGGCAGCACAGCACCACGGACCATCGCCGTCTGCGCCTCCGGCACGTGCTGCTGGGCGGGCAGGTCGCCCTGTCGCTGGCACTGCTCGTGACGACCGGCCTGTTCGTCCGCGCGCTCCAGCACGCCGCCGACACCGACACGGGCTACGACGGCGCCAACGTCCGCGTGTTCAGCTTCGACCTGTCGCTGGCGGGCTATCGCGACCAGCAGGCGGCAGCCTTCGCGGACCGGCTGCTCGAGCGCATGTCCGCCATAGGTGGCGTGGAGCGCGCGGCCACCTCCTTTACGATTCCCCTGCAAGGCTCCTCGTACAGCCGCGGTGGCTTGCGCGTGCCCGGCTACACCAGCCCGCGCAACACCGCTGTAATGACGGCCGATTGGGACGTGGTGTCGCCCACCTACTTCGAAACGCTGGGCGTTCCGATCGTCCGTGGGCGCGGGTTCGATGCGGGCGATCGCGAGGGGCAGGGGTTCGTGGCCATCGTCAACGAGACGTTCG
>JADZBZ010000350.1 GCA_020851835.1 Acidobacteriota bacterium
CCGAACAGTCCGGCGCCGACGTTGTACCAGACGAGCCATGGCAGGACCACGTAGTCGGGCACGTCGAGCCCCAGCAGCACCCGGCTGCCGGCGAAGACCGCGAGCGCGCTGAAGAGCCCGCCCAGCCCGGCCGCCGCCCGCAAGGGCCAGCCCACGGGCACTTCGTATCGAGTCTCGTTCTGCTTCATGGGTTATGACCGTCACCCCTCCGGCGGTGCGGCGTCCGCTGAGTTGCCGAGGTCGTTACGACGCGCCGACCGGCGCGGCTGTGGAACCGCTCACGTCGGGACGCCCAGCCGCGGCAGCAGCCACGTCTGCACGAGCGTCCAGACCGCGAGCACGACGATCACGCCAATCCAACCATCCATACTCGATCCTCCTCTGAACCCCCACACCGCCGCCGGCACCCGCAACCCGTCGTCGCCGGTCGCCGCCATACATAGGAGCCTCGTGAGCCCGCAAAGGGTTCGCCCGCCGCGCGACAGCGCGTGACACATTCATGCACGGATCAGCACCACGACAGACCTGGGCTGCAGAACGCAGGCCCGATCGCGGAGTGGAATCTCGTGCCCTGTCTCGCAGAAGTCCTGCGGGCTGCTCAGGCTGGTATCGACCACCTTCTTCCAATCACCTGCCGCGCCTTCTTGAACGGTGAAAGTGAGGGGCTCCCAGTACGCGTTGATCATGACGTAGAGATCCTGGTCTCCCTGTGAGGCGCCCCGAAGGCAGAAGGCGAGACTGTGAGACGGGTACGTCGCATCCACCTCACGACCGACGCCGTACCAACGGACGTCGTCGCGCCAGAAGCGGCTTCGTCCCAGCGTCGGATGCGCCTTGCGAAACGCGATCGCGGACTTGAAGAAGCGAAATACGTCAGCATTCTGCTGGAGACGGGCCCAGTCGATCCAGCTGGTCGGGTTGTCCTGGTTGTACGGGTTGCTGTTGCCACCCTGTGTGTGCATGAACTCGTCGCCGGCTCTGAACATGGGCGTCCCGTTCGACAGGAACAAGAGGCAACAGAGGTTCTTCACCTGGCGCTTGCGTAGAGCCACGACGTCGGGCGGCACGCCCTCGTCACCTTCCCATCCGCAGTTCCAACTGTAGTTCTCGGCCGGACCGTCCGTGTTGCCGTGGCCGTTGGCCCAGTTACGCTTCTCGTTGTACGACACCAGGTCGTACAGCGTGAATCCATCGTGAGAGTTGATGTAGTTGACACTTTGAAAGGGGCGATAGGCGTGCGCGCGGTCGTCCGGAAACAGATCGTCGCTGCCGTACAGACGGGACATCAGGGTGCCCACCAGGCCGGGGTCGCCGCGGACGAACCGACGGAGGTCATCACGGAACCGGCCGTTCCACTGGAGCCAGAGAACGCCCGGAAAGCTTCGACCCAGCTGATAGGTGCCAGCCGCATCCCACGGCTCGGCAATCAGGCGTATCCCGGCCAAACCGGCATCAGCGGTGATATCAGCGAGCAGAAGTGGATCCAACACGTTGATCGACCCGTCGGCGTTTCGCGTGAAGATCGATGCCAGATCGAACCGGAAACCGTCGACGTGCAGGTCGTTGGTCCAGTAACGCAGGCTATCGAGCACCATCTTGCGAACAAGCCGGTGCGAACAGTTCAAGGTGTTGCCGGTGCCGGAATAGTTCGCGTACGGTGCGCCAGGCACGCTCGACATCATGTAGTAGGTGTCGTGGTCGATACCTTTGAAGCTGTAGGTGGGCCCATGCTGATCGCCCTCCGCCGTGTGGTTGTAGACAACGTCCAGGATGACCTCGATGTCAGCCTGATGGAGGGCGCGGACCATCTCGGCGAACTCGGCGCGCTGGCCGCACGCGGTCGCAGAACTCGCATACCCATGATGCGGCGCAAAGAAGTTCAGGGGCATGTAGCCCCAGTAGCTTCCCTCGCCAGGGTCCTGCTGAAAGATCGGCATCAGTTCAACGGCAGTGATCCCGAGGTCCTTGAGATAGGGAATCTTGTCGATGACACCCCCGAACTGGCCTCGCGCCGTGTCGCGCACTCCCGAGTTCGGGTTCTGGGTGAACCCACGGACGTGCACCTCATAGATGACCGTGGCGGCCTCGTGTCGAACGCGCCGATCGCCCTGCCAGTCGAGCGTCCGTTCGCACGCGCGGAGCGATGCGAGAGGGGCGCGGCCCGCGTTGTCCCCTGGTTGCATGGCGGCCGCCCGGTCAAACGTGGGCGGGAAGAACACGGCGGTGGCGTACGGATCCAGCAGGAGCTTCTGCGGATCGAAGCGATCCTGAGACATCCCCGCTGGCGGTGCCGGCCCTCGAACGCGATAGGCGTAGAACAGGGCGCCGCCGGCCGCGCTCTTCGGGACGCGACAATGCCAGATCGGACCTGACTTGTTCTTCAGGTAGTCGAACTGATACTCGTACACTGACACGGCAACATCATCGCCGTACAGGAGAAGCGTGACGGCTTCGGCACGCTTGGAGTACAGCGCAAAATTGTAGGCAAGCTCCGTGGCTACCCACGACACGCCGAGCGGAGCCGGCGACCCTTCAACGGAGGCCCACCGGGCCGCTGCCTTTCCTTGCGTCATCTTCGCGGTCACGAGTCGAATCCCGCCTTCCCCTGCGCCGTAATCGCAGCGCACTCATCTGCTCCGGACAGTAGCACAGCCCCGACCGCCGTTCTTCAGTTCCGTCAGGGTCTCCGGGCCACGCTGCGCGACGGCGCCGCTGGTGAATCCTTTTCGCCCGGATGCGCTCTCACGTAGCAGGTGGGGTGTCACCACCGAACGGCCGCCTGCGGCTCCCTGGTCGCATTCGCGGTCATCTCTGGCGCGTGCCGGCGGCGATGGCTCGATGTCAATCGGTCGGTTCGCTGTCGAACAACTGGCGCCGTAGCCACCGTTGGAGGGGACGAGCGTGATGAGATGGTGGTGGACCTTGGGCGTGCTCGTGTTCTTCACGGCGCCGCCCGCAGAGGCACAAGCCCCGATGTCCGTCGTCGACGCGACGGAGCGGGCCCTCGCCCGGTATCCCTCCGTGGCGGCAGCCGCGGCGCGAGTCGACGAGTCCCGGGCGGCCGTTCGTGAGGCCCGGGCGGCACAGCGGCCCACCGTGCAGGTGCGGGCCACGGCGACCCAGTACGAACAAGACATGCTGGTCAGCCCCATCCACGGATTCCAGCCTGGATTGACGCCGCCGTTCGACCCGACCTTGTTTCAAACCGTGGTCACGGCCAGCTATCCGCTATACGACGGCGCCTTCCGGAGCTCACGCGTGCTGCAGACCGAACGGATGAGCGAAGGGGCGACCCAGGCGGCCACCACCGCCGCGCACCTCGTGGCCGCGCAGGTCGTGACGAGTTACGGGCGGGTGTTGAGCCGATCGCAGGTGCTCCGCGCGCACGACCAACGGATCCGTGCGCTCGACGCCGAGCAGCAGCGCGCAACCCGGTTGTTCGAGACGGGACGAGCGGCGCGGCTCGATGTGCTGCGCGCCAATGCGGCGCTGGCCAGCGCCGCCGCCGAACGGGTGAGTCTCGCCGAAGCCCTGGATACGGCAGAGCGCGAGTTGGCCCGCTTGATCGATGGTTCCGTGGATGAGGCGCGGGCCGACAAACTGGTGCCATTCGGGCTCGCCGACCCCGCGGGCCGGGATCGGGCTGCGCTCGCAGACGCGGCGCGGCGGGCGAGCCCGGCCATCCAGGAGGCGCGCCTCAGGGTCGATGCCGCCGATGTGGCCATTGCGCTGGTCGAGAGCGAAGGGCGCCCTCGCCTCGATGTCGTCGGCAATGTCATCAATTTCGGCAGCGCCCATGGACAATTCAGCACCGAGTGGAACGCGGGCGTCCAGCTCGCCCACTCGATCTTCAACGGCGGCGCCACCACTCAGCGCCTGGCGCGTGCCCGGGCCGCACGGGCGGCGGAAGCCGCGCAAGTGCGGGTGGTCGAGTTGCGAGTCGACGCCGAGGTCGATCGGGCTCTGTCGGCGGCGGCGGAGGCTGCCGCACGCAGCGAGAGTCTCAGCGTGGCGGAGGCCCGGTTCGCCGAAGTGGCCCGCATCGAACAGCTTCGCCTGGACACGGGCCCTGGCGTGCAGACCGACTACCTCCGCGCCGAAGCGGACCTCCTCGCCGCCCGTGCCAGCCTCGCGGAGGTCGAGTACGGCGCGCTGGCGGCCCGCATCGAACTGGCCCGGGTGATGGGCGAGCTGGATGTCGACTGGCTCCGTCGAAACGTCGTGGTGAAACCATGAAGCGCCTGATTGTCGTTCTCGTCGTGATCGCCGTGGTGGGGGGTGCCGTGGCGGGCGCCATGCTCTGGTCGCGTCGACCGGCAGCGCCAGCCGACGAGCTGGTGGCGTCTGGCACGGTCGAAGCCACCGAGGCCCAGCTCGGATTTCGGGCTGGCGGTCGCATCCAATCCGTCCTCCCGCGTGAGGGCGACCGCGTCGCGGTGGGCTCCGTGCTCTCCCAGCTCGATCGGACCGAACTGGACGCGCGTCGCGAGCAGGCGGTCGCTCAGGTCAGGGCGGCGCAGGCGCTGCTGCGGGAACTGCGGAGCGGCGCCCGGCCCGAGGAGATGGCGCAGGCCCGGGCCGTGGTCGGCAGCGCGCTCGAACGACGGGCGGACGCACAACGCGACCTCGACCGATCTCGCACCTTGTTCGAAGGCGACGCGGTGAGCCGCGAAGCCCTGGACAAGGCGACAACGGTTCTGGAGCTGGCCTCGAGCCAGGTGACGCAGACGGAGGAACAGCTCCGACTGCTGGAGGCCGGCCCCCGCCGCGAGCGGATTGAGGCGCAGCAGGCGGTGGTGGCGCAAGCCGAGGCCGCCGTCCGCGTGCTGGATGCGACGGCCGCCGACACCGCCATCATCGCGCCGCTCGACGGGATTGTCACCGTCCGCCATCGCGAGCCAGGCGAAGTCGTGCCCGGTGGAGCGGCTGTGCTCACGCTGATGAATCCGGCCGACCGCTGGGTCCGGATCTACGTGCCCGAAACCCGGCTCGGCGCGGTGCACCTGGGGATGGCCGCCGCCATCGCGTCCGACACGTACCCCGGGAAGGCCTACCCCGGCGACGTGGTCTTCATCGCCTCCGAAGCGGAGTTCACGCCGAAGAGCGTCCAGACCACGGAAGAGCGCGTCCGCCTGGTGTACGCCGTCAAGGTGCGCATCGCCGACGATCCGCTGCTGGAACTCAAGCCCGGCATGCCCGCCGACGTCACGCTGAAGGTCCTCGCCCCATGACCTCGCCAGATGGCATGGTTCGGCTGGAGGATCTGACGCGCCGCTTCGGAGCGCTCACCGCCGTGGACGGCTTGAGCTTGGCCGTGTCCCGCGGCGAACTCTTCGGGCTGGTCGGGCCGGACGGGGCCGGCAAGACCACGACCCTGCGGATGCTGGCCGGGGTGCTGAGGCCCACCGCCGGCCAGGCCTGGGTGAACGGCGTCAGCGTCGCCCGCGATCCGGAGCGGGTCAAGCACGACGTGGCCTACATGTCGCAACGCTTCGGTCTCTACACCGATCTCACGGTCATCGAGAACCTGCACTTCTATGCCGACATGTACCGGGTGCCCAGAGCGGAGAGGGCCGGCCGCCTCGAGCGGCTGTTCGCGTTCTCCAACCTGGGGCCATTCCAGCACCGCCTCGCCGGCAAACTGTCCGGCGGCATGAAACAGAAGCTCGGCCTGTCGTGCGCGCTGATCCATCAGCCCGAGGTCCTCCTTCTCGATGAACCGACCTTTGGCGTGGACCCGATCTCCCGGCGCGATTTGTGGCTCATCGTGCACGAGATGGTCGCGCAGGGTGTGACGGCGGTCGTGAGCACGTCCTACATGGACGAAGCCGAGCGGTTCGACCGCGTGGCCCTGATTCATCGTGGCCGCCTCCTGGCGCTCGATGCACCGACGGCCTTGCAGCACGGGCTGGCGGGCGATGTCCTGGAGCTGCGAAGCGACCGGCCACGCGACGCGCTGGCCCTGGTCCGACAGGATCCGCACGTGCGCCGCGCCGCCATGTTTGGCGATCGCCTGCATGTCACCGTGGATTCCGCGACCGCCGACAGCCCGGCGCTCGAGGCCCGCCTGCGTGGCGCGGGCTTCGACATCGGCGAGCCGCGCGCGATTGCGCCCTCGCTCGAAGACGTCTTCATCGAGCACATCGCGCGAGCGGAGGCCACGTGACCTCCCCTGTCGCCGTGCACGTGGAAAGGCTGACCAAGACGTTTGGCGAGTTCGTCGCCGTCGACCAGGTCACCTTCGATGTCGCCAGCGGTGAGGTATTCGGCTTCCTGGGGCCCAATGGGGCCGGCAAGACGACGACCATCAAGATGCTGAACGGCTTGCTGCGTCCGACGTCGGGGGCCGGCACCGTGGCCGGCCTCGACATCATGCGGGAGACCGAGACCATCCGGCGGCAGATCGGGTACATGTCCCAGTTGTTCTCGCTCTACCCGGATCTCACGGTCGACGAGAACATCGGGTTCTTCTCGGGCCTCTACAACGTGCCTCGGACCCGCCGCCGCGAGCGCCGGGACTGGGTGCTCGAGATGGCGAACCTGACCGATCAACGAACGCGGCTGACCGGTGAGCTGTCGCTCGGATGGAAGCAGCGCCTCGCGTTGGGCTGTGCGGTGCTGCA
>JADZBZ010000351.1 GCA_020851835.1 Acidobacteriota bacterium
CTGATGCTGTAGAACTCCTCGAGGAGGTTGAAGACGATGTGCGGGTCCCACTCCTCCACCGCGTCCCTGATGGGCATCAGCTCGTACTGCACGCCGAGCACCCGGACCTCGTGGCCCAGCTTGCGAAGCGTCTGGACGACGTTGTACTCGGTCTTCCACCGGTTGATCTCCTCCGCCGAGTACCCGGACAGCGAGTCTGGCGGCACCAGGTCCGGATGCACGAGCGCAAGGACGCGCAGCTTCCTCATAGCGCCACCCATCGCCGGTGGCTGTGCAGGAAGTGCATCGTGTTCACGGTGAGCATGAGCGCAGCGTCCATCCGCAGTCGTCGTTCCGATCCGACGGCGCGAAGCTTGAGCTCCCGGCAGCGGCCGATCATGTCGGCGAGGACCTGGTCCACGGTGAACTGATACTCACCGGTCCAGCGCGACACGAGCCGCCGGATGTCGGTGCGATTGCGGCGGAGGAAGACCGATGCACGCTCGGACCGGCGATGCCGGGGATCGTCGGAGAACAGGCGCAGCAGGTCGCGATCGAAGATGTCGGGGTGCTCCACCGAGTACTGCTCTCGCTTCTGCCGGTAGTACTCGCCGAGTCTGGTGCTCAGGGTGGGGAGGCTTTCGACTTGGCGCCGCGTGCGGACCGGCGGCGTCGCTTCGGCGATTTCGGCCATCAACTGGTCCACGAATTCGAGCTTGCGGAGTGCCGGCCACCCGGCGTAGCGCTTGCGCCACATCGCGCGCGGCTGCAGCCAGACGGCGAAGGTTTCGGCGAAGTCCTCCACCGGATGGCTCTGAGCATAGTAGAGGCGCAGGTGCTGCACGAACCGGCGGCTCGCGGGATTCGGACGGTACTCGGTCGGGTACTTGCGCCCGGGGCTGCCGAAGTGGCGGCGCCAGCCAGACCTGAGCTGAAGCCGGTACGCGTGCTGGATGGCGTGTCCGCACTCGTGACGCAGGATCTTCAAGCAGCTGTCTTGCGTCCCGCCCTCGACCTCGAGCATCTGCGACCGCTCCAGCTGCATGAGTTTGGGATGCCCGAGGTAGAAGGGGATCGCGACTCCCGGGATCCCGTTCGGCGTGAACCACTCGGTCGAGAGCCAGAAGTGGGGCCGGAAACGCATGCCGCGGCGCGCGAGGTCGTCCTCGAGATCGGCGATGCACCTGGCGACCCACGTGCCCTCGATCGTGAGGCCGAGTTCGCGCAGCCGCAGGTCGAGCAGGCGCGATTGCCGCCACCGCGTCCAGGCCGGGCGAGCAACGGCGGGACGCGATTGTTTTCGGCGGGCACCGGTCATCCTCGGAACCGCAGTCTAACATCCGGACGCGCGGACATCAGCCTGGCGTACGTCCACGACGCGGAGGTGACTCCACGGAAGGCGGTGCGCCGAATCCAGGCCGAAGTCGAGGCGCCGGATCCGACCGACACGGTCCCCCGGCGGGGACGGTCCTCCTGGTGCGCTGTCCTCCGCTGTCGCCACGCCGGTCTCGACTACGGGCGTGAAACTGAGCACGTTCGAATATTCGTCGCGGCACGGCGCTTGCACGGCGGGGGATCAGGTCAATCGTGACCGTCCGAAAGAAGGGCCAAGTGAACCTCATCAGAACCGCAACCGTGGCAGCGCTCCTGGCGTCGTTTGTCGGCCTCCAGCCGGCCCCCGCGATGGCCCTGGACCACCAATCGCGGAATCGCCGGGACCGCTACGAGGACCGTTGGGACCGCCACGACGACAAGAAGAACCACCGCGACGTGCGCCGCGGCTACTGGGACCCGGCGCGCAACTACCGTCGCGACGACCGCCGCTACCGTCCGAGGCGGATGGGCAGGAACGACCGCATCTATCGCGGCTCGGACAACCGATACTACTGCCGCCGTGACGATGGCACCACGGGCCTGATCGTTGGCGGCATCGCCGGTGGCGTGCTGGGCCACATCATCGCGCCCGGTGGGTCGAAGACGCTCGGCGCCATCATCGGCGCGGGCGCCGGGGCCCTGATTGGAAAAGCAATCGACGACGGCGACATCGTCTGCCGCTGAGGACTCGGGCCGCGCGAGGCCTGCCGGTCTGGGCTGTGCACGGCTGCAACACCCGAGTCAGCCGTCACCGTGCGGTGGGTACGGCCCCTCCGAACAATTCTCCAAAGAAATCGCCGGGATTCCAGGAAGGGCGCGCCGTCTCTTGCGCCACCAGCCAGCCCGTGAGGAAGTTGAGCCGCGCGTGTGCGGCGCCCGCCTCGAAGTCGAACGCCTGCGACATGTCGTCATTGGGCTTGTGATAGACGTCGCGGCGATACGCGGCGTTGATTTTCGCGCCGTCCAGGGCCGGGTTGCCGGTCGTGAACCCGCTCTTGATGAACAGCGACGGAATGCCCTGGCGCACGAAGCTGTAGTGGTCGCTCCGGATGAACAGGACCTGCTCAGGGATTGGATCATCCGCAAGCGCGATGCCCAGGTGCTGGGCCGCCTGCGTCACCGGCCCCAGAAGCGTAGAGTGCTGCGCGCCGTACGGCACGATGTCGAGCAGCGGGTGGAACAGGAACGGCATGTCGAACGCGAGATCGGCCACGAGCGAGTCGCGCGGCACCGTCGGGTGGCGCACGAAGTAGTCGGAGCCGAGCAGCCCGCGCTCCTCGGCCGTCACGAACAGGAACAACGCCGAGCGGCGGGGCCGGACCGGCA
>JADZBZ010000352.1 GCA_020851835.1 Acidobacteriota bacterium
GCCAGCACCGGCACGGCGCAGTCGAGCATCGCGAGCAGCATGCCGTGGAAGCGGGCCAGCATCGGCCCCGCGTGCGGCGGCAGGTGCTCCTGAACGCTCGCACCGAACGAGAAGTGCGGGCCCTGGCCTTCGAGGCACACGGCCTTCAGGTGCGAAGCGTCGCCAGCGCGCCGGAAGACCTCGTCCAGCGCGTCGATGACGGCCGCGTCCAGCACGTTGCCCTTCGAGCCGCCAATCGCGACGCGCCAGATGGCATCGCCGTCGAGCCGCTCCACGGTCACCGGGCTCGCCGTCATCGTCGTCCTCCTGGGTCCGAGGCGCGCAGGGGCCGTTCGGGGGGATCCGCGGCCTGGGGCAGGTCCAGCTCCAGCTGCGTGAAGCGGCCGCCGACGAACCCGTTGGACCGGAAGAACGCCAGCATCGAGACATCGGTACGCCCCACCATCGTCCGCACCGTGGCGACTCCGGCCGACCGAAAACGCCGCGCGGCCTCGGCGACCAGAGCGGACCCGATGCCGTGGTGCGCCTGATCGGGGTCTACGCCCACGGCGAAGATCCATCCGCAGGGAGGCGACCCGAACTCGAACGCGCGGACTTCCCCCAGCAGATACCCGTGAAGATGCCCCAGGACGTGGCGCGCGGCCAGTCCGAGCCGGCCCCGCGGACGTCCGGTCGTGACAAACTCCGTGAAGCGCGCCTTCCAGTACGCGGGCTTGTACTGCCCGGTGAGACGCCCGTCGAGCTGGAGCACGGCGTCGAGATCCGAGCGGCGCAGGGGACCGATCGTGAGCCCGGCGTCCCGAGCGCGGGCGGAGTCGGGCAACTGCCGCGCGGCGGACGTGCCGGCGGTCGCCGGGGGCTGGGCGCTCATCGACGTCGATCCTGCTGGTGCGCGCGCGCCAGGATTTCCTCGACCAGCGGATCCGACCACTCGGCGCCCTCCGCCAGGCGCCGACGCAGCAGCAGCATGTCTGCCTCGCGACACGTCTTGCTGCCTTCGTTGAAGGCGCGGAAGCCGGCGCGCGCCTCGGTCATCATGTTCAGGCCGAGCCAGGCGCGGTTGGTCTCCTTGTTGCGATCCCAGTGCTCCAGCTTGTGCTTGCGCACGCTCTCGATGGTCTTGGCGAGGCACCCCGGGAAGGTATCGGCGAGCTTGTAGACGAGCCGGTCCACCTCCGCGTCGAGCCGAGACAGGTCCACCTCGCCTCGGGCCAGCAGGGCCTTCGCCTCGTCTCGCGCGACGCCGCTCTTCATCTCGCCGTAGACGATGCGGCCCTCGTCCAGCCAGCGATCGGTGATCACGAACGGGTTGGGTACGAACCTCCCGTCGACCTTGAGCGCCGGTACCACCGCGGTCAGCAGTCCCAGCCGGTGCGCCTTGTAGGCACTCCAGTGCTCGCAGAGCGTGCAGCTCTCCATGGCGACCTCGATCCCGACGAAGAGCGGAAGGAAGTCGGTGCTGCCGCCGTCGGGCGCCGAGCCGTGTCGGGGGCCCGCCTGGCCGAACACCGCCATGTCCTGGGCGACCGAGAAATCGCAGGCCATCCCGATCTCCTGTCCGCCGGCGACACGCAGGCCGTTCACGCGGCACACGACCGGCTTGTCGCACATCAGGATGGCGCTGACCATGTCGTTGAAGAGCCGCATGTACTGCCGGTACTCCTCGGGGCGTCCGGCGTAGTACTCCGCGTACTCCTTGGTATTGCCGCCCGTGCAGAACGCCCGCGTGCCGCTCCCGGTGAACACCACGGCCACCGCGGCGCGGTCGTTGCTGGCGCGGCGCAGGCCGAGGATGACGCCCTTGACCATCTCGGTCGTGTAGGAGTTGAGCTGATCGGGGTTGTCGAGGGTGATGCGGACGACATGGAGGCCGCGCACCTCGGCGCCGGCGGGGTCTCGCAGGGGGACCTCTTCGTATCGGGCGCCCGGTATCGCGGCCGGGGCGGTGAGGTCATGGTCCTTGAACATCGTGGTCAACATGGTCAGCTCTCGGGAATGAGGACGAGCCGGCGGCTCACGCCCCCCGCGTGCAGTTGGGCGAAGACGTCGTTGATGGTGGCAAGCGGCCGGCGCTCGACGAAAGGCGCCAGGGCAACGCGCCCTCCCAAGACGAGGTCGACCACGGCCGGGTAGTGCTCGGGCAGGCAGCCCCAGTTGCCCTGGACGGTGGCGTCGAAGGCCATGAGGTTCGAGAAACGCAGCTCCACGGCCCGGGGCGTGTAGCCGACGACCGAGAGGTAGCCACCGTGGCCGAGCAGCGCGAACGCCGTCGCCTGGCCCGCCGGCGTGCCAGAGGTCTCGAAGATCTTCGTGCGCCAGGCCGGGATGCCGTGCGCGTCGGCGAACGCCTTGACCTGCCGGCGCAGTTCCTTGAGCTCGAGGCAGGACGGATCGATCGTGAGCGCCGCGCCGTGCCCGGCCATCAGCGCCAGCCGGTCGGGATTGACGTCGAGGGCCACGACGGTAGCGCCCATCACCGCCGCCAGCTGGATGCCGAACCCGCCCACACCGCCCGCGCCGACGAAGATCGCCAGGTCGCTGGCACCCAGCCCACTGCGCACGATGGCCTGGTACGGCGTGGAGATGGCGTCGGCCACGACGGACAGGTCGGGCAAGGCTACGCCGCCGGGGTTCACGGCCCGGTCGGAGAGATCGGGCACCGGGCACAACCCTCTCGCGGGCAGGCACACATGGGTGGCGAAGCCGCCATGGACGTCGCTGCCCGGGAAGATCTGCTTCGGGCAGACCTGGCCGCGGCCCGCCCGGCACGCCGCGCATTCGCCGCACGGCATCACGGCGGGCACGACGACGTCGCGGTCCAGCCACGACTCGGCGCCGGGCCCCGTCTCCACGACCGTGCCGCTGATTTCGTGACCGAGGGTGAGGGGGAATGGACGACGCGTGGGGACGCCGTCGTAGAAGAACCCGAGGTCGGTGTGACAGACGCCACAGCCGGCCACTCGCACGATGACC
>JADZBZ010000353.1 GCA_020851835.1 Acidobacteriota bacterium
ACCGCCGCACGCGCCTCGTGTCGGTGGCGTGGGTCTCGCACCACAACGGCTTCCGTCACGACATGCGGCCCCTCGCCGACCTGGCTCACGCGCACGGGGCGCTCTTCTACACCGACGCCATCCAGGCCGTCGGCATGTTCCCGACCGATGTGCGGGCCGCGGGCGTGGACGTCCTGTGCGCCGGCACGTACAAGTGGCTGCTGGGCAGCTTCGGCGTGGCGCCCTTCTTCGTACGCCGGGACCTGCTCGATCGGATCCGGCTGGATCGGTTCGGGGCGCTGCACGTGGAGCACGAGCGCAGCGACGGCGGCTTCGATCTCTACAGGACGGCCAAGCGCTTCGACTACTCGACGCTGCCGTTCGCCGAGGTGTACCAGCTCGGTGCCGGGCTCGCCTATCTGGAGCGCGTGGGCGTGGACCGCATCGAGGCGCACACCGTGGCGCTCGCGCACGAACTGCGCGCGGGGCTCGCGGCGCAGGGCCACCGGCTGTTCACGCCCGAGGCCAACGGGTCGTCCATTGTCACCTACTACACGTCTGGGGACGCGGCGGCCGTGGCGGCGGCCTTCGACCGCGCCTCGATCGACGTGACCGTGCGCGGCGCCGTCGGTCAGGTCCGCGTCTCGCCGGCGCTCTTCAACACGCGCGACGACATCGGCCGATTCCTCGCCGTAACACGGACGCTGGCCTGACCGCCCTCCGCGCCGCGTTCGCCCGTTCGTCCGGCGCTACCCGCGCGCCACGATCGGCTTGGCGGCCGCCATCAGCACCAGCACCAGCCCGAACGTGCAGACGATGGTGGCGCCGGTGGGTAGATCGAAGAGCACCGAAAAGTACATCCCGAGAATCGACACCACGGTACCCATGACCCAGCCGATGGCCAGCCGCACGCCGATGCGATCGGCGTAAATCATGGCCGCCACCGACGGCACGATCAGGTAGCAGAACACCAGCAGGACGCCGGCAATCGCCACCGACGAGGTGACGACGAAGCCGAACGACAGGTAGAAGAGGAAGTCCCACAGCCTGAGGTGCACGCCCTCGGCCCGGGCACGATCGGGGTCCATCGAAATGAGGAGAAACCGCTTTCGATAGATGTAGTGGAACAGTCCGACGGCGCCGTAGAGGGCCGCGGTCTTGCCGACCTCGGCCCACGACACGGCGAGAATGTTGCCCACCAGCATGTCCTTGAGGTGCTCGCCCTGGGCGGTGGACTGGCTCATCGCCAGGATCGATGCCGCCGAGGCGACCGCATACGAGATGCCGATGACGGCCTCCTGCGGGATGCGCGCCTTCTGCCCGTGGTGCACCATCGAGAACACCGCCGCGCCGATGAAGGTGAACCCGAGGCTGAACCAGTAGACGCCGGGGCTGTGCGGGTCGCCGCCCGAGAAGGGCACGAGCATGGCCACGGTGGCCCCGAGCGCGGCGATCTGCGCCAGCGACAGGTCAACGAAGATCACGCCCCGTTCGACCACGTGCACGCCGAGGTAGGTGTGAATGCCGGTGAGGATGAGGCTCGCGGCAAAGGGCGCCGCCAGGAACTGGATGATGGCCGGATCCATCGCTAGCGGCCCAGGACCTGCTTGAAGGTGGTGGTCAGCAGGTTGATATCGTAGTCGAAGAGCGCGATGTAGTCGGTGGCGTCCCGCGCGCCGCCCACCGAGGGGGAGAGCACCAGGACCTTGCCGCCCACGTCGCGCGCAATGGCATCCGGGGTCTTCGTGTCGAAGTAGGGCTCGACGAGAATCACCTTGGCCTGCTGCCGCTTCATCTCGACCATCAACTCGAGCGTATGAGACGGCGAAGGCGGAATCCCGGGCTTGGGCTCCACATAGCCGATCACATCGAGGCCGAAGCGCTCGGTGAAGTTCGGCCAGGAGCGATGGTAGGTCACCAACTTGGTCCCCTTGTAGGGCGCCATCGCCGCCGCCCAGCGCTTCTCGGCGTCGCTGAGACGGCGGTCGAAGTCCGCGTACCGCTGCTCGAAATAGGGCTGGTCGGCCGGTGAGAGCCGGCCGAGCGCGGTGGCTATCGCCCTGGCCATGATGCGGCCGTTGCCCGGGTCGAGCCAGTAGTGGGGGTTACCCTGCGAGTGCACGTCACCCATCGCCCGCGTGATCTGCCCGGTGGGTATTTCCAGAATCTGGACGCCCACCGAGGCGTCGAGATAGCCGGGGCTTCCAGGTTGAATCCGCGCGTTGCGGCTCTGCGTGAGCAGCGGCGGCAGCCAGCCGATCTCGAGCTCGCGCCCGATGACCACGAGCAGGTCGGCATCGTGCAGCTTGAGGATGAAGCTCGGCTTGGGCTCGACGAAGTGCGGGTCCTGGTACCCCCGGGCCATGGCATCGACCGACACCTTGTCGCCGCCGACCTCTCGCACCAGCGAGGCCAGGTCTTCGGTGGTGGTGACGACCTTCGGCGGCGCCGCGAAGGCCGGCGTCCCCAGGGTCGCCAGGGCCACGAGCGTCGTGAGAATCCGGTGGAAGAGTCGCATGATGAGAGCTCCCGGGAACTTCGTGTCGCTAGAACACGTGCGCGCCGTGCGCACCAATCGAGAAGAGGAACTGGAAGAGGAATTCGTTGGCGCGCACGCCGTCACCGTAAGAGGTGTGGCGGTACTGACCGCGCACCTGGCTGAACTCGCTCGGCCAGTAGGTCAGGTAGAACGACCCGCCCTTGTCGACCGTGGAGGCATCGAAGGCCCGGGCCGATCGATCGTATCGCGCGCCGGCATACCACCGGCGCGCGAACTGGTAGTCGCCGCTGGCATAGAGCCCGAACGAGGTGTCGCCGGCCACGCCGCCCTCGCGCGGCTGGCTCCAGATGAACTCGGAACGCGCCACGAACCGGCGATAGATGGCCCGGCGCAAGGGGCGGTAGCGAAACGTCGCGTCGAAGCCCATCAGACGCGTGGCCATATCACCTGACCCCAGCAGCACGGACGGCTCCACCCGGGAGGGCCCGTAGGCAACCGATCCGCCCAGGTCGATGTTGGTCCCCTCCGTCAGGTCGCGGTACCCGCGCAGGCGGCCGACGTAGACCAGCTTCGACCGCTGGCCCGACTCGAAGACATCCGAGGCGCCGTAGTAGGTCTCACCCGTCGCCTCGAGGAACATGAAGGAGTTGTTCAGCAGGCGCGACACCGACAGCCCGGATTCGGAAATCCCCTCGTCGCCGCCCACCAGGTTCGCGGTGACGAGCGGGCGGTCGGTCCACGGCAGCGCGTGCGTGTGCATCGCGTTGACCTTGCCGAACTGGGCGCGCATCTTGCCGGCCTTGAGCAGGAACTGGCCGGGCAGGGTGTTGAACGTCACGAAGCCCTCTTCGATCTCGAGGCCGCCGGGACCCGCCGACAGGAAGACGTCGGCGCGGGCATAAGGGTCGACGATGGCCTGGAAGGACGTCTCGACTTCTTCGAGGCCGAAGGTAGGCTGATCGCTGTTAGGGTTACGCCCGGCCGCGCCCAGCGAATTGCCGATGACGGCGATGTCGGGGTTGAAGACCTTGCCGCTGCTGACCGGGGCGACCGATACCGGAGCGGGCGCCGGTGGAGGCGCCACAGCCATCTGGCCGGCCAGTGCGGTCAACCGCGCCTCCAGGGCCGCAAGGCGGGCATCGTACTGCTCGCGCATCGCGGCCAGCTCGGTCTTGAGCCGTTCGACCTCGGCCTGGGCGTCCCGCAGCACCTGGTCGGCGGGCGGCACCGTCTGCCCGGTCGCAACGTCCGGGACGGACAGCGCACCGATGAGAACCGTTGTGAACAGGCCCAGCCGCATGACGCGCATCACCGCATACACCTCCGTCCTTCGATGATACGTCGCCTCGGGCGGGCAACCTGGTCACGTGTTGTCGCCGGCGGTCATTTTCTTCCGGGTGATGCGCCCGAACGCCGGTGGATGCAGGGGTGCCGGCGTGTGCCGGTCACTGTGCTAGATTCAGGGTGCCGCTCAGGCCCACGGCGCACCACGTTTCCGTCCACATCGGCGGTACTGACACCCATGCACACACACCTGCGCACGATCACGTTCGTCCTGTCCCTCGTTGTCGCCACCGTCGCGTCCGCCTCGGCCCAGGGCCGCGCCATTCTGCCGCCGGCGCCCACCCCCACCGACGTGAAGCCCGGCAGCATCACGTGCGATGAGTGTCCGTATCCCTATCCGAGCAAGTACCTCGACATCAGCGTCTACAGCCAGGACGTCCGCATCTCATACATGGATATCGCCCCGCAAGGCACGCCCAATGGCCACACGGTGCTGCTGCTGCACGGCAACAACTTCGGGGGCTTCTACTTCAAGGCCATCATCGATGGCCTGGCGAAGGAGGGCTTCCGCGTCATCACCCCCGACCAGATCGGCTACGGCCGCTCGTCGAAGCCAATCGCGCCGTACAACCTCAATTCGCAGGCTCGCAACACCTGGCTCATCCTGCAGCACGAAAAGGTCGAGAAGGCGATGGTGATCGGCCACTCGATGGGCGGCATGCTCGCCGCGCGGTTTGCGACACAGTACCCGAAGGCGGTCGAGCGGGTGGTGTTCTACAACCCCATCGGGCTCACCGACGGCCGGTTCGACCGGCCGATGCCGGAGATCGACGAGGCCTACCAGCGCACCCTGGAGACCGACTACCAGAGCACCCGCGCGGGCCTGAGCCGCTACGTGGCGCACGACCCGAAGGCCTGGAACCAGGAGTTCGAAACCTACGCCCGCATCCGCTATTCGTGGACGCTCAGCGCCGACTGGCCGCGGCTCGCCATGGTGCAGGCCCTCATCGGCCAGATGCTCTACGGCGACCCCGTCGTCTACGACTGGGCACACATCCAGGTGCCCACGCTCGCTTTCGGCGGCGCCGAAGACATGCTGCTCGGCACCGCGGCATCGTTCCAGGAACGGATGAACGTGCTCGCCATGACGATACCGAACGGCAACGGGCGCGTGCTGCTGCTCCCGGGGCTCGGTCACGTGCCCCACCTCGAGGCGCCCGATCGGGTGATGCCGCCGCTCGTGGCGTTTCTAAAGGAAGGACTGAGCGCGAACTAGCCGGACGCGCCACGACGCGACGAGCGCCGGTCGGCCCGACCAGACCATGGCGCACCCGTTCCGTGTCGCCGTAGGATGGGGTGGTGGGTGTTACGCAGGGCTGTTACCGACGAGGTGGCACGATCGTGGTGGCCACCGCCCTGCTGGCGAGCTGCGGCGGGTCCTCGGCATCGCCCGACCGGCCGGCCCCGGTACCAGGCGCGACCATCGTCTACGGGTCCGAGCGACTCGCCTGGAACCAGGACGGCAACACGTCGAGCCTCCAGTTCGTGGCCTACGTGGACGACAGCCCGGTTGCCCTCGATGCGAACTGCGCCACAACCCCGCTGCCGGCCCAGTGCTCGGCGCCGCTGCCCCCGCTGACCACCGGCGTGCACCGCATCGCGGTCGCCGCGGTGGCCGCGGAGTCGGCCGTCCCGGGTTTCGAGAGCGAGCGCTCCGAGTCGATCACGGTGCAGAAGGTCACCGCGAGATCGGTGGTCAGCGCGCTCTCGTTCCCCGACGCCGGTATCCCTTCATCCGCACCAGGGCTTGAATCGCTCGTGACCGC
>JADZBZ010000354.1 GCA_020851835.1 Acidobacteriota bacterium
CTCATGACGTCGCCCCGGTCGGCGCCGAGCGCCATCCGCACGCCGATCTCACGAGTCCGGTTCCCTGTCGAGAAGGCCATGATGCCGTAAAGGCCGATGGTGGCCATGGCCAGCGCCGCGACGCCGAAGGCCACGAACAAGGCCCCGAAGGCCCGGAAGAACCACGTGTCGAGCGCGTATTGATCCGACAGCGATCGGACCCAGTAGAGCGGGAGGGCCGGGTCGATTTGGTTGACGACGTCCTGGATGGTGGCCGTGTAGCTCGTGGGGGCCTGCTCGGTGCGCACCACGAGGCTCATGAAGTTGATGACGTTCTGCGACAGGGGGATGTAGACGCCTTCGTTGCGTGGATTGATCGCGCCGATGGCCCCCCCGATGTGCAGGTCGGGTACGACGCCCACAATCCGCCGCCACGGCACGTCACCCTGGCCCAGCTTGATGCGCAGGCCCAGCGGATCGCGGCCGGGCAGCAGCAGCTCGACGAACCGTTCGTTCACGATCGCAACCGGCTCGCCATCGGGGCCGTCCGTCCGCCCGAACGCCCGGCCGCGCACGGGCGTCACCCCGACGATGTCGAAGTAGCCAGGCGTGATGACCACGCGGCGTGCGAGCGGATGATCCTGGTCCGTGGGGTACGCGACGCCGTCCAGCGTGACCGGCTGCATTTGCGCGCCTCTGGCGGGGAGGTCCGACGTGAGCGCCACGGCGCGCACGCCGGGTTGGCCGGCGAGGCGCTCGGTCAGCTCGTCGTAGAACTGCAGCTGTGCCTGCTGGGTCGGGTAGTCCTTCTCGAAAAGTCCGAGACGGGCGGTGAAGATATCGGTCGTGTTGAATCCGTAGTCGAACGTCGTGATGTTGATGACCGTGCGGATCATCAGTCCGGCCGCCACGAGGAGGGCGCACGAGACGGCGAGCTGGGCGACCACCAGGCTCTTGCTGATGCGGCCCATCCGCATGCCCGACGAGCCACGGGCTTCGTCGTTCATGATTTCGGCCACGTTGGCCCTCGAGGCGCGCAGCGCGGGCAGGGTGCCCGCCAGCAGGGTGGATAGCACTGTGAGGCCGAGTACGAAGGCGATAACGACCGGGTCCAGCGAGGCGACGAACCACAGCGGCATCTCCTGGGTGGCCAGGCCGGCATTGAAGAAGTCGATCCCGATTCGGGCCACCAGCAGGCCGACTGCCGCACCCGCCACGGCGAGCACGAGCGTTTCGGCGAGCAACTGCACCACGGTGCGGATGCGGCTGGCCCCCAGTGCGGTCCGGATCGCGACCTCCTTGCTGCGGGAGACCGTACGAGCCAGAAGCAGGTTGGCCACGTTCGCGCAGGCAATCAGGAGCACCCCGAACACCGCGCCGAGCATCGTGTAGAGCATGGCGTTGGCCTGCGGGCCGATCAACGTGTCGATCTGCCGCAGGGCGGTCACGCCGATGCCTTCGTTCGATTCCGGGTACGCGGTGGCCAACCGGCCCGCGATGGTGGACATCTCGGCCTGCGCCTCTTCGAGGGTGACGCCCTTCCGTAGCCGGGCGACGGCCTGGAGTTGGGTGCCCTCGAAGGCCGGCCCGCCGGCGCGTGGGAAGGCGAGCGGGTCGATTCTGAGCGGCAGCCATGCATCCATCTGCTGCGGGAAGCTGAATTTTTCCGGCATGACCCCGACAATCGTCGTCACCTCGGCGTTGGCCCGGACCGTGCGCCCGACGATGGCGGGATCGCTCTGGAAGCGGTCCCGCCACGCGCGGTAGCTGAGCAGCATCACGGGCGGCGTGGACGGGTGGTCCTCTTCGGGCCTGAAGGTGCGTCCGAGAATGGGCTGGACGCGCAGGATGTCGAAGAGACTGGCACTGACGTACGCGCCGAGATAGCGCACCGGCCGGCCTTCCGTGCCCCCGACGTTCACCGTTTCGGCGTAGTAGGCCGCGATGTCCTCGAAGCTCCGCTGCTCGGCCCGCCAGTCCTCGAAGTCGTGAATGCTGACGCCCATGAACCGGACGCCCTGCGCGGGCCGGTTGCGGAAGAGGGCGACGAGATTGTCCGAGTCCTCGAAGGGCAGGCCCCGCAGCACCGCCACGTACACGATGCTGAACATCGTCGTCGTCAGGCCGATCCCAAGAGCGAGGGCAATGACGGCCGACGCGCTGAGGCCGGGGCGCCGAACCAGCATGCGGGCGCCGTAGCGGATGTTGCTGACGAGGGAACTCATGCGCGCCTCCGGACAGGATGATGCCGGGCTTGCCCCAGAAAAGCGGGTCGTGGGCGACGGCCGGCTCGTACTCGGAGCTTAGACGAGTGCGAACTCGTGAAGGTTGTGTTTCGGCGGGCATTGCTCGCGCCTGCTCAGCGCTGCAGCCAAGCCGCCTGCGCCTCGTTTTCGGTCTTGACAGAACAAGTCATTAAACGTATTTAATATGACACGAGAGTCATATGAACGTCATTGAAGACCATGCACTGGCTCGTCTCACTCCACTTCGGCCAGCCGTCGAACTCGGTCATCGCACCGGAACGCGCATCCACATCTTCGGCCGGGCGCCCGCGCCTCCCCCGGCGGCATCGCCCGGCGATCGCCGGCGGGCTGACCGGCTGCCTCCGGCCGAGACCCCGTGGGCGGACGTCGCGCGGCTGCGAACCGGCCACGAGGTCCGCGTCCTGGACATCAGCACCACCGGAGTGTTGGTCGTGCTGTCGGTGCGGCTCCAGATTGGTGGCCGCATCGAGGTGTCGCTCACCGAGGCCGACACCGACAACCGGCTGGTCGTAACGGGGGTGGCCCGGCGGTGCCACGTGGCCAGCCTCAATCCCATGACCTACGTGGGGGCACTGGAGTTCGAGCGGGAACTCGATCCGGCGATGCTGCAGCCGTTCGTGGCGTCGTCGCATTCGGCGTAAGTCCGGGTCGGATCGTCCGCGGGTCGGGCAGGTCTCGCTTCCGATCCGACCCCAGCGGGTTCGACTGGGTGTCACCAGCCTGGACGATAACGGGCAGCCTTGTCGGAGCCGCGTGGGAATTTTCCTTGTGATTTCGGCCCGGCTAATCGGCACGTGTCTTGCTGTCCGCCTGATCGACGGTCGGGGACACCTCCCTGCCGACTCCGACGGAGGGTGCCATGGACGCACTGAGGAGCTTGCTGGCGAGCGATCACCGGCAGACGCTGGAGTTCTTCTTCCTGCATCTGCAGGACGTGACCGAGTCGACCGTCGATCGGCAGGAGCTTCTCTACAACGCCAGCGTCCTGGCCCATTACGCCCAGGTATCCACGACGGCGACGTCCGACGTGCCGACCCCCGGGAATCTGGCGCAGGTCTTCGACCAGTTCGTCCTCGACTCGAGCCTTGCCGACGACGCGGAGATGATGGAGGCGGCGGGCTCGCAGTGTCTGCTCCTGGCGGGGTTTTTCGAGGATCAGATGCGGGGCCGCCACAGCATCCGCTGGTTCGCCGAGCTCGGCGCCGGCTTCTACCACCGCGCCGCCGCGCATGCGGAGAGCCGCCGTGCGCCGTTGCTGTCGGCGATGGGCCGCCACTTCGAACC
>JADZBZ010000355.1 GCA_020851835.1 Acidobacteriota bacterium
CGCCTCGGGCGGGGCGGGCTCGGTGCCTACCGCCTCGATGAAGCCACGCCAATGCTCGACGATCTCGGACGCCTGGCCGTGGATGTCGAGCCAGGCGAGGGCGTCTTCGAACGGCCCGCGGTTCATGAGCGCACGCTTGGTGCGGGCCGAGGACTCGAGATCCCGCAGTCGGCCCTGGACGGAGAGCAATTGCCGCAGGCGTTCGCTGTCGCGTCGAGCGATGGGCAACAGGCCGATCTTCAATACGGGAGCCTTGGGCCGCCGGTCGCGGCGCCCGCTGGTCCAGCCGCGCGCGCGCGGACGGGCCTCGTCTTCGACCGCTTCCTCGGGTTCGTCGGTCGCGTGTGCGCGCGGCATCAGCCCCAGCGGCAGCAACAGCGACCCGAGCAGGATGGGATTGGTGAGCTGCGGCGGCATCTCGGCGAACCGCCGCCGATAGGCATCGAGGGCCGCCAGCGACTGCCAGAGCGGCTCGTGGGTCGCGCGCCGTTGAAGCTCTGGCGTCACGGGATCGAGCAGGCCGTGCGCGGCGAGCATCCGGAACGTCCGCTCGGCCGCCCCGGAGCGAAGAATCTTGTAGAACTCTTCCACCAGCCTCGCGGGCGCCGCCAGCGCCATCAATTGACGATGCTCCCGGATGGCCTCGACGATGGGCGGGTCCAATCGGAACTCGAGGCGTGATGCCATGGCCACGGCTCGCAGCATGCGGACTGGGTCTTCGCGGAACCGCTGGCCGGGTTCGCCGATGGATCGGATCAGGCCGCTCTTGAGATCTTCGAGGCCGCCCACGTAGTCGATGATCGAGAAGGTGGCGATGTCGTAGAACAGGGCGTTGATGGTGAAATCCCGCCGGAATGCGTCTTCTTCGGCCGTGCCGAAGGTATTGTCGTGGCGGACGCCCTCGGCCGCGCTGGCCTCGGCATCTTCGCGCCGGGCGGCAGTCGGCCCCGCCCCGGGTTCGCCTTCCGGCCTCTCGGCGGGTTCAACCACCACGTTGCGGCGGAAGGTGGCCACTTCGATGGCCTTGTTGCCGAAGCGCACGTGGGCGAGGCGAAAGCGCCGGCCGATAATCCAGCAGTTTCGGAACAGCTTCTTGATCTGGTACGGGTGGGCGTCGGTGCCGACGTCGAAATCCTTCGGCCGGCGCCCGAGCAGGAGGTCGCGCACGCCCCCGCCCACCAGGTAGGCGGCATAATTGAAATCGTGCAGCCGATACAGCACCTTCAGGGCGTCAGGGTCGATGTCCCGGCGCGTCAGGGTGTGTTCGGCGCGTGGGACGATCACGGGAGCGGCCATGCAACTCGGCATTGTACCAGCGTGCTACGATGCGAATTCTGGAACCGGGCAAGTGGTGTCCTTCATGCGCCTCGTGCGCACTGCAGTCGGCCGGGGCCTCGTGGCCGTCGTGCTGGCGGCCATGGCCCAGCCCGCGCTGGCCAACCGGGCCGACCTGGCTCGCGCCCTGATGCTCTACAACGCCCGGGAGTTCGACCGTTCCATCGACGCCGCCCTGGCCGCCCGTAAGACTCCCGGCACGCAGGACGCTGCGTCGGTGGTGCTGGCCCGCGCCCTGCTCGAGCGGTATCGCGAGCGGGTGGACCCGGCGGACCTGGGCGACGCGCGCGAGGCCCTCGGTTCGGTCCGCGCCGGCATGCTCGACCCGCGTGGCCGAGTGGAGTACCTGCTGGCCGTCGGCCAGGCGCTGTTCCTGGAAGACGAGTTCGGCGCCGCGGCCAGCCTTTTCGCCAGCGGCGTCGCGCCAGGGTTTGAGGCCGATCCTGTCCTCGGCGAGGCGCTCGTGGACTGGTGGGGCAGTGCAGTCGAGCGCCAGGCCGATTCCTCGAATCCCGACATCCGCAAGGCGCTTTTCGAAGCGCTGGCAAGGCAGATGCGCGAGCAGTTGGGGCGCCGGACCGAGTCGGCCGCTGCTCCCTACTGGGTTGCGGCCGGGCTCCGCGGCGCCGGCGAAGAGCTGGCCGCCTGGCACGCGGCGATGGCCGGGTGGGCCCGCGCCCGCCTTGCCGGTGAACGGTCGGCCTCCCTGCGCGCCGATCTGGACAAGCTCGTCCTGCAGGGCATCATTCCCGATCGGGTCAAGTCACTCGCCAGTACCGAGCGTGCGGCTGCCGAGCTGCAGCTGCGAGCCGAATGGGAGCTGCTGAAGGAGCGCTGGCGCTAGGAGACCTGCCGCGCGGCGTGGCGGTCAGGGTTTCGCGTCGTTCCAGTTCGGGCCGACGCCCACGTCCACGTCGAGCGGCACCCGCAGCGCCACGGCACCCGCCATGATTCGCCTCACCAAATCGGCGATGTCATCTGCCTCGGACGCCGGCGCCTCGAAGAGCAGCTCGTCGTGCACGGTGAGGATCATGCGCGCGCGCGTCGACCGCGCACGCAGTGCGCCATCGACATCGATCATGGCCCGCTTGAGGATGTCGGCAGCGGTGCCCTGAATCGGCATGTTCACGGTCACGCGCTCGGCCGACGCGCGAATCTGGCCGTTGCGGCTGGCTACCTCCGGCACCAGCCGCCGTCGCCCGAACATCGTCTTGACCACCCCGGTCCGGCGGGCCTGCTCGAGGGTCTGGTCGATGAACTCGCGCACCCGGGGAAACCCCGTGAAGTAGGCGTCGATGAACTGCTGCGCCGCGGCCTGTGGGACCCCGATGTCCTTGGCCAGCGTGAACGCCGTCTTGCCGTAGAGGAGGGCGTAGTTGATGATTTTCGCCCGCCGCCGCAGCTCGTGCGGCGGCAAGGCGCTGTCAGGCCCGAATACGCGCAGGGCAGTCTGGTCGTGGATGTCGTCTCCCCGCTCGAACGCGGCGATGAGCATCTCGTCACCAGACAGGTGCGCCAGCACACGCAGCTCGATTTGCGAGTAGTCGGCCGAGATGAGCAGGGATCCAGCCTCGGCCACGAACGCGCGCCGGATTTCACGGCCGATTGCCGTTCGGATGGGGATGTTCTGCAGGTTGGGATCGCTGCTGCTGAGCCGCCCGGTGGCTGCGACCGCCTGGTTGAACTGGGTGTGCACCCGCCCGGTGTCGGGGTTCACCAGTGTCGGCAGCGCGTCGATGTAGGTGCCCTTCAGCTTGGCCAGCCCGCGCCAGTCGAGGATCATCCGCGGAAGATCGTGCGACTGCGCCAGTTCTTCGAGCACCTCCACGGCCGTGGAGGCGGACCGGGTGGAGCCGGTGCGTTTCAGCACGGGTAGCTTCAGCCTGTCGAACAACACCTCGGCCAGTTGCTTGGGCGAGTTGATGTTGAACGTTTCGCCGGCTTGGCGGTAAATCTCGGCGCTGAGCTCGCCCAGTTCCCGGTCGACGCGGGTGGCCTGCGACGCCAGCGCCTGCACGTCCACGCGCACACCCACCTGCTCGAGAGCGGCGAGGATGGGTACGAGCGGGCGCTCCAGGCCCCGGTACACGCCGCCGAGCCCTTCGCGTTCGAGCAGCGGCCCGAGCGAGTCGGCGAGCTGCAGCGCCAGATCCACGCGCTCGCCGGCATAGTCGAGCACGGCCTCGGGCGGCAGTTCGGCAAACGGCCGGGCCTTGGCGCCCTTGCCGCGGACCATGTCCTCCTCGACAGCCTTGTAGCCCACCTGCTCGAGCGCCAGCGGTTCGAGGGCCTGGTTCGATCGGTTGGCGTCGAGCAGATAGGCCGCCAGCATGGTATCCA
>JADZBZ010000356.1 GCA_020851835.1 Acidobacteriota bacterium
GTCAACAGCCGCGGCTGCGACAACGCGCGGCTCACGGCATCGTCGAAGGTGAAGACCGCGGTGATGGGCTGCAACGGATCCACCGACCAGACCGCCTGCTGCACCGCCTCGGTCAGCGGCAGCGGGTTGCCGGCCGTCCGTGCGACGATGGTGGTCTTCACGCGCGAGTTCTGCAGGTTGTGCAGATAGATCGTCGGCCGCGCGGGTTCGGACACCGCCACCTGGCGGATGTCGTTGACCACGCCCACGATCTCGACCGGCGTATCGCGGCCCATCCGCAGCCGCTGGCCGGCCGCGCGCTGACCCGGAAAGTATTGCCGCGCGAACGCCTCGTTGACGACGACGACGAAGGGCGCGCCGCCCCGGTCCCGCGAGGTGAACTCGCGCCCCTCGACGAGCGTCGCGCCGATAGTCGCGAAATATCCTTCGCTGACATGGATTGCCGTGGCGGTGGGCTGATCGTCGTTCGGCCCGAGGGGCCGGCCGGGGATCGTGAACCCGTTGCGCTCGCCGTTGCCGCGGAACGGCGCGTCCTTCACCGCCGCGGCCGACAGGACACCGGGAATCGCCCGGACGCGCTCGATGATGTCCTGGTAGGCCAGCGCGTACGACGAGGTGGCCGCCGGCAGCGCGCCGGGAACACCTGGGCCGAAGCGATCCGGATCCATCGTGAACTGGACGGCCAGCAGGTGGTCTGGCCGGAAGCCGAGGTCCACGCTGGAGAGCGCCAGGAAGCTCCGCGCCATCAGTCCCGCGCCGACCACGAGCATCATCGACACGGCCACCTCGGCCACGATCAGCGCGCGTTGCCACTGCCGATGTCCAAGGCCGGCGACGCTGCGCCCGCCCTCGCGAAGCGCGAGGGTTCCGCGCGCGTCCGATGCGCGCCACGCCGGCAGGATGCCGGAGAGGATTCCGGTGGCGATGGCCAGTGCCAGGGTGAACAGCACGACGGTACCGTCGAGCGTGACCTCGTCGGCGCGCGGCAACTGCCCGGCGCTGAGCGCCAGGAGTGCGTTGAGGCCGAAGCGCGCCACAGCCAGGCCCAATGCCCCGCCGGCCAGCGACAGGACGAGACTCTCGGTCAGGAGTTGTCGCAGGATCCGGCTGCCACGCGCGCCAAGGGCGAGCCGTACTGCCATCTCACGCGTTCGGCCCATCGCCCGCGCGAGCTGCAGCGCCGCCACGTTCACGCACGCCATCAGCAGCACCAGGCCCACCGCGCCGAACAGCACCAGCAGGCTGCTCCGCGCTGGGCCCACGATCGCGTCGGCCAGCGGGCGGACGGTGGCCCCGTCCCAGTTGGCGTTGTCTTTGTACTCGGCGGCCAGGGCCATCGTGATGGCCCCCATCTCAGCTAGTACAGCGTCTTCGGTGACGCCCGCCTTCGCGCGCGCCACGACATCGAGGATGCGGACCTGACGGAGGCGCGGAATAGAGGAGTCTGGAATCGTGGAGTACGGGATGAACACGTCCGCGGTGCCAACCGGGTAGTTCATCGAGCGCGGCAGCACGCCGATGACGTCCATGGGCCGATCGTTCAGCGTCAGCGTGGCCCCCACGATACGGGCGTCGCCGCCGAACTCGCGCATCCAGAACCCGTAGGTCAGCAGCACGACCGTGTCGTGGCCTCCGCGCACCATCTCGTCCTCGCGTGGCAGCCGCCCGGCCGCCGGCGCCACGCCCAGCGCGGTCAGGAAGCCCGGCGTGAAGAAGACGCTCGACAGCCGCCGCGGCACGCCCCGGCCGCTCAGGTTCACGCCCGAGGTGCCTTCCGCGTACCAGAAGCCGCCGATGTCCTCGATGCCCTGCCGCCGCGCGCGCCAGTCGTCCACGTCCACCGGAGAGACCGTGGCCTCGAGATTGCCGGCGGTCCGGTTGGCGGAGTAGACGGCATAGAGGCGATCGGCGTCGGGAAACGGCAGCGGCCGGAGGACCACGCCGTTGACGACGGAGAAGATCGCGGCATTGGCGCCGACGCCGAGCGCGAGCGTCAGGAGCGCCGTGAGGGTGAACGCTGGCGCCGCGACCAGCCGGCGCAGCGCATGGACGATGTCGTCTCGCAGATCTCCCATGTAGTCCCTCCGTCGCCGAATCTCGACCGACCGTTTGCCCGCGCGACGCATCTCGCGGCGCGCGCCCTCCAGATCGCCGAATTCCTGCATCGCCCGTGCGCGCGCGGCCTCGGCCGGCATGCCCTCGTCGACGAGTGCGTCGACGCGCATGTCCAGATGGAACCGGATCTCGGCATCGACATCCGCGACCACCGGATCTCCGGCAGGCGCGTCGTGCTCGCGTCCCGGCTGCCCGGTCATGCCTTCAGCACCCTGAACATGGCCCAGGCATAGCGCTGCCAGGCCGACTCCTCCGCGCGGAGCTTTCGCCGGCCGGTCGCCGTCAGCTCGTAGAAACGGGCGCGCCGGTTGTTGTCCGAGACGCCCCATTCGGCCGACACCCAGCCGCCCTGCTCGAGCCGCCGGAGCGCCTTGTAGAGCGGCGCGTCCTCGATCTGCAGCGTGCCGTCGGTTCGCTCGTGGACCCAGCGCGACACGGCGTAGCCGTGACGGGGCCCGTCGGCGAGGGCTTTGAGGATCAGCACGTCCAGCGTTCCCTGGAGCAGTTCCATGGGCGGCTCGGGCATTGTCTCACCTTACCAGGTAAGGTGAGCTTCTGCTCAGACGATCCGGGCCTCGATTTGGTTCGCGATCGGGCATCGGGCCCGGGCCGCCAATCGGCTCGGCCGGCACGCGAACTCAGCCATGAGGCGCTTGCGGAACGTGACGGAGGCCAGCGCTCACCGCGTGTCAGCGGCGGTCGTCGATCCGGGAGAGCGCCCACCGGACCACGCGCCGGACCTCGGGGGAGCGATCGTCCTTCACCGCCTCCAGCGCCGGTAACGCAGACGCGCTCTCGATCGCGCCGAGGGCCCAGGCCGCCGCCGCCCGGACCTCCGGTTCGGGATCCGTGAGCAGGGGCGTGAGGCTCCGGACCGACGATGTGGCCTCGATTTCGCCCAGCGCCCACGCGGCCATCCGCCGAACCTCGGGAACGGCATCCTTCAACCCCGGGATCACCGCGCTCACCGATGCGTCGGACTCGATCTCGCCCAGGGCCCACAGGGCCGTGAGCTTCACCTCTCGAACCGCATCTCGTACCAGCGGCGTGAGCGCCGGGACTGCCGTCGCGCTCTCGATTGCGCCCAGGGCCCATGCGGCCATGCGCCGAACCCGGGGGTCGCCGTCCCTGGCGAGCGGTGCCAGAATCTCGACAGCACTCGCATCCTCGATCTCGCCCAGGGCCCAGACCGCCGTGTGCCTCGTCGCCCAGTCGCTGTCCGTGGTCGTCGCACGCAGCATCGGGACGGCCTTCGGCGACTCGATCTCGCCCAGGGCCCACGCCGCCATCTGGCGCACCTCGGATGAACGGTCGCGGAGCGCCCGCTCGAGCGGCACCAGAGCCGCCTCGTCTTCGATCTCGCCCAGGGCCCACGCCGCCCGGCGGCGCACGACGGGCGAGTCGTCGCCCAGGGCCCGGCCGAGCGCGGGAATCGCCTCCGTGTGCTCCAGTTGTCCGAGGGCCCAGGCGGCCATCGCGCGGACGGCGACGTCGCGGTCGCTCAGGGCCGCCGTCATAGCCCCGATGGTCGCCGGGTCTTCGAGCTCGCCGAATCCCAGTATTCCGGTTTCGCGAAGGCCGGCGTCAGTGGCCTTCGACAAGGCGCCGAACTCCGCCGAGGCCCACGCCGGACCGGCTTGCGCGACGAGGCGCGCCGCGATGCGCCGGACGCAGCGGCTCTGGTCGCGAAGGGCGGTTCGAAAGACCGCGAGCACGCCAGGGTCCCACTCCTTCCCCGACCTCGACCGTATACGCGGACTTGGCGCCGAGACCGGCTTGCCGCGTCCGGCGAACGGCATGGGCATCGGTACGGGTGTGGGCGTGGGCATCGGCATGGGCATCGGTTCGTCGATGTTCCCACCCCACCACCTGCCGCCGTTGGTCAGCGACCGCCCCGCGAGTTCGCACACGGCCGGATCCGCGGCCTTGAGCGAGGCGAGGAGCCTGGCTCCGGCATCGGCACTACGAAGCTCAGGCTGTTGCGCGGCCAGGGCGGCCGCAAGCATCAATGCAATCATGGTCATCGCTCCAGGACGTGAATGGCAGGTTTGATGGTCGGGCCCTGCCGTTCGTTGGAAGCGATGTCGTGCCTGCGGCCGACCCCGTTTCTACCGCAGAGCCTCCCCGACGACCCGCGCGGCGTTGGCGCCGGACCCACCGGTCAGCCCCGTCCCGGGATGCGTGCCCGAGCCGCACAGGTACAGCCCGGGGACAGGTGTCTCGTAGCGTCCCCAGCCCAGCAGCGGCCGCATCGTGAACGCCTGGTCGAGCGACAGCTCGCCGTGAAAGATGTGGCCGCCGCTGAGGCCCCAGTCGCGCTCCATGTCGGCGGGCGTGACGATTTCCGCCTGCACCA
>JADZBZ010000357.1 GCA_020851835.1 Acidobacteriota bacterium
TGTCACCGAACGTTCAAATGCGGCCACTGAGGAACGTTTAAAAAGCGGCCACGCGGTAGGCGGCGTCAGTATTCTCTGATTCCTTCCTCGCGCGCAAGCGCGAGATGCATGTCGTTCTTCATCCCGTCAAAAGAACGAGAGTGGCGGTGGACGCTTGTGGGAATCGCGCAGCGATTTCCAAGGCGCGGTGGGCGCGGTCTGTGCGTCCACGGCGCCGGCAGCGTCCACGGCCTCAGTCGTCGGCCGTACTCGAGCGCCCGCGGAGGCGATAGCTCTTGCCGGTCATCTGCACGAGGATCGCGTGGGCGAGGAAGCGATCGAGGATGGCGGTCGCGGCCGGCACATCGCCGAGAAACACGCCCCAGTCTTGCGTCGGTCGGTTCGTCGTGATGAGCGTCGACGCCGCCTCGTGGCGACGGACGAAGATCTCGAGGAGATCCTCGGCGGCGTTGGCGCCAAGCTTCTTCATGCCGAAGTCCTCGAGCACGAGCAGGTCCACGCGAGTGAGCTGCTGGACCAGGTCGCGCCGCGCGCCGGTGGCCTCCGCTTCGGCGAAATCGGCGGCCAAATCGAAGGTGCTGCGCATGAGCGCGCGGCGGCCGGCGCGGATCGCCCCGATGGCGATGGCCGTGGCCACGTGCGATTTGCCCACGCCGGGCGGACCGATCAGCAGGACGCCGCCGTGTGTCGCGACAAACCGCGCGCTCGCCAATTCGACGATCTTCGTCTTCGGGATCTTCGGATTGAAGGCCCAGTCGAAATCGGCCAGGGTCTTCTCGACGGTGATGCCCGCCTGTTTGAGGCGACGCGCGAAGAGCCGATCGGCACGGCGCGCGAGCTCGTCTTGCACGAGCAATTCGAGAAACTCGAGATGCGGGAGCGGCGCGGCTTCGGCTTGCGCGACGCGTCCGGGGAGGGCCTCGACCATGCCCGAGAGCCGGAGATGGCGCAGCCGCGTAGTGAGCTGTGGATTCATGACAGAAAGTCCTCCAGGGTGTATTGGGTCATCGGGCGAATCGCCGGATCGGCGGTGCGCAGCGTCGGACGCGGACGGGCCGGCGTACGCTCGACGAGCTGGCGAATGGTCTGATAGCGAAAGTGCTGGCGGGCGTGGGCCTCGGTGATGGCGGCCAGGATCCGCTCGCGCGGATGCTTGCGCGTGAGGCTCAGCACGCCTTGGATCAGGCGGATGGCACGCACACCGCGAGCGGCCAGCGCGGCGTCCGCCCACTGCTTGAGCGCGGGTCCCACGCGCTCACACTGAAAGACGAGGCGATCGACAAACGCCTGCTGCCGTGTGGAGGCCTCGGCCTCGCCGGCGCGCGGCGCATAGAGCCCTTCCCGCACGCGGGCGTGCACGGCCACGAGCGTGTCGCCGGTGAAAACGCGGACCAGGTGCGCGTCCCAGCGCACGCGGACCTCCTGCCCGAGGAGCGCCAGCGGCACCGGATAAAATGCGCCGCCGACTTCGACGTGGCCATCGGCGTGGACCGTGCGCTCGCTGCTGGTGAAGCACGGAAACGCCTCAGCCGCCAGCGGCTGCAGCGCCGGCTGCTCGACCTCGACGAAATGCGTCCAGACCTGGCGACGCGTCGTGCCGTGAATGCGCAGTCGCGCGATGGTGCGATTCCAGTGCCGCAGAAACGCATTCTGCGCGTCCAGGTTGTCGAAGCGCCGGCCCTTGAGCGCATTGTCCTTGACGTAGCCGCCACTGCGCTCCTGTTTGCCGTTTTCCTGGGGCGTGCGCGGCTGCGTCGGCAAGGGCGTGAAGCCCCAGTGCGCGGCGAACGCGACGTAGACGTCGTGGCTATCGGGATCGTAAAAGCAGGCGCGGACCACCGCCGCCTTCAAATTGTCGTGGCGCACGACCTGCGGCACGCCGCCGAGGTCGCGAAACGCGCGCTCGTGAAGCCGAAGGAACGTCTCGAGCTTCTGATCCCAGACCGCTTCCTCGTAGCCGTGGCGGGAGTGGCCGAGGGTCATCCGAAACACCCACGGCCGGCGCCACTCCCCGGTGGCCGTGTCGAGGGTCGGCGCACCGCGGAAGAAATCGACCTGCGCTTCGGCCCCGGGGGCGCAATGAAACACGCCCACGGCACGTCGCTTCGGCGCGATCGTCCGTACGAACCGCTTCACCGATTCGTAGCTGGCGCCGTAGCCGTACTCCTCGACCAGGTCCTGCCAGATCCGCTGCAGGCTCAGCCCGGCGTCCAGCTTCTCAGTGATCGCGGTCCGATAAATCGCGGCGGCGAACCGCGGGCGCGGGGTCGAGCCGGCGAACGTCTTGGCCGCTTTTGCCTCGGAGCCGGCGAACGTTTTGGCCGCTTTTGAATCCTCGCCGAGCGGAAGATCAGGAGATTCCGGCGGTGGGGATAGGGCCGAGCCGGGGAACGTTTTGGCCGCATTTGACTGGCGCGCCGCATCGTAGCGACTGACCGTCTCCCGTCGCACGCCGGTCTCGGCTTCGATGCGGCGGTAGCTCCATCCGAGCTCCAGGAGGGCGAGAACTTGCGATTTCTTCGGCATTTTCAGGTAGTTAGGCATCGACATCCTTGAGGTACGGAACCCTCAAGGATGCCGGAACACCCCTACCTGCAGTGGCCGGTTTTCAGACGTTCGATCGTGGCCGCATTTGGCCGTTCGCTAACA
>JADZBZ010000358.1 GCA_020851835.1 Acidobacteriota bacterium
ATGACGGCGCTGGTGGCCGCCATCGGGTTCATACCGATGGCGCTGTCGCACGGCGCGGGCGCGGAGGTGCAGCGGCCGCTCGCCACCGTCGTCATCGGAGGCATCGTCACTTCGACGCTGCTGACCCTCATCGTACTGCCCACGCTGTACGACATGATGGAGCGGTGGGTCGAGCGACGCGAGGCGCTCGAGGCGTCGGCCGACGCGGGAGCCTAGTCATGCGAATCCTGGTCGTCGAGGACGATCCGGAGATCAGCCGGTTCATCGTGCGCGGGCTCACCGAAGAGCACCACTTCGTGGACCTGGTCGAGGACGGCGCATCGGCCATCGACATGGCCGCAGCCGAGGAATACGATGCCATCGTGCTCGACTTGATGCTGCCCGGCATCGATGGGTTCGAGGTGTGCCGGCGCATCCGCGCCAGCGGCATCGACACGCCGGTCATCATCGTCACGGCGCGGGACGCGATCACCGACCGCATCGCCGGGCTGGACGGCGGGGCCGACGACTACCTGGTGAAGCCCTTCGCCTTCGAGGAGCTCCTCGCGCGCCTCCGGGCGCTCGATCGCCGCGGGCGCACGCGTCACCTGACGGGGGCACTGGAGTACGGCCCGGTCGCCGTGGATCCCGTCGCCCACACCGCCACGGTCGGCGGCACCCACGTCACGCTCACCGCCACCGAGTACCGCCTGCTCGAGTTCCTGGTGCGCCGGGCCGAGGCCATCGTCACGCGCGACCAGCTCGCAGAGCACGTGTGGGGCGGCGACTACGACCCGCTCTCGAACAACGCCGACGTCTACGTCGGTTACGTACGGCGCAAGCTCCAGGCCCTGACGCCCGAGCCGCTCATCCACACCGTGCGGGGGCTCGGCTACATGCTCAAGCGGGAACGGGCCTCGTGAAGCTGCCGCTGCGGCGGACGTTCCGGGCGCGCCTCACCTGGCGCTGGACGGTAGCCGTCGGCGTGCTGCTGGGCGCGGGCAACCTCGTGATCTACAGCGGGGCACACGCCTACGTGTACCGCTGGTTCGACCACAACGTGCGCACGGTCGCCGCCACCGAGGCGGCCTCGGCCACCGATGGCCTCGGCGAGGTCCACCTGCACGAGGGTCCGTTCGCCCAGCTCGACACGGGTGCCTTCACCGAGAAGCTGGTCCAGATCTTCGACCGCGACGGACGGCTGGTGCTCCAGTCCACGGCCCTCGACGGTCAGGCGCCTGTCGTTCCGCCCGAGGTCGTGCGGCGGGTCTTCGAGCACCGCGCGCCCATGCTGTGGTCGTCGGTCGGAGGCCGCCCGGTGCGCTTCACCGTGCTCACCTCGTCTCGGGACAACCGCGAATACGCGGTCGCCGTGGGCCTCTTCGCCGACGATGTCGAGGCGGGACTGGCGTATCTGGCCTGGCTGCTCGGTGCGGTGTGGCTGGCGAGCCTGGGCCTCACCGCGGCCATTGGATACGCGCTGGCCTCACGTGCGCTTGCGCCCGTGGCGCGCATCACCGAGCGCGCGGCCTGGATCGCACAGGGCCACTTCGAGGGCCGGCTCGACGCGCCCCAGGTGGACGATGAGGTCGGGCGCATGACGGTGCTGCTCAACTCGATGCTCGATCGGCTGCAGAACGCCGTCGAGGCCAACCGCCGCTTCGCCTCGGACGCGTCGCACGAAATGCGCGGGCCCCTCACCGCCATGGCCGGCGAACTCGACGTGACGCTGCGCCACCCGCGGTCGGCCGAGCGATACGAAGAGACCCTCCGTCACGTCCGCGGCCGGCTGCAGGCCCTCATCACCCTGGCCGAGGATCTGATCCTGCTGGTGCGCGCGCAGGAAGGTTCGCGCGAAATCATCCGGCGCGAGGTCGCGCTCGCCCCCCTGGTGAGCGATGCCTTTCAGCACCTGGACGCAGCGGCCCGGGCGCGGGGCGTGACGCTCAGGCACGATGGCCTCGACGACATTCACCTCTACGCCGATGCGTCGTTGGTCGCGCGCGTCGTGGACAACGTCATCGCCAACGCCGTGCACTACAACCGCGACAACGGGTGGGTCGAGGTGACCGCCTCGGTCGAGGAGCCCGCGGCCGGGACGTGGGCCACGCCGATGGTCCGCCTGCAGGTGCGCGATACGGGGTCCGGTATCGCGGCCGAGTACCACGAGCGCATCTTCGAGCGCTTCTACCGCCTCGACCAGTCGCGCGCCCGGCATACCGGCGGCAGCGGCCTGGGCCTGGCGATTTGCCGCGAAGTGCTCGCCCTGCACGGAGGCACGATTGCCATCGGCGAGAGTTCGGCCGCAGGCACCACCATCGACATCCGCATCCCGGGCCGGCGCGCCGACGTCCTCGAGCCGCGCGGCGACCCCTGGCCCGCGTCCGGCGGTGTGCAGCCGCCGCGGCCGCTGGCGTCACCCCCCGAAGCCCGCTGAGGCGGTCGAGCGGCGGCCGCTGGGTTGCTTCCCGCAACTCGTTCTCTCCAAACGTCTTCCAGGGTCTGACAGAAATATTACAGTCGCGTGGCGCGGCGGCTGATACCTTCGCTCACGCATGGCACACGTCGCCGCCTCACAGATCTACGGCCGCAAGCACTCCCAGGGCATCAACTGGATCACCGTCATCGCGATGACGGGATTCCACATCGGCGCGGTCGCTGCGCTCTTCTTCTTCGACTGGGGCGCCATCGCCGCGATGCTGGTGCTCTGGTACATCTCGGGCAGCTGGGGCATCGGGATGGGGTATCACCGGCTGCTCACGCACCGGGGCTACAAGACGCCGAAGTGGGTGGAATACTTCCTCACCATCTGCGGCACGCTCGCGCTCGAGGGCGGGCCCATTTTCTGGGTGGCCACGCACCGCATCCATCATCAGAACTCCGACCACGAGGGCGACCCGCACTCGCCGCGCGAGGGCACCTACTGGGCGCACATGGGATGGATCATGACCGGCAAGGCCATGCACCACGACACCCAGATTCTGAAGCGCTACACGCCCGATCTGAGCAAGGATCCCTTTCACGTGGCGCTGACCACCTGGCACTGGGTGCCACAGGTGGTGGTCGGCCTGCTCCTCCTGGCCATCGGCGGCGTACCCTACGTGCTCTGGGGCGTGTTCTTCCGCACGACCTTCGGCCTGCACTGCACCTGGGCCGTGAACTCGGCGACCCACCTGTGGGGCTCGCGCCGCTTCGCCACCCGGGACGACTCGACCAACAACTGGTGGGTGGCGATGCTCACGTGGGGTGAGGGCTGGCACAACAACCACCACGCCCACCCGGTCTCGGCGCGCCATGGGCTCGCCTGGTACGAGATCGACGTCAACTACGCGGGCATCAAGGCGCTCGAATCGCTGGGCCTCGCCTGGGACGTCAAGGTGGCCAAGGTCAACCACACGCTCGGGGAGGAAGCGGCGTAGCACCGGGATTTCGGTTCCGCCGCCCTCGTCCGTCATTCGGGGCCGGGCCGTCGGTTCGGTGCTACCGTTAGGGCAGCCACCGGCCGGGGGTCCGGCCCCGGGGTTCATGTGGCCCACCGTCATGATCCGACGGCAAACCGCCATCATCGTCTTCATCGTGCTGTGCGTGGTCCTCGTGGCGGCCGCCGTGTCGCTCAACGTGGGCTGGATTCTGGTCAATACCAGCAGCCTGCTGGCGCTGGTCCTCGGCGTGCTCGCCTTCTCGCTCATCATCGCCGGCATCGTGGTGTACACGGTCTTCCTGGTGCGCGAGTTGCGGCGCAACGAGCAGCACGATGCGTTCATCAACGCGGTGACCCACGAGCTCAAGACCCCCATCGCCTCCATCCGGCTCTACCTCGAGACGCTGCAGGCGCACGAGGTGGGGGACGCCCGGCGCCGGGAGTTCTACCAGGTGATGCTGGTCGATACCGAGCGCCTGCAGCACACGGTCGAGCAGGTGCTCAAGGCCGGCGTCGCGGGGCAGCGTCCACCTCTGTCGCACCGGGCCCCGGTGGACGTGACGGCGCTGGCGGCCGAGTGCGTCGAGACCGCGCGGCGGCGGCACCACCTGGCTCCCGACGCCGTGGCGCTGGCCTCGCCCTCGCAGGAGCATCCGCTCATCGTGGAGGGCGACGTGGACGAGCTGCGCACGGCCCTGTCGAACCTGATCGACAACGCGGTGAAGTACTCCCTGAACAACGTGCAGGTCACGGTTGATGTGACGGCGTCCTCACCCGACAGCATCTGGGTACGCGTCCACGACCACGGGGTCGGCATTCCGCGCTCGCAGCTCAAGCGCGTCTTCAACCGCTTCTACCGGTTCCAGTCGCGCGGCTACAAGGTCAAGGGCACCGGCCTGGGTCTCTTCATCGTCCGGTCCATCGCCCGGCAACACGGCGGCCGTGTCTTCGCCGACAGCGAGGGCGAAGGCCAGGGCGCCACCTTCACGCTCGAGCTGCCCCGCTCAACGGCGCAGACGATCGCCGCAGAGCCGGTGCCCGGCCTCGGGCACCCGGTGTCCGGCGTCCACTGACGCCTTTCCCAACCGCCGGGCAGGCCCGTTCCCGACTCCCGCACCCATGCCTCGTATCCTGGTGGTCGAAGACGAAGCGCACATCGCCCACGGGCTGCGCTTCAACCTCGAGGCCGATGGCCACGCGGTCGACGTGAGCGGCGACGGCGACGAGGCGCTGCGCCGTCTGCTGGCCGAGCGCGGGGCCTACGACGCCGTCATTCTCGACGTGATGCTGCCGGGACACGACGGCTTCCAGGTCGTGCGGGCGCTGCGCGACGCGGGCGAGTACGTGCCGGTGCTGATGCTCACGGCGCGCGGCCGTCCGGAGGACGTGCTCAAGGGCTTCGAGTCCGGTGCGGACGACTACCTGCCCAAGCCTTTCGAGCTGGCCATCCTGCTGGCGCGCGTGCGGGGGCTGCTCCGTCGCAGCCAGTGGGCGCGCACGGGGCCGCACGAACCCGACGACAGCAAGGTGCTGCCCTTCCATGGACGGTCGCTCGACCTGACAGCGCTCGAACTGCGCGTCGGCGAGCGCACCTACCAGCTCACCCAGATGGAGTGCGACCTGCTCGCGTACCTGATTCGGAACGCGGGCAAGGCCGTGTCCCGCAAGGCGATTCTCGAGAACGTCTGGGCACTGCACGAGGATACCGATACGCGCGCCATCGACAACTTCGTCGTGCGCCTGCGCCGCTACCTGGAAGACGACCCCACCAAGCCGCGGCTGCTGCTCACCGTCCGGAGCGTGGGCTACAAGATGGCGGCGGCCCAGTCACCCGATTCGGAATAGCAGGAAGACGGTGTGCTGCGTCGGCCGGAAGTTGTCGTCCGACACCACCAGCACGGTGCGGCGGCCGTCGGGGAGCGTCGGACCGAAGGCCATGCCCTCGAAATTGTCGAGCTGCGAGAGCTCGGGCGGAAGAAGGGGGATGAGCGCGTCGAAGTCCAGCAGCAGGGTCTTGGCCACGCCCCGCACGCGTGCGGAGGCGAGGCTGGGAAGGCGCGAGACATCGTCGGCGCCGG
>JADZBZ010000359.1 GCA_020851835.1 Acidobacteriota bacterium
CGGTCACTGCGCGCTATCTCCAGAAGTAGTAGGCGAGGATGGAAACCACGCCCAGCATGGTGCCGGCCGCATACGTCTTGACCGAGCCGGTTTGCAGAAGGCGGAGGCCGGCCGCCAGCGCGCCCACGACATAGCCGGCGCCGTTGACCGCACCGTCCACGACCACGACGTCCATCCCGCGCCAGAGGCCGACGGTAGACACGTTCTTGATGGGCTGGACGATGGCCGCGTCGTAGGCCTCGTCCACGTAGTACTTGTTCAGCAGCAACCGGTGGACGCCGGGGAGCTGCGCCGCCAGTTGCGCCGGAACCTGCCGGTTCTTGAGCCAGAGAAACGCCGCCAGCCCGATGCCCCCGAAGGCGATCAGTGTCGAGATGGTCATCAGGGTGAACTCGAGCGCCGTGTCGTCGTCCCCCTCCGCCGCGGGCGCAGCTTCGGCCGGAGGCTCCGTCCGGGCAGCACCCTCCGGTACCTGGGTGGCCGCGGGCGGCACGAACATCGCCCGCGCGGGCTCCTCACCAGGCGCACAGTTCTCCATCGCGATGCCGGCCAGCGCGCCGGTCGTGACGGGCGCGCCACAGTTGTTGGCCGCGAAGGCCGGCTCGAGCCAGGTGCCGAGGGCATTGTGGCCGCCAAGTCCGTGCGGGATGCCCACCCAGCCCGCCACGATCGAACCGATGGCCAGGGCAATGAGCGCGGTCGCCATGGCCGGAGGGGCGTCGTGGAGATGGACGCCGTGTGCCGAGTGCTGGGGTGTCGGGGCGCCGTGACCGTGTGCGGCTCCCGGTGCCGTGTGCCCGTCGGCGAGCACGCCGTGGAACCGCTCTTCTCCGTGGAAGGTGAGGAACACCAGCCGGAACATGTAAGTGGCGGTCAGCAGGGCCGTCAGCACGCCGACGACCCACAGCAACTGGTGGCCGTGACGGAAGGTCTCGAACAGGATCTCGTCCTTCGAGAAGAAACCGGCCAGCGGCGGCACGCCCGCGATGGCGACCGCACCGATCAGAAAGGTCCAGTAGGTAACCGGCAGGTGCTTCGAAAGGCCGCCCATCCGGCGGATGTCCTGCTCGCCGTGCAGCGCGTGAATGACGGCGCCCGAGCCGAGGAAGAGCAGGGCCTTGAAGAAGGCGTGCGTGAAGAGGTGAAAGATGCCGGCGCCGAAGGCGCCCACGCCCATCGCCAGGAACATGTAGCCGAGCTGCGACACCGTGGAGTACGCGAGCACGCGCTTGATGTCGTTCTGCACCAGTCCGATGGTGCCGGCAAAGAGCGCGGTGGCGGCGCCCACCACTGCAATCGCCTCGAGGGTGATCGGCGCGTGCTCGAAGAGCACGGCGTTCCGGCCAATCATGTACACGCCCGCCGTCACCATGGTCGCCGCGTGGATGAGGGCCGATACCGGCGTGGGACCCTCCATGGCGTCGGGCAGCCAGACGTACAGCGGAATCTGGGCGGACTTGCCGGTCGCCCCGATGAAGAGGAGCAGCGTGATGATGGTCAGCGTGCCGAACGCCGTCTCGACGGGCAGGCCCTTCACCGTCTGCGCCATGGTGACGAAGTCGAGTGACCCGATGGTCACCACCGTGAGCAGCGTGCCCAGGATGAAGGCGTAGTCGCCCACCCGGTTGACGATGAAGGCCTTCTTCGCGGCGTCGGCGGCCGACGGCTTCACGAAGTAGTAGCCGATCAGCAGGTAGGAGCACAGGCCCACGCCCTCCCAGCCGACGAACATCACCAGGAGGTTCGATCCCAGCACGAGGACGAGCATGAAGAAGCAGAAGAGGTTCAGGTACGAGAAGTAGCGCGCGTACTCGGGGTCGGTCTCCTCGTGCATGTACGCGGTGGAGTAGATGTGGATGAGCGAGCCGATGCCGGTGATGACCAGAATCATGACGGCCGACAGCGCATCGAGACGGAACGTCAGGTCGACCGAGAAAGTGCCGGCGGTGATCCAGGTGAACAGCGTCTGGCCGATCTGTCGGCTCTCCTCGGGCATCCCGAAGAGGGCCCACACCTGGGAGACGGCGATGAGGAACGACGCCACCATGACCGCGCAGGCGAGGCCGCCCGACACGCTCTTCGACAGCCGCTTCCCCATCGTCATGTTGACGAGGAAGCCGGCGAAGGGAAGCAGGGCGATGAGGGCTAGCACCGGGTCACCATTTGAGCGAGGTAAAGGCCTCGGGGTTGAGCGACTCCCGATGGCGGAACAGTCCGATGACGAGCGCCAGGCCGACCGCCGCCTCGGCGGCAGCCACCGTCATCACGAAGAAGGTGATGATCTGCCCGTCCACGGTGCCGAACTGCCGGCCGAAGGCGACAAAGGCCAGGTTCACGGCGTTGAGCATGATCTCCACCGAGAGCAGCAGCGTAATGATGTTGCGGCGGAGGAATACGCCGGCCGAGCCGATGGCGAAGAGCAGGCCCGACAGCGCCAGATAGTAGCCGATGGGCATCTCGTCAGTCCTCCCGCTTCCTGGCGAGCGTGACCGCGCCCACCATGGCGACGATGATGAGAATCGAGGTCACCTCGAAGGCGAACATGTAGTCGGTGAAGAGCACGCGGCCCAGTTCGGCAACCGACGAGACGGCCGGCCGCTGGTCGGCCACGCCGATGCCCAGCCCCGGCGTTCTCGACAGCGCCCACGCCAGTTGCGCCGCCAGCAGCAGGGCCAGCAGCGCGCCAATCCGCGGCGGCCAGGGCCGGTAGAAGGGATGCGCGCGATCCCACTCCGACGCGCCCTCGCGCGGCACGTTGAGCAGCATCACGACGAAGAGGAAGAGCACCATGATGGCGCCGGCGTAGATGATGATCTGCACCACGGCCACGAAGGGCGCCTCGAGCAGGACGTAGAGGCCCGAGAGGCCGAAGAAGGCCACGATGAGCGCCAGGACGCTGTAGATGGGGTTGCGCTGTCCGATGACCAGGAGCGATCCGAGCACCGAGACGGCGCCGAACACGTAGAAGAGCAGGTGATCAAAGACCAAAGTAGAGCACCCCCGCCGCGCTCAGGAGCAGGTTGACCGTCGCCGCCGGCAGCAGCACCTTCCAGCCGAAGGCCATGAGCTGGTCGTAGCGGAACCGGGGCAGCGTCCAGCGGAGCCACAGGTAGCCGAAGCAGAGTGCGGCCAGCTTGATGAGGAACCAGACCCAGCCGTAGGCCTCGGGAATGAACGGGCCGTGCCAGCCGCCGAGGAACAGGTTCACCGCGACGGCCGCCACGGTCACCATGTTGATGTACTCGGCCAGGAAGAACAGCGCGAAACGCATCGAGCTGTACTCGGTGTGGTAGCCGGCCACCAGTTCCTGCTCGGCTTCAGGGAAGTCGAACGGTGCACGGTTGGTCTCGGCAATGCCGGCCACCGTGAAGACGAAGAAGCTGATCGGGTTGATGAAGGCGAACCAACGCGGAATGAAGCCGAACCAGTAGCCCGACTGGCTGTCCACGATCTCGCGCAGCGACAACGACCCGGCAATCATCACGACGGTGGCCAGCGCCATGCCGTAGGCCAGCTCGTAGCTGATCATCTGCGCCGAGCTGCGGAGCCCGCCCAGCAGCGAATACTTGGAGTTGCTCGACCACCCCGCCAGCACGATGCCGTAGACGCCCATCGAGGTGACGGCGAAGATCACCAGCACCGCGACGTTGATGTCGGCCACCATCAACGGCATCGGTTCGGGCAGCAGGCCGAAGAACGTGGTGGACGCCCCGAAGGGCACCGGGGCAAATGCGGTGATGGCCGCGATGGCTGAAATCACCGGCGCCGCGGCGAAGAGCAGCGTGTCGGCTGCCTTGGGCTTCAGTTCCTCCTTGAACATCAGCTTGACGATGTCGGCGATGGGCTGCAGCAGCCCGCGCGGGCCCACCAGGTAGGGGCCGTAGCGCTGCTGCATGAAGGCCGACACCTTGCGCTCGGCGTACACCATCACCGCCGCCGAGAGCTGCAGCGAGACGAACACCACCATCGTGACGGCCAAGAAAAAGATCGTCTGGGGAGTGGTGAGCCAGTCCAGGATACCTGCCATGATCAGTGCGTCTCCACCGGCGGGCGCGCTCGGTAGTCGGCCGCGGCGGGGACATCGCCGCGGGCGTACGCCTCGAACTCGGGCTTGAACCACTTGAGCGTGGTGAGCACGGGGGTCGCGGCCGCGTCACCGAAGGCGCACAGCGTCTTGCCGTTGATCAGCGACGCGACGCTCTGCATCAGGGGGATGTCTTTGGCCGATCCCTGGCCGGCCAGCAGGCGGTGCAGCAGCCGGTACAGCCAGTCGGTCCCCTCGCGGCACGGCGTGCACTTGCCGCAGGACTCGTGCCGGTAGAAGTGCAGCAGGTTCTCGGCCAGCCACACCATGTCGGTGGTCTCGTCCAGCACCATGATGGCCGCCGAGCCCAGCAGCGAGCCCGCCCGCTGCACGTCGTCGAAACTGGCGGGGATGCCGATCTGGTCGGGCATCAGGACCGGCACCGACGAGCCGCCGGGAATCACCGCCTTCAATCTATGCCCGTCGCGCACGCCTCCGGCATAGTCGAAGATGAGCTCCTCGAGCGTCACCTTCATGGGCGCCTCGAATACGCCGGGGCGCTTGACGTGGCCGCTCACACAAAAAAGCTTCGGGCCGCCGTTCTTCTCGGGGCCGAGCGCAGCGTACCACTCTGCGCCGCGGGTCATCACCAGCGGCACGTTGCAGAGCGTCTCGACGTTGTTCACCGCGGTCGGGCAGCCCCAGGCACCGGCCACGGCCGGGAAGGGCGGCTTGTAGCGCGGCTGGGCGCGTTTGCCTTCGAGCGATTCGAGCAGCGCCGTCTCTTCGCCAGCCTCGTAGGCGCCGGCGCCGCGGTGCAGATAGACCTCGCAGTCGAAGCCGCTCCCAAGAATGTTCTTGCCGACGAAGCCGGCCGCGCGCGCATCGTCGATGGCCTTCTGCAGGACCGGAAACAGGTGGTAGAACTCGCCGCGAATGTAGATATAGGCGGCCTTCGACCCGATGGCATAGCAACCGATGAGGCAGCCTTCCACCAGCAGATGGGGGTTGCGCTCCATCAGCAGGTGGTCCTTGAAGGTGCCCGGCTCGCTCTCGTCCGCATTGCAGACGATGTACCTGGGCTTGGGCGACTTCTTATCCACGAACTGCCACTTGAGTCCGGTCGGGAAGCCCGCACCGCCGCGGCCGCGGAGGCCCGACTTCTTCACGTCTTCGATCACCGCCTCGGGCGTCATCGCGAGGGCCTTCTTCAGGCCCTCGTAACCTTGCTGGTACTGCCGGTAGTGCTCGAAGGTGTTGCCGCCGGGCGTGAAGGCGTACTTGGTGAGCACGGGCTCGTAGTCGGGATTGGCCTTCGGCCTCACCGGCGTCGTCGTCTTGCCCTTCCACGCGCTCTCGGGCAGGTGCTCGATGTCGAGATGGCAGCCGCCGAGGGCCTTCAGCCC
>JADZBZ010000360.1 GCA_020851835.1 Acidobacteriota bacterium
GCCGATCATCACCAACCTCACCGATTTCACCTATTTCGCCAGCCTGTCGCTGCCGCAGGGTGTCAGGGCCGAAGGCTACACGCTGTACAATCCAGGCACCGGCATCGTCAATCCGCGGGCGGACCAGGGGGCCATTCCGCTGGTGTTCCAGACTACGGCACCGGGGTCGCTGGCGCCGGGCGCGCCGGTGAACCTGGCCGCCACCTCCTTCGGCGGGAACATCACCATCACCTGGGATCCGCCGACCTCGGGCGGAACAGCTGACAGCTACATTCTCGAAGCGGGCTCGGCGCCCGGAGCGGCCAACCTCGCCACGCTGCCGGTACTCAACACCTTGTACGTGACGTCAGGAGTGCCCGCCGGCACTTTCTACCTCCGCGTGCGATCCGTGAATGGTGTCGGCACCAGTCCGGCGAGCGCGGAAGTTCAACTCGTCGTCCACTGACGGAGAGCGGCCGCGGGGCGCTCACGCGCGTCCACGAATCTGCCGCACGACGTCGGCCAGATGCGCCGGCGGCATCGGTCGCGCGAGTTCGGCGAGCAGGTCACGGATCTCGGGCGAGATGCACGGGAACGTCTCCGGGCCGCCACCGACGGTGCCGCTTTTGACCGCGCGCGGCGTGCGCCATGGCACGGTCGAAGGCGTCGAGCAGGTCGTCGGTCGATCGACAGGTCCCGCACCCTGCTTCAGCCAACAACCCTGACGACGCGCATGGTGCAGCGCCTTCTGTATCATGGCAGCTCCGATGCGGTTCGTTCGCTACCGGCGCACGTTCGGCCTGTTGCTCGTGCTGCTCGTGGCCGCCGGCCTCCGCTTCTCAGGCTACGACTGGGACGGCGCTCACCACCTCCATCCTGACGAACGGTTTCTGTCGATGGTCGCGACGGCTGAAGGATGGCCCGACAGCGGCCGCACGTATCTGGACGAGGCGCGTTCGCCGCTCAATCCGCGCAACGTCGGCTTCTCGTTCTTCGCGTACGGCACCCTGCCCACGACGCTTGTCAGGGCGGTCGGCGTGGCCCTCGGCCGGACCAACATCGACCAGCTCACCCTGATCGGTCGCAGCGCCAGTGCCGCCGCCAGCCTGGGCGCGGTACTGCTCGTTTTCCTGATCGGCCTGCGAGTGTACGCCGACACGCGGGTGGCGCTGCTCGGTGCGCTGCTGCTGTCCACGTCGGTGCTGCCGATCCAGCACGCGCATTTCTTCGTTGTCGATCCGTTCGCCGTGTTCTTCATCACGGCGGCCACGTGGGCACTCGCTGGTCCGCCGCGCACGTACCGCTACCCCCTGGTCGGGCTCTTCTTTGGCCTGGCGCTCGCCTGCAAGCTCTCCGTCGCGACATTCGCGATCGTCATCGGCGTGGTCGCGTTCTGGGACCAGTTCGATCCGGCGGCGTCCGCGGACCGACCACGTCCGACCGCCAGGCGCCTCGTCCTCGCGGCACTCGGAGGCGTCGGCGCGATGGCCGCGGCATTGGTCGCCTTCCGTCTCGCGCAACCGGACGCATTCCAGGGAGCGGGACTCTTCGACGTCCTGCCGAGCGCGCGATGGCTGCAGAACCTGGCCACGACGCGTGATCTCGTCAGCGGCAGCATCGACACGCCGCCCTCGATCCAGTGGGCCTACCGAACGCCGTACTGGTTCGTCTGGAAGAACCTCGTGCTGTGGGGACTCGGACCACCACTCGGCCTGACAGCGTGGGTGGCCTGGAGCGTCGCCGCCTGGCAGGTCGCCGTCCACCGGACGCGACGACACCTCATTCCGGTCGTCTGGGTGGGCGTCCTGTTCCTCCACCAGGGCGGCCAGTTCGCCATGACCGGGCGCTATCTGCTCCCCATCTATCCGATGCTGGCCCTGCTGGCCGCCTGGCTCCTCGTCACGGCCTGGAATCGGGCGGCGGCGCGGGACTGTGTCGCCTCCACCCAGTGGCGGCGGGCAACGGCTACTGGCCTTGCCACGCTCGTCGTGCTGTCAACCGCCCTGTGGGCCGCCGCCTTCACGGCCATCTACCGCCGGCCCAACTCACGCGTCGTCGCGTCGGACTGGATTTACCGCAACGTGCCGACCGGCGCGACGCTGGCCACCGAGCATTGGGACGACGCGCTTCCCGTGCCGCTGGCAGGGCGATCGCCGCGAGATTTTCGCGCGGTCCAGCTCACGCCCTACGACGACGACACTCCCCGGAAGCTCGACTTGCTGATCCAGCGCCTTGACGCAGCTGACTACGTCGTCCTGTCGAGCAATCGGCTCTACGACAGCATCCCCCGCCTGCCGATGCGCTACCCGATGACCATTCGCTACTACGACGCGCTCTTTTCGGGCGCCTTGGGCTTCGAGCGGGTTGCCGACGTCACCTCCTATCCTTCGCTCGGCCCGCTGCAAGTCCCCGATCAAGACGCCGAGGAAGCCTTTTCGGTGTACGACCACGCCCGGGTTCAGATCTTCAGGAAGACGTCGCAGTGGAGTCCCTCACGCGCCCGGGCGTTACTGGGTAGCGTGGACTGGGAGGGCATCATCCGCCTGCCCCCGGTCCGGGCCCGGGCCTTCGGTACCGGCCTGATGCTGTCGCCGGCCGAGCGTGACGAGGCACGGGCGGCCGGCACCTGGTCCCGGATCTTCCCTGCCGGGACGCTCGGACGCACATGGCCGGTGCCAGTCTGGGTGCTCGCACTGGAGCTACTGGGCTTGGCGGCGTTTCCCCTCACGGCCCTGGCGCTGGGCCGGCTGCCCGATCGCGGGTGGCTCCTGGCCAAGGGCGTCGGCCTGCTGCTGCTCGGCTACGGTGCATGGCTGTCTGCCAGCGTTCGCTGGCTGCCATTCACCCGGGGCTCCCTCGTCGCCATCGCATTGGTGATGGCCGCCACATCGGCATTCGTCGTCTGGCGTCGGCGACCGGCATTCGTGCGGATCTTGCGGGAGCGCTGGGCCCTGATCCTCGGGGAGGAATGCCTGTTCTGGATCGCCTTCGGCGGATTGCTCCTGGTCCGCATGGGAAACCCCGACCTGTGGCACCCGAACTTCGGCGGCGAGAAGCCGATGGACTTCGCTTACCTCAATGCCGTCGTCAAGAGTGACTACTTCCCGCCCTACGATCCGTGGTTCGCCGGCGGCTATCTCAACTACTACTACTACGGCTTCGTCCTCGTCGGTTCCCTGGTGAAGCTGACGGGCATCGTGCCCGCAGTGGCGTACAACCTGGCCGTCGCGACCCTGTTCGCCCTGACGGCCGCAGCGACTTTCAGTGTCGTCCACGCCCTGGTGTCCTCCCTCGATGCGAGCCCGGGCGGGGACGGGCATCAGCCTCGCTCTGGCGGCTTCGCCTTCCTCGGCGGCATGGCCGGCGTGCTCTTCGTGGCCGTGCTCGGGAACCTGGTCGAGGTTCGCCTGCTGACCCGGACGCTGTGGGAAGGACGCTGGTCGCAGGTACCCTTGTCGGAGTGGTTCTGGACGGCGACGAGAGCCATTCCATCCCCGGCGAACGAGGCAGGGCCCATCACCGAATTTCCGTTCTTCACGTTCCTGTACGGCGACTTGCACGCGCACGCGATGGGTCTGCCATTCACTATTCTGGTCCTGGCACTCGTCGTCTGCCTCGTCTTGCCGCCGTCGTCTCCAGACGCCGCCGACCCGACATCGCCGTCGGCGCGGTTCTGGCTGCTAGCCCTCGCCCTGGGCGCGCTGTTCCCGATGAACGCCTGGGACTATCCGACTTACGCGTCGATCGTCGCCGCCGGTGTGTTGTACGGTCGATGGCTCCACAGCGAACCGAAGCAGCCCCTCGCCACGCTCGCCGGTCGGGCAGTGCTCCAGGTCGTGGCGGTCCTGGCCGTTGGGCGCGTCCTGTTCTGGCCGTTCTTCGCGCGTTACGGCCAGGCCTACGGCGCCTTCGAGGGCTGGAACGGTTCCGGAACCAGTGTGTCGGCCTACCTCCTCATCCACGGCCTGTTCCTCTTTCTCATCGGGAGCGCCGTGGTCTGGCTCGCGGCGTCGCGAGGCTCAGCCGTCCGGAAGAGCAAGACCGCCGCGGCAGCGATCGGACTGGCCGGCATACTCGGTGCGACTGGGGTGCTGCTCACCGTCGTGGTCGAGATCATCGTCATGGCGGGCGACGTCGGGCGGATGAACACGGTGTTCAAGTTCTACCTGCAGGTGTGGGTGCTGCTGTCGATCGCCGCCGCCACCGGCCTGGCGCTCATCGTCGGCGACTGGTGGTACCGACCACGTTCGCGCTCCGCCTGGACGGATGCGGCGGGCTCCGTCTGGATCGGGATCGTCGGCTGGCTCGTGGTGAGCAGTGCGGTGTATCCCGTAGTCGCCACCTGGGCGCGCTGGCGGGATCGGTTCGCGTCCGAGGCAGGATTCACCCTGGACGGCGAGGCGTTCATGCGTACGGCCGTGCATGTCGAATCGGAGACCATGTTCCCACTCGCACCCGATCTCGACGCCATCGACTGGCTTCGCTCCACGATCGACGGCACGCCCGTCATTGCAGAGGCGCACATGCCGGAATACCACTGGGGCTCGCGCATCAGCGTCCATACCGGCCTTCCGACGATCCTGGGCTGGCGCTATCACGAGACGCAGCAGCGCGCCCTGCTCCCGGCCGATGTCGTCGCGCGCCGGGCGCGCGACGTCGACGAGCTCTACCGCACGACGGACACGGCCTCAGCCATGGCAATTCTTTCGCGCTATCACGTGGAGTACGTCTACGTGGGGCCCCTGGAGCGGATTCTGTACCCCGAAGAAGGGCTGGCAAAATTCGGGGGCAATCTTTCAGTGTGGGTGCCCGTGTACAACCGGGACGATGTCGTCATCTACCGGGTGGACACCGTAAGTGGAGGCTCCGTCGCGAGGTTGCGGAAGTGGCGAGGCAGCCCCTCCGCCTGACAGCGGCGTCTGCGGTCAGGACCTCGGGCGAAAAAGGGGCATCACCAGGAGCCGATTGCCAGCCCGGTCGACCACGAGCAGCCTCCCTGCGGCCCCGTCGATGGCCACTCCGGTGGGCCTGGCGTCCTCGTCTCCGGCGCGTGGCAAGAGCAACCGCGCCTCGAGCGCCCCGGCGGGAGAGAACACCAGGACACATCCGCTCTCGGGGTCGACCGCATACACCAAGCCGGTCGAATCCACGGCGAGAGCGGGGTTGTCCCCGGCGGCCAGCCTGTCCCATTCCGGCACCCGCCACACAGCAAGCGTCCGGGCGAATCGATCGACCCGCAGAATTCGCTGGTGGTCGGCGACGAGCAGTGTCTCGTTGGCGTCCAGGGCGACGCTCGCGGGCCCGTCAAGCGGCGGATCCACGTCGATGACGGGCCCCCACGACCCTTGGCGGTGGCCCGTGGTCCCATAGAACAGCAGGCGGTTGTTGCCCGCATCCGCAACGACGAGCCGGCCCGCCGCGTCGAACGTCAGCCCCTTCGGCTCCAAGAACCGAGGGGCGGCGCCGTCGTCGGTCCCCGGGGGAACCTGACCGGATCGGCCCCACGCGCGCAGGAAGGCGCCGCGGGCGTCGAACACCTGGATGCGGCCGTTCCCCGTGTCCGCTACGACAATCTCCCCGTTGGGACCGCTGGCCACGCCCCACGGCTCGTCGAACTGGCCGTCGCCAGCGGCTCGCGGTCCAGCGCCATCCGGGTCCACGCATCCGGGCTGCCCGGGCTCGGTGAGCGCGCAGCGGCCGCCGCCGATCACCACGCGGACCGTGCCCCGCGGTTCGATGACCACCACGCGATGATTGCCGCCGTCTGCCACCAGCCAGGCCCCGTCGCGGGCGACGGCCACGCCGGTCGGCCGCGAGAGCGGGCGCCCGGCAAACGGTCCGGTGAGCACCGCCTCCGGCGTCCACGGCGTATCGTCGAGGCGGCCACGACCCAGGCCGGCCGCGTCGGTGTCAACCGCACTCGATATGCCCACCAGCGCCGCAGCATCGTCGCGCAGATACACGTCGAATTCGCGGTTGCCGGGCCATTGACGCTCGTCGATCCCGTATTGCCGGTACATGAACACCTGCCACAGGTAGTGGCGCTCGTCCGGATCGGCCAGAAACGCCCGGAGCTTTGACGGTGACAGGGCAGAGTATTCCTGCAGTGGCCACCAGAGGAGGATGCCACGCCGCCGCGAGTAGCCGCGGGCGACAAGCGGCCACGCCGCGCGGTTCCTCAGTCCGACCACGATCACGGCCGCCGACGCCGCCAGGGACGGGTCGGCACGCCAGGACACCGTGTTCGGGTAGTCGCGGAGATACCAGCTCATCGGAAACATGGTTTCGTCGTCGATGGCGACGCGAAGCATGTGCTGGCCGCCCGAGCGCTCGTCGATGGCATCGATCTCGCGGAGGATGCGCTTGACGTCCGGGCTGGCCTGCGCGTAGCTCATGGGCTCGGTCGGCCGGTCGATGTTGGCGAAACTGGCCCGCACACTCGCTCGCGCCGTGAGCACGACGCCGAGCAGCACGACGCCGAGGCCAACCAGCCGGCGCCCCTCGTGCCCGCTCACGCGCCGGACGGCATTCGACATCGCGCCCAGCAGTCCGGCCTGCACCAGCACCCCCACCCACCAGCCGGCGGTCTCCGTGGTGGCCTGCAGGCCGCGGCCCGTGAACGGGCTGGATCGCAGGACGCCCACGACAGTCACGACGGTCAGCGCCGATCCTCCAACGAGAAGCCACCTGGCACCCCGTGCGTCATCGTTTTCCAGGGGGGCCACCAGCCGGCGAGCGCCCCAGCCGGCGAGCAGGCAGAGTGGCAACACCTGGTGTACGAGGAGCCAGGGCATCCTCTCGCCCGCCCACGCGTAGCCAATCCAGCTCGCAGCCGTCCACCAGATCAAGAAGGCCAGCCACAGCCGGCGAGTCTCGCGGCAGGGCCCTTCGGATGACCAGAGCCGGTCGTCGGCGTCCACCGGGTCCCAGGTTGCCTGTCGCAGCCGCCAGAGGCCCACGGAGGCAGCCACGCCCCCGAGGAGCATCGGCAGGAACTCGTACAGCAGTCCGATCAGCCCGTAATAGAACCACGGCTGGCCGCCTCGGGCGACCTCGTGCTGCGTCAGCCAGTAACCCAGACTGCCGACGATACCGCTCGCCAGTCCGGCACGGACGTTGGTGAAGAACGTCGTGAAGAACGTGAGTTGCAGGCCCCAGAAGAGGCCCATGGTCGTGAGCCAGTCGCCCCAGCCGAATCGCAAGGCCCCCCCGACGATGGCGACGCCGAACAGGGCCAGCAGGACGAGTGCGCCTCGGCCGAGCGCCTCGGCTTCGGCACCGGTGCCGACGGGGCTCCATCCGAACGCGAGAAAGACGGCCCCGGAGGCGAACGGCAGCACCAGGGCGAGCATCAGGAGGGCGAGATCGGCGGCCGCCCTCTTCCGGCTCGTCGCATCTCCCCGCGCGGGCATCACGGCAACAGCCGCAAAGAACGCGCCGATGACAGCACCGGTGATGAAGCTCACCTCCTTGGTGATGAAGGCGAGCCCCATGCTGGCCGTCACGAGATACCACCAGCGCTTCTGCCGCCCGTCGAGATACCGGAACGCGCCGTAGGCCCACATCAAGGTGAAGAAGGCGATGTAGATGTCGTTGCGGAGATGCCGGCTGTAGAACAGCAGCGTGGGGCTGATGGTCACCAGCAAGGCAGCCAACAGCGCGCCTCGTCGTCCGAGGTAGTCGCGCAGCAGCCAGAGCGACGCGACGACGAGAACGCCAATCAGCGTCGGCGCGAGGCGCGCGGAGAAATCGGTGGCGCCGAGGAGGTAGAAGACGAGGGCGTCGAGGTGATACAGGAGGGGTCCGTGGTAGACAGGCTCGTGCCGGTAGACGCCCTCGCTGAGCAACTTGAACGAGAAGAACGCGTGCAGGCTCTCGTCGTGGCTCATGGCCCGCAGGCCAAGATCCCACAGGCGCGTCGACGCGGCGGCGATCAGCACGAACAGCCAGGATGCCCGCTCCCAGCTCGCCATCTCCCGCCGCGGATTCCCGCGTGTGCCAATCATCCTGATTGTCCGGCTATCGCAATCTCACGCGCTCGATCACGGCACCGATTCGTCGAATGCCGTAGCCGCCCGTCCGCGCCTCCGGCCCCTCGTCCGCGGGTTCGACGACCAGCCTGGGCCCCTCGGGCGACGGAGGCGAGGGCGCCGCCACCCATCGCAGCGTCGGCTCGGCGCGCAGGTACCAGGCCAGCACCGGATCCACGCCGGCGGGTGCGACGACTTCGAGGGGCAGGCGAGTGGCGGTGAGCGCCCGTCGCTGGACCAGGTCCACGTCTTCGGCGAGCAGCCGGACCCCGGAGGCGGTGGACACGGCGTAGGGTCTGAAGCCGGACGCGAACCGGCCGCCGGAGATGTCGAACGAGCCGTGGACGAACTGCGCCAATAGAAGGGCCGTCACGCCCGCGGCCACGGACGCCGGCACGGCGGCCAGCCTGGTTGCGGCCGTGCGAATCAATGTCTCGAGCCAGCTCACCGCGGATGCGGCCGACAGCATCAGGGGCGGTGCCATCACGAGCCACGCCGCCGGCGTGCGGCCCGGCCTCAGCGTGAGCAGACACGCCCACACCAGCCATCCCGCCAGAACCGGCGAGTTGCGGCGCGATCGGGCTGCGAGCAGGCCGCCGATGCCGAGCATCAGCGGCAGCATCTCGTACCCGAGCAGCGACGCCCACAGCTCGCCGAGCGGGATGCCCAGGGGCCGGGTCCACTGGTGCAGCCATCCTCCGGCGCTGGCGGACACCAGCGGCGGCCCGTCCCACTGGGTCAGTCCCGACGTCGCGACCATGAGGGCGGTCGCACCCGCGAGGACGCCGTGACGACGACCAACGGGTATGGGCCGTCGCGGACGCAGCACCAGCACCGACACGACAAGCGGTGGACCGAGGTCCCAGACGAGCGGACCGGCGGCGAGCGCGAACCCCGCGGCGATGGACACGCCATCGATCCACACCGCGCGCACGCGGGGCGTCGGCTCGTCCGCCAGGACGATTAGCCCCGCGAACACGACCCAACAGGCCGTCGACACGAGCACGGCGCCATCGCCGAGACGAGAGTAACCGACTGACAGCGGGTCGCCGGCGAGCAGCACCGCCAGCGCTATCGACGCCGTACGACCCAACCTCCGCCGCAGCAGCCAGGCGACCGCAACCACCGCCGCCCCCGCCAGTGCGGGCGCCAGCCGGGCCACGTAATCGCCGCCGCCGACGAACCAGAACAGCGCCGACTGCAGGCCGAAGAGCGCGGCGCTCGCCGGAGGCTGGTCGAGGAGCGGAATCACCGGCCCGTCTCCCTGCGCGAGGCGCCAGGCGGTCCACGCCGAGACCGCCTCGGCAGCACTGAGCGGCCATCGATCGAGAGCGGGCAGCCGCAGCAGCAGCGCCGCCAGGCCGCATACCGCGTACGGCGCATCCTCCCACACGATGTTCCCGGGCGGCGTCTTCGGTCCGGAGCGCTTCGTCAGGGCGTCATCCACGGCGACGGTAGAGTCGCACGGCACCGCTTTCGAACGCCAGAACCATGACGCGCGCGATCAAAGCCTCGTGGCCCGCCGTCATCACGTAGCGTCGCCGCTCCAGAGGGCCGACCTGCACGAGATCGACATGCCAGGCGTCGAGCGTGTCGCGCAGGATGTCGGGGGAGGGCGGATTGTAGATCCGCTCCAACGCCCCGAGGCGTCCGGCACTCATCGCCGCGAAGGCGTCGCCGCGCCATTGCCGTTCGTGGCCCTGCCACCCCAGCAGCGCCGGCCGTCCCGTGGCGGTGCTGAGCCGGCTGTGATCCGCGCGGTAGCTGTTGCCGGGCGCCTGAGCGATGACGGCCCCGTGTGGCGTGTTCTTCCGCACCCAGTCGATGGCGGCCCACTCATCGGGCGCTTGCCGACGCACGAAGGCGAGGGCGTCGAGTGTGGGCACCGCCGCTGGCCGGTCCCGTATCACGGACCGCAGTGCGGCGACCGGATAGATCAATCCGCACGCGACGATCACCAGCGCGGCGATCGCCACACCGCGAGGAGCGCCGCCTCGACGCCAGGCAATGACGATGCCCATCGCCCCGGCCGTCGCGAGATAGAGCCACGCCTGGTAGTAGAACTTGAAGACCGTGTTCATCCGGTTGGTGAAGTCGTCATGCACGTACGCGAGTTCGGGCACGAGCACCAGCCCAAGACCGACCGAGGCGAGCAACAGGCCGAACGTCAGGGCATCAGCCGTACGGCGGCCGCGCGCCAGCCGCGCGCGAACCAGCGAGGCCATCACGCCAACGGTGACGGAGACGAGCACGAGAACGGGCCACCCGGCCAGCCAGCGGGAGAGTGACATTCCGAGCGGCTGTGCGATGCCGGGTGCCACGCCCGCCATCCACGCGCGTCCAGCATCGCTGTGCACGGACCATACCGCCGAGCCGCACAGCCAGACGCCCGCCGCCGCGACCGTGCCCGACACCGCCCGCGCCAGCCTGCCGAGCAGCAGCCGGTCCTCGTGCCAGGCCAGGCCCGCGAGGACAACGACGCCCGGCAGGAGCGTGCCGAACATCGTCATGAACTGCCCGATCGGCGTCGGATGCCACAGGTTCGGCAACAGGCCCTTCACTTGCGACTGGGCCGTGAGCAGGTAGGGAAAGTAGACGACCAGCACCGTCGCGACGGCGGCGAGCGCTATCCAGGCCGCGCGGCCGAGCGCGTGCCGTGCCGCGTGGTCGACCGAGACTGGCCACGACACCGCGAGAATCAGCACGGACAGGGCGGCCGGCAGATCCCAGGTGTTGAGCCCGACGAGCGCCCCCGCGATCACGATCGCCAGGCCCACGCCGACGGCCTGTCTGAGTGGTCGACGCCCGTGCGCCCGGGGCGCTGCCGTGTCGGCGTCCGGCGTCCCTCGTTGGAGGAGCAGCCCGAGTGCGCAGGTCATCACAAGGACGATGAACGGCATGGACAGCAAGTGGGGATGGTTGTCGCCGAGCAGATAGCTGAAGAAGGGGAACTCGGTGATGATCTCGATTGGTTGGCCCGTCGGCGCGATGTCCTGCAGCACGCGGCTGCCCTGCCACCACCACCATCCCGTCTCGGCCAAGGGGGAGCCAGGGCCGGTGGCCGCCGCCGCAAGCCACCGGAGGGGCAGGTGGAGGTTGGCGCTGAAGGTCACCAGGACCGCGGTGATTACACCCGCCGCGATCGACGTCCACGAGCGGTCGCGACCGTCTTCGGTCGAAGCGGTCATGTTGAAGCCCAGGCTGAAGCATCCGAGCACCAGCAGCGCGAGCCAGCACGCTTGTCCGATGTTGTAGGACACCTCCGGCGGCTGGCCGGTGAGGAATCCGAGTGCGCTCATGAGCCAGTAGCCGAAGTAGTAGTAGCTGACGGGATACCCCGCAAGCCAGGAATCGCCCGGCGGAAACGTCGGGCTCGCCGAAACGGCGGTGAGCAGCATCAGGTCCATCGGCTGCTCGGTATGGGTGACGGCCGGACTGAGCGACCGTACCAGGCACCAGCCCCCGAACACGGCGGCGAAGATCAGTTCGGATGCGACCAGTACCCGCCAGCCTGGCAGGCATCGGCGCGGGGCCACGACGGCTGCCGTCAGGACGAGGCCGGCCAGCACGAGGACGGCGCCTCCCGGCTCGTTGCGCAGCAGGCCGAGCGCCGTCCCCAGCCACAGCAGCAGCCCCAGCATCAGGACGCCAAGACTCTTGGACACGCCGTAGCCGGAGTCGGGCAGCCGATGGAACCATGGGCCCGTCAGGACAGACGCCGTGAAACCCAGCACTTGTATCGCGATGTACCAGCTGAGGACGGCCATCATCGGCGTAACTCGGGTGACGGCGTCCGCGGGTCAGGGGCGCGTCGAACCAGACCGTGATGCGGCACGTGGCGGACGCCGGGTCGATCGCCCACAGCATGAACTTATAGCACCTGCCGCGATCCCGGCCAGATCGTCGCCCGATTCCTTGTCTCCACCAGGGTCGGTTCGCGACAGAATGTGCGGGCCTGACCGCCCCGTGGGCGCGCCGCTCGGAAAGTGATCCACTCGCCGCTCGGAAACTGATCCACCTGAGGGCCTGATTGGCGGGCTTGCGGGGCTGTTGAGCTCTGGGGTCCGCTGGAGAGGATGCTCAAGGTGGACCA
>JADZBZ010000361.1 GCA_020851835.1 Acidobacteriota bacterium
TGCGACAGGAGCGTCGCTTCGGCCGTACCAAGACCAGCTCCGACCAGGGTGTATGGATTCATGTCCGAGCAACCTCGCTCGCGGAATGTCCGCGCGATGAACTTCGATGTCGTTGGACGCGCCGTCCCCGGCGCGCCGTTCATATAGGTGTGCTCCATCGACAGGCGCGTTCGCGCCTGCGGCGATGAAGCCTTGGGGCCGCGCGCCCCGCTGATACGCTCAGATCAACGAGGCGGGATCCCCGGGCGGGGTTCGGCGGCCGGCGGGACCGGCGATGTCGGCGTCGACGCCAGTACGGCATCGAATCGGCCAGCGACGACGACAGTGAATGGTGGACATGGCAGGCAACCGACAATCCCGGTTGCAACTTCCGATCCGTCGTGGTGTCAGAGAGCCTCGAGTGCTCGAAGCGTCATTCGGCAGTTCAAGGTGAAAGCGTTCGTTTCAAGATGAAATCTAATGGCTACTCGCTCCTGAGGGCGGTGATCGGGTTCACTTCGGTCGCCCGCCGGGCGGGCAGCCAGGCCGCCGCCAGAGCCGCGACGATGAAGCCGAGTGGGAGCGCGGAGAAGGTTGCCACGTCGAAGGCCGACACGTCCACGAAGATGCTGGCCAGCAACCGGCCCACGGCCAGGCCCAGCAGCCAGCCGATTCCCACGCCGAGCAGCGTGGTCGCGGTGCTCTCGCCGAGAATCATCCAACGCACGGCGCCCGGTCTGGCGCCGACGGCCATGCGGATGCCGATTTCGCGCGTCCGCCGCGCCACGGTATAGCTCATCACGCCGTAGATGCCCACGAGAGCCACCACCACGGCGAGCACACCGAACACGGAAAAGAGCACGGCCGAGAGCCGCAACATCCAGTACTCCGCCGATGACCTGATGTGCTGCGCAAAGGTGCGCGCCGTGAAGACGGGCAGGCCGGGGGCAATCTCCTTGATCTCGCGCCGGACGAGATCCGCCAGGATCGAGGACGGCACGATCGGTCGCACGTGGAAGTAGGCGTTGCCCATGGCGCCCTGGCCGAACGGCACGTAGACCGCTCCGGGGAATTCTTTCTCGAACAGTTGTCGGTGCGTCGAGGCGACGATACCCACCACCTGGTAGATCGGTTCGGGCGCCACCGGCGGGTCGGCGCGCGATTCGAAGGTCACCCGCTGCCCGAGTGCGTGGCCATCCGGCCAGAGACGGCGGGCCAGGGTCTCGTCGAGGATGGCCACCGGCGGCGCGCCTTCGCCGTACGACTCTCCCTCGGTGAACGTCCGTCCCTGCAGCAGCAGAACGCCCATCGCGGCGAAGTAGCTGCTGCTGACGGCGTTCCACGGCGTGCCGAACGCGCGGCCTTCTTCGGCCGTCTGCGGCCTGGCGCCCTCGGGCGGGCTGAGCCCGGCGCGTTTGACCGACTGGCTCATGTTGACCATGCCCAGGGGGACGAGCGCACCCACGCCGGCCGACTCCACACCCGGGATGGAGGCCAGGCGTTGCTCCACCCGCGCGTAGAGATCCCGTGTCTGCGCCGCGGTATAGCCCGCGAGCGCGCCGTCCACCTCGGCCAGCACCGTGTCGTCGGCCCGGTAGCCGAAGTCCATCGACAGGGCCGACTGCGCCATGCGCACGAAGAGTCCGGCCGCAATGAGCAGGGCCAGCGACAGCGACACCTGTGCCACGACCAGCGGATGGCGGGGCAGGAAGCGGCGCCGGCGCCCGTACGCGTCTTCGCCGGCCTGCGGCTTGAGATCGGCCACGACGTCGGCTCGCGAATGACGGAGGGCGGGTCCCAGGGCGAACCACGCCGTGGCCAGCAGGCAGAACAGCCCGGTCGCCGCGACGAGCGCCGGAGACACAGCGCCCTCCAGTACGATGGCAATCGGCAGCCGCGAGGTGACCGCTCCGATGAGGACGTCGATGCCGTAGAGACCGAGCACGACACCGAGCGCTCCGCCCGCCAGGGAGAGGACGAGCCCTTCCGTCAGGAGCTGTCGCACGATGCGCATCCGCCCGCCGCCGAGCGCCAGCCTGATGGCGAACTCCTTGCGGCGCGCGCGCCCGCGGGCCAGGAGCATGGCGGCCAGGTTGAGGCACACGGTGAGCAGCACCGCCCCCGTGAGGCCCAGCATCACCCCTCCCAGGACGGCGATGGGACGTTCGTCGCTCGGCGACGTACTCGTGCCGAGGCGCGGCAGCGCCGCGAGCGTCACACGTGCGTCCTTGTATTCGGCGGGGAAGGCGCGCTCCAGATGTGGCCCGATCGGCTCCAGACGCCGGGCGGCCGCCGCTTCTGTGATCCCCTTCTTCAGGCGGGCCGCCAGGAAGAGGTTGTAGGCATCCGCCCGGTTGAGCGTGCGCTGCTCCTGGCCCTGGAAGTCGTTCGAGACGACGTGAAAGACACCCAGGGGGAAGAAGAGCTCCGGCCCGAATACCATCATCGTGCCGGTGAACCCCTGCGCGGTGATGCCGACGACGGTGTAGTCGCGTTCGTTGATGCGCAGCGTGCCGCCTACCAGTGCCGGGTCGAACCCGGTACGCTGCCAGAAGCCATAGGTGGCCACGACCACCGGGATGTCACGGCCCGGCACGCTCTCGTCTTCGGTGAACCCGCGGCCGTGAACGATCGGCGCACCGAGCACCTCGAAGTAGTTGCGGCTCACGACCACCGCAAACGTGCGTCGTGTGTTGGCGCCCTCGCCAACCCCGACGAGCGTGGGATTGTGCGCGAGGACCCCTTCGAAGAGGTCGGCGTGCGTCTGGATCTCGCGGTAGGCCGGGTACGAGAAGGCGCGGTAGGAGTCGGGTTCGCGGGTCTGGCTCGAGTAGAGCTGTACGAGCGGCTCCGGTCTGTCGTAGGGCCGGCCCATGAAGCCGACGGCGTACACCAGGCTGAACATCACCGCGTTGAGGCCAATCCCCAGCGCCAGCACCATGATGGCGGCCACGGTGAAGCCGGGAGCCTTGGCCAGCTGCCGCAGCGAAACCCTCAGATCTCCCATCCACGTGCCCACGACGCCTCCCTGCCGAAAAACCTCTACCTTATACGAAACTGAAAACGGATGGTTCCGCCTCTCTTCGCATCGGCGCGCCGGACACGGGTCTGCGCGTGCTAGCCTTCCTGCTGATGTCCCGCTCGTCCCTGCGCCACGCGCGCCTCTTCCGGTTCCTCACGCTCGCGGTCCTCGTGCTCGCCGGCGCCGCCTCGGCTGGGTGCGACTCGCTCTACTACAAGACGATGAAGCGCTTCGGGTTGGAGAAGCGCGACATCCTCGTGAAACGCGTGCGCGAAGCGCGGGAGGCCCAGCAGAAGGGCAAGGAGGAGTTCCGCTCGGCCCTCGATCGGTTCAAGGAGGTGGTCGCCACCGAGGGTGGCACGCTCGAGGAGAAGTACGACGAGCTGAACCGCGAGCTCGACCGCAGCGAGGATCGGGCGCGCGACATCCACGACAAGGTGAAGTCCGTCAAGGACGTGGCCGACGACCTGTTCAAGGAGTGGCAGAAGGAACTCGGCCAGTATCAGGACCGCGCCCTGCGGGCCGAGAGCGAGCGCGAGCTGGGCGAGACCCGGCGCCGCGCCAAGGCGGTCATCGCGGCGATGGAGAAGGCCGAACAGCGGATCGATCCCGTCCTCCAGCCCTTGCGCGACCGCGTGCTGTTCCTGAAGCACAATCTCAATGCCTCGGCGATTGGCGCGCTCGACAAGGAGTTGCTCACGCTGCGCGGCAACGTCGATAGGCTGGTGGCCGATCTCGAGTCGTCTATCGCCGAGGCGGAAGCCTTCATCACGCAGATGGACGCCGAAGCCTCCCCCACCTCCTGACCGCCGGCGTCCTCCCCGCTTCCTGAGCTAGAGCTAACGAAGGTGGGAAGCGTTGGAGAAAGCTCAGTGGTCCGTTGGCTTCTCCGACAGCGCCTTGAAGGGCGTGGTCAGCGTGCCGATGCCTTCGACCTCCACCGATACGACATCGCCGGGTTTCAGGAACACCTGCCGCTCCATGCCGGTGCCGGCGGGTGTGCCGGTGCTGATCACGTCGCCGGGGTACAGCGTCATCCGCGAGGTGACGTAGGCCACGAGGTGCGGCTCGCTCCAGATGAGGTTGCTCGTGCGGGCGTCCTGCACGACTTCGCCGTTGAGCCTCGTCGTCAGGCGCAAGTCGCTGGGCCCGTTGGGCAGGAACTCCCTGGGAACGATGACGGGACCGAAGGGCGCCGCCCGGTCGATGCTCTTGCCGTCGAACCAGTTGGCGCCGGGGAACATCGTCACCTCGCGCAGCCGCTCGCTGCCGCGGTCGCTGAGGTCCTGCATGATGGTGTAGCCGAAGACGTAGTCGAGCGCCTGCTCGCGTGGCACTCGATAGGCCGGCCGCGGCCCCATCACGATGGCCAACTCACCCTCGTAGTCGGTTCGCTGCCGGCCGTCCACGATGTAGAACGGCTCGTTGGGATCGATGATGCACGAGCGAGGGGACTTCGCGAACATGACGGGCGCGTCGCGGTCCGGCACGATGCGCGAGGCAGCGGAGGCGTCGAAGCCGCCGGCCGGGGGCCGGGCGGGCGCAGCGCGGGCCGCGGGGGGCGGCGCCTGGCCAGCGCCCGCGGCACCCATCCCTTCGGCGTGTGCCTTGTAGTTGGCCGACGCCGCCATCAGGTTCCACGGGTACTTGATGGGCGCCTTGAACGTCACGGCCGCCTCGTCGAAGGCGAAGGGCTGGTTCGTCGGGGCGTTGGCGCCGAAGTAGTTGGCGATCTGATAGAGACGCGGTGACACCGTGGCGTACTGCTCGATGAGCGCCTTCATCTCGGTGGGGATCGCCAGTGGCGCCAGCCGCGCCGTCGTGGTCAGGTGCTGGTTGGCCCCGGCGATGTCGAGGACGCGCGCGCCCAGCACCAGGCCCAGGCGCGTCTGTCCGGCGGCTTCGAAGGTGGCCAGCTTGAAGGGCGTGTCCGGGCGATCCGAGATCGCCGTCGCGGATGGGCCCGAGGCGCACCCGATGGCCGTGGCCCCGAGCAGAAGAGCGGTCGCCGTCCAGATCGCACGTGTCATCAGGACCTCCGTGAACGCGTCCATTGTATAGGATTGGGCTTGTCGGAGGCGTTGCTATGATTCCCACACGACAGATGGCCGATTTCCGGAGGTTCCGATGCGAATGATGACGACTACCAGCGTGGCCGTTCTGCTCGTCGCGCTTGCCGCCGGAGCCGGGGCCCAGGCGCCCGCGCCGCCGCCCACGGACCGCACGCAGGCCACGCGCTTTTCCGCCGCTGACCTGCAGGCGGCGCTGGCGAAGCTGCCCGCCGGCCGCCCGGCATCGTCGGTGCGCGTGTTCTCGCTGGCGCCCTACAACGTCAACGTCGAGCGCCGCCTGCCGCAACCCCAGGGTGCGTCTGTCCACGAGGCGCAGGCCGAACTCTTCTACGTAATCGACGGCACCGGCACGATGCTCACCGGCGGCACGCTGGTCGATTCCACGAGAAACGGCACGAACCTCTCGGGCAAGGGCATCGAGGGCGGCACGCGACACGCGTTCGGGAAGGGCGACTTCCTCGTCGTGCCGTCCGGCGTGGCGCACCAGTTCGTGGATCTCACGGGTCCCGTGCAGGTGATGTCGATGTATCTGCCCAACGAGAAGTAGGCGACGCTGGCGGATGCCCAGCCCAAGAGTGGCCTGGCCCAGGGCGGGCGCAGGCGGGTCACCTGCGCATCTGCGGCCCTGCGTGGTCGGTCCTATCGGCGGGCTCGCTCGACAATCTTGACGAAGCTGTCCGTGTCGAGGCTGGCGCCGCCCACCAGCGCGCCGTCGATGTCGGGCTGCGACATCAGCGCCGCGGCGTTGTCGGGTTTCACGCTGCCGCCGTACAGGATACGGCAGCGCGCGGCGGCGTCGGGGCCGAACCACTGCGTCAGCCGGCCGCGAATGTGCTCGTGGGCCTGCTGCGCCTGGGCAGGCGTAGCCGTGCGGCCCGTGCCGATGGCCCACACCGGCTCGTACGCGAGCACCGAACCCGCGAGTTCCGTGCCCGTGACGCCGTCGAGACCGGCCTTGATCTGCCGATCGAGAACCTCGAGCGTGCGGTTCGCCTCGCGCTCCTGCCACGTCTCGCCGATGCACACGATGGGCGTGAGCGTGGCGGTGAGGGTGGAGCGCACCTTCCGGTTCACGGAGTCGTCTGTGTCTCCAAAGAGCGTGCGCCGTTCGGAATGGCCGATGATGGCCCACCCGGCGCCGGCCTCGCGCAGCATCGGGGCGCTCACCTCGCCCGTAAACGCGCCCTCTCGCTCCCAGTGCAGGTTTTGAGCCGCCACGCCGATGCCCGATCCTTCGAGCGCGGCCGCCACCGCGGGCAGGGCCGGAAAGGTGGGTGCCACGAGGATGGTCACGCCCGTCACGGCGGACACGCGGGCCCTGAGGTCGGTGACAAAGGCCACCGACTCGCGGACCGTCTTGAACATCTTCCAGTTGCCGGCGATGAGCGGTGTGCGCATGAAGTCCTTCGTTCCCGTCCGGGAGGCCGCCCCTTAGGCCGGCTTGTCCGGCAGCGCGGCCACCCCGGGCAGCACGCGTCCGGCGAGGAACTCGAGCGAGGCGCCGCCGCCGGTCGAGATGTGTGTCATCCGCCCCGAGACGCCCGCCGCGTTCACGGCCGCCACCGAGTCGCCGCCGCCGATGATGGTGGTGCCGTCCACGCGGGCGCATGCCTGCGCGACGGCCATGGTGCCGGCCGCGAAGGGCGCCACTTCGAAGACGCCCATCGGCCCGTTCCAGACTACGGTCTTGGCATCGCTCAGGAGTTGCGCGAAGAGGTGGGCGGTGGCCGGACCGATGTCGAGGCCCATGCGATCGCCGATGGCGGCATCGCTCACCTCCAGCACCGCCGTCGCCGCGTGCGCATCGATCCGATCCGCCACCACGTGGTCCACCGGCAACTGGAGCGACACGCCCCGCGCCTGCGCGTGGGACAGGATGCCGCGCGCGGCGTCGAGCTTGTCGTCCTCGACCAGCGACCGGCCGACAGGCATGCCAATCGCCTTGAAGAAAGTGTAGGCCATGGCGCCGCCGATGATGAGCCGATCGACCCGCTCGAGCATGCCCTCGATGATGTCGATCTTGTCCGAGACCTTGGCGCCGCCCAGCACCGCGACGAACGGCCGCGCCGGGTCGCCCAGCGCCATGCCCAGATAGGTGAGTTCCTTGTCCATCAGCAGTCCGGCGGCTGCGGAGGGAAAGCGGCTCACCATGGCGGCGACCGACGCGTGCGCGCGGTGCGCCGCGCCGAAGGCGTCGTTCACATACAGGTCCGCCAGTTCGGCGAGCGCGCCAGCGAAGGCGTCGTCGTTCTTTTCTTCCTCGGCGTGATAACGCAGGTTCTCGAGCAGCACCAGGTGCGTCCCGCCGGCAGCGTGAGCCGCGTCAACCGCCTCGCGCGCCGGTTCGCCGATGCAGTCGGCGGCAAAGGTGACCGGACGGCCGGCCAGTTCGGCGAGGCGATCGGCCACCGGCTTCAGGCTGTACTCGGGCGCGGGCTTTCCCTTCGGACGGCCCAGGTGCGACGCGAGGACGACGGTCGCCCCGGCGTCGAGGGCGAATCGGATGGTGGGCAGGGCGGAGGTGATGCGCGTGTCGTCGGAGATGCGCCCGCCCTTGATGGGGACGTTGAAGTCCACGCGGATGAAGACGCGCTTGCCGCGGAGGTCGAGATCGCGGATGGAGTACTTGGTCATCGATTGTCGCCGGGACTGAAGTCCCGGCGCTCCGAACCCCGGCGCTCCGAACCCCGGCGCTCCTGAAGTCCCGGCGCTCCGAACCCCGGCCTCATAGCTTCTCGAGCAGATCGACGCAGCGGTTCGAGTACCCCCACTCGTTGTCGTACCACGCCAGCACCTTGAGGAAATCGCCGTCCATGACCTTGGTGTAGGCCGCGTCCACGATGGACGAGTGCGGGTTGCCTCGAAAGTCGATCGACACGAGCGGGTCGGTGGAGATCTGCAGGATGCCCTTCAGCGGACCGTTGGCGGCAGAGGTGAGCGCCTCGTTCACGTCGTCGGCGGTCGCCTTCTTGTCGAGCTGCACCACCAGGTCCACGATCGAGACGTTGGGCGTGGGCACGCGCATGGATATGCCGTCGAGCCGGCCCTTCAGTTCGGGCAGCACTTCGCCCACCGCCTTGGCGGCGCCGGTGGTCGTCGGAATGATGGAGACGGCGGCCGCCCGGGCGCGGCGCAGGTCCTTGTGCGGCAGATCGAGCAGGTTCTGGTCGTTGGTGTAGGCGTGCACCGTGGTCATCCAGCCCCGCCGGAGGCCGAACGCCTGGTGAATGACCTTGGCTACCGGCGCCAGGCAGTTGGTCGTGCACGACGCGTTCGAGATGACGTGGTGCGCGCCCTTGTCGTACTTCTCGTCGTTCACGCCGAGGACGACGGTGACGTCCGGGTTGATCGCCGGCGCCGTGACAATCACCTTGCGGGCGCCCGCCGCCAGGTGCTTCGCGGCGTCGTCGCGCTTGGTGAACCGCCCGGTGGACTCGAAGACGACGTCCACACCGAGATCCTTCCAGGGCAACTGCGCCGGGTCCTTCACCGTGAGCACCTTGAACTCGTCGCCGTTCACCGAGATGGCGCCCTCGCGGGCCTCGATGGTCGCGTCGAGATTGCCCAGCACCGAGTCGTACTTGAGCAGGTGCGCCAGCGTCTTCGAGTCGGTGAGGTCGTTCACCGCCACGAAGTCGATGTCCCGACGCGAGAGGGCGGCGCGCATGATGTTGCGCCCAATCCGCCCGAATCCGTTGATGCCAACCTTCAGTGCCATCTATGAGTCCTCCGGATAAACGGCTCATTCTACCGAAAGCCCGCACGTCTTGCGGGAGCCGTGAGCGCCGGGCTATACTCGCCAACAGCGTAAGGCCTTTATTGTATATCCTTTACAGCATCCTCGTGCTGGCGGTCTTCGCGCTTGCCTCGCCGTGGTTCGGCTATCAGGCCCTTCGTTACCGGAAGTACGTCGGCAGCCTCGGCCAGCGCATGGGCTACCTGCCCGTCTCGTTCAACATGGATGGCGACCCGTCCATCTGGATACATGCGGTCTCGGTGGGTGAGGTACTGACGGCGCGGCCCCTGGTGGCGGATCTCAAGCGGCGCTATCCCGGCCTCCGGCTCTTTCTCTCCACCACCACGATGGCGGGACAGCAGCTGGCCCGGCGCAGCGTGCCGAACGTGGACGCCGTGTTCTACTTTCCCTTCGACCTCGGTCTCTTCGTCCGCCGCACCCTCGACCTGGTACGTCCGCGGCTGTTCCTGATGATGGAAACCGAAATCTGGCCCGTCCTGCTGCGCGAGTGCCAGCGGCGCGGTGTGAAGACGGCTGTCATCAACGGCCGCCTGTCGTCGCGGTCGTTCCCCCGCTACCGGCTGATACGCCGGTTCATGGCACGGGTGCTCGGCGACATCGACCGCTTCTGCGTGCAGAGCGACGAATCCGCGCGGCGCTTCGTCGAGCTGGGCGCCGAAGCCGGGAAGGTGGTGGTCACCGGGTCGCTCAAGTTCGACTCGCTCGACCCGCCCGGCGCGGTGCGGGCTCGGGAGCGGGTGCTCCGCTATTTCCGCGTGCCGCCGTCGCGGCCCACGATCGTGGCGGGCAGCACCATGCGTGGCGAAGAAGCGACCGTGCTTCGCGCGTTCCGCCGCGTCCGTGTCGCGGCGCCGTCGGCGCTGCTCGTACTGGCCCCGCGTCATCCCGAGCGTTTTGGCGAGGTCGAGCAGCTGTGCCGGGGCGAAGGCTGGAAGACCGTGCGGCGCACCGAGCTGGCCATCGACGCGGAGCCGCGCGCCGACATCGTCGTGCTCGACACGATTGGCGAGCTCGCCAGCCTGTATCAGATCGGCACCGTGGTGTTCGTCGGCGGCAGCCTCGTGCCCACCGGCGGCCACAACGTGCTCGAGCCGGCCGTCTTCGGCAAACCCATCGTGTTCGGTCCGCACATGGAGAACTTCCGCGAGATTGCCGACGCCTTCGTGGCCGCCGACGCTGCCGTCCGCCTCGACGGCGAGGGGCAGCTCGAGATCACGCTCGTCGAGCTGCTGGGTGACCCCGTGCGGCGCGCTCGCATGGGGGCGGCCGCCCGCGCGCTGGTCGAGGCCAACCGCGGCGCCAAGGACAAGACCATGATGGTGCTCGAGACGCTGCTGCAGCCGGCGGCCCCTTCCAACGTCGTCCCGTTCAGACCCATTGCTTGACATCCTCTACGCCGAGGCGGCGCGCTGGCGGCGCCGCGCCGTCGAGCGGCATCCCGACCGCCGCCGGCGTCTCGCCCGTCCCGTGATCAGCGTGGGCAACCTTTCGGTCGGTGGCACGGGCAAATCACCGGTGGTGGCCGCCCTGGCCCGCTGGCTCGTGGACCGCGGCGAGCGTCCGGCCATCCTGAGCCGTGGCTACCGCCGCGCCGTGGACGCGCCCGGCGTGGTGGTCGTTTCCGACGGCCACGCCGTTTGCGCCGGCCTGGATCGCTCCGGCGACGAGCCGCTGATGCTGGCGCGTGCGGCGCCGGGCGCCGCGGTGTGCGTGGGTGCCGATCGCTACCTGGCCGGCGTCCTCGCCGAACGAGCCCTGGGCGCCACCGTGCACCTGCTCGACGACGGCTTTCAGCACGTGGGACTGGCGCGCGATCTCGACGTCCTGGTGACCACCCTCGGAGAAATTCCGAACGGCCGCGTGTTGCCGCGCGGACGGCTCCGCGAGGGGGCCGACGCCGCGGCGCGGGCGCACGTCATGGTCGTCATGGGCGCCACCGCCGGCGCCGCCGCCGCGGAAGGATGGACGCTCGGCGTGGGGCTTGCGTGCGGCGGGTCGCGCACGCTGGGCCTCCCCGAACCGGTGATGGCCCGCGGGACGGCGGCGGAGGCCCACCTGCCGCCGCCCGAACCCGGCGCCCGCGTCGTCGTGACCTGCGGCATCGCCAATCCGCGGCGGTTCATCGACGAGGTCACGGCCGCCGGATGGCGAGTGGTGGGAGAGGTGGTGTTCCCGGACCATCGACGGTTTTCGGCACGCGACATCGCGCGCATCTCGGCGGCAGCGGCCGATGCCGGCGTGTCCGACGTGTTGACCACCGACAAGGATGCGGTCCGCTTCGAAGCCGCCGGTCCGCTGCCCTTTCCGCTGTTCCGTGTGCCGATGACGGTGAGCTTCGACCCGCCGGCGCTGCTCTTCGACAGCGTGGTTGCCGTGCTGCGGGCCGCGGGCGGCCAGCGGCCGCTCGCCGGGAGCCGCTCATGAGGTACGCCCTCGAGTATCGGGCGGTCGTCGCCGTGCGGGCACTGGTGTGCTGGTGGCCCGACGCGCTGGTGCGGGCCTGGGGGTCGGCGCTCGGCATGGCGTTCTACACGCTCGACCGGCCGCGCCGGCGCGTGGCGCTCGGCAATCTGGCGGAGTGCTTCCCTGGGCGCACGCTCGCGGAACGCCGGCGCATCGCCCGCCGGACGTTTCGACACTTCGGACGGCTGTTGCTCGAACTGCTGCGCTTCAGCGCGCTCAGCGATGCCCGGCGCATCGCCCTGGTGGAAGTCGAGGGCGCCGAGCGCGTGCGGCAGGCCTACGCGCAGGGACGGGGCGTGCTGTTTTTCACCGGCCACTTCGGCTACTGGGAGCTGCACGCGATACATCATGGGACCGCCTTCGAGCCCATCGGGGTCCTGGCGCGGGCGCTCGACAACCCGAGGCTCAATACGCTGCTCGAGCAGGTTCGCGGCGCCACGGGCAACCACTGCATCTATCGTCAGGGCGCGGTCCGGCGTGTCCTGCGGACACTGGCGGGGGGGCACGGCGTGGCCATGCTGATCGATCAGCACATGCACAGCCCCGATGCGATCTGGGTGAACTTCTTCGAACGTCCCGCGGCCACTACCTCCACGCTCGCGGCGCTGGCCCTGCGGACCGGCGCACCCGTGGTCCCCGTCTTCGCGCTCCCCCAGCCTGGCGGCCGCTTCAAGTTCGTGTACGAGCCACCCGTCGATCCGCCGCCCGCCGATCATCCCGACGCCATCGCCGAGTTCACGCAGCGCTGCACCGACGTGCTCGAGATGTACGTCCGCCGCCATCCCGACTTGTGGCTCTGGATGCACCGCCGCTGGCGCGATGCGCCGGCCCCGGCCACCAAGGGCATGTTCCCGGTCGTGCAGGAGTGACCCACCCGCCCGTGGACCGCATCGTCGTCTTCTCGCCCAACTGGCTGGGCGACGCCGTGATGGCGCTGCCGGCCCTGGCCGACGTGCGGCGGCACTTCGCCGCCTCGCGGCTGGTGGTGGCCGCGCGGCGGTCCGTGGCGCCGCTGTTTACGATGGTCCCCGCCGTCGACGAGGTGCTGACGCTGCCCGGCCGCGGCGGCCTGGCCGCCGTCGGCACCTGGCGTGACGATGTGGCGGCGGTGGCGGCGGGCGGGTTCGACCTGGCGCTGCTCTTTCCCAATTCGTTTGCGTCGGCCCTGGTCGCCTCGCGCGCGGGCATCGCCGAACGCTGGGGACTGGCCACCGACGCGAGACGCCGGCTGCTGACGCGGTGGGCCGCGAAGCCGCCGGGGGGACTGCACCAGGCGGCGTACTACCAGGCGCTGGTCGGCGCCTTCGGCCTGGCCAACGGTCCGGCCCACGCGTGCGTGGAGGTGCCCGCCAGCGTCGCGGCACCGGCCCCCGACGGGCCGTTCGTGGTGCTGGCGCCGGGCGCCGCCTACGGCAGGGCCAAGCAGTGGCCCGAGGCGCGTTTCGCCGAACTGGCGGTCCTGCTCCGCGCGCGCGGCCGGTCGGTGGTGCTGGTCGGCAGCCTCGCCGACCAGCCCACGACCGCGGCGATTGCGTCGGCAGCGGGTGCGGGCGGGCTGCCCCCGCTGGTCGATCTGGCGGGCCGGACGAGCCTGGCCGAGCTGGCGGCGCTGTGCGCACGTGCCGAGGCGGTGGTGTCGAACGATTCGGGCGCTATGCACCTGGCCGGCGCCGCGGGCGCCCGGGTGGTGGCCATCTTCGGCGCGACCGACGAGCATCGCACGTCACCCTTGACGCGGGGCCCCGACGCCGACCCGCCGCGGATTGTCACGGCCGAGGCCTGGTGCCGGCCGTGCATGCTGCGCGAGTGCCCGATCGATCATCGTTGCATGACCGGCGTGAGCGCGCGTGCCGTGCTCGAGGCGATCGGTCGGGCGGGACGCGCATGAGCGGCACGGCTGGCCGCCCGGCGGCATTCCTGGACCGCGACGGGACCATCAACGAGGACGTCGGGTACCTTACCGACGTGGCCCGCCTTCGCGTGTATCCGTTCGCGCCCGATGCGATTCGGCTGCTCCGGCGCGCGGGCTTCGTCATCATCGTCGTCACCAATCAGGGCGGCATTGCTCGCGGGCTCATGACACCTGCGTTCGTCGAGGAGACGCACCGGCGGATGGCGGTTCGGCTCGATCGCGCCGGCGCGCACGTGGACGGTTGGTACTACTGCCCGCACCATCCCGCGTCGGTCGTGCCGGCGCTGCCGGCCTCCTGTGCCTGCCGCAAGCCGGGCACGGCCATGCCCCTGGCCGCCGCCGCGGCTCACGGTCTCGACCTGGCGCGCTCGTGGGTGATTGGCGACCACTGGCGCGACGTCCAGATGGGCCACGCCATCGGGGCGCGGGCCGTGCTGGTGCGGACGGGTCACGGGCGCGATCAGGAAGCCGCCCGTCCCGATGGACAGGGCGTGGACGCCATCTGCGATAACCTGATGGCCGCCGCCGGGGTCGTGCTTCGGGCGGAAGGACGGTAGGACCGCGCCCGCGCGCGGAAGGACTGCGGGCCCGCGCCGCGCTCGCGGCAGTGGACATCTGATGATCGAGCTGATCAAGGGCTTTGCCCGCGCGAAGGTCGTGGTCATCGGCGACCTCATCGCCGACGAGTACGTGTACGGCCGCGTGGCGCGCGTGTCGCGCGAAGCGCCCGTGCTGATTCTGGAGTACGACTCCACCGAGATCGTGCCGGGCGGTGCGGGCAATGCCGCCGCCAACGTGGCGGCGCTCGGCGGCCGCGTGCGGCTGGTGTCGCTGGTGGGGCGCGACGAGCCGGGACGGCGGGTGCAGCGCGCGCTGCCATCGCGCGTCGAGCGGGGCGGCCTGATCCGGCCGGCCGGGCTCCGCACGCCGGTCAAGACCCGCATCCTCGCGGGAGGCATCCACTCGGCGAAGCAGCAGGTCGTCCGCATCGATCGGCTGTCGACGCGGCCCGTCACCGACGCGGAGCGAGCGGCCGTGGGCCGCGCGGCCGATGCCGCCGTCCGCTCCGCCGATGCCGTGCTCATTTCCGACTACGGCACCGGCCTGGTGACGCCGGCGCTGGCGCGGGCGGTTGCCGACCGCGTGCGGCCGCGCGGCGTGCCGGTGCTCGTCGATTCGCGCTACGCGCTCACCAAGTACCGCCGGCTGACGGCGTGCGCCCCGAACGAGTCGGAAGTGGAGCAGGCGCTCGGCGTGCGAATCGACGACAACCCGCGCGTGCTCGAGCGCGCCGGACGACGCCTGCTCGAAAGCACGAAGATGCAGGCCGTCGTCGTCACGCGGGGCAGCCGTGGCATGGCGGTGTTCGAGTCCGGCAGGCCGACCGTCCACATTCCCATTTTCGGCTCCGACCAGGTGGCCGACGTCACCGGCGCGGGCGACACCGTGATGGCGGCGCTCACGCTGACGCTGGCCGCGGGGGGCACCGTGGAGCAGGCCGCGCGGCTGGCCAACATTGCGGGCGGCCTGGTCGTGATGAAGCGTGGCACGGCCACGGTGGCCGCCGCCGAACTCGTGCGCGCCATCCGGCGCGCGTGATCCCTCGTGCCCGACGGTTTCCATCTCGCGTTGGTCGTCGCCGAAACCTTCGTGTTCGCCGCCGCGGCCACGTGGCTGGTGCGTCGTGCCGCGCGTCGCCGCGGCTGGCTGGCGCCGCCCCGCCCGGATCGCTGGCACCGTGAGCCGACGGCGCTGTACGGGGGCGTCGGCATCTTCGCCGCCTTCGCCCTCGGCCTGCTCTGGCAACTGCCGTGGTCCGCGTTCTCGGCTTCACTGCTGGTGCTCACGGCGGTGATGTTCGTGGCGGGCCTGGTGGACGACGCGGCGGATATCCGGCCGCAGACCAAGGTGGTGGTGCAGTTGTCGTGCGGGCTCCTGCTCTATGCGGCCGACTTCCACTTCAACGACGCTTTCGCCTGGTGGCTCGACCTCGCCATCGTCGTGTTCTGGGTGGTGGCCATCACCAACGCGCTGAACCTGCTGGACAACATGAACGGGCTGGCGGCGGGCACCGCGGTCATCGCCGGCGTGTCGCGGCTGCTGCTGTTCCAGCAGACCGGCAACACCGAAGGGGCGCTGGCGAGCGCCGTGTTGGTCGGGGCCGTGCTCGGCTTCCTGATCTTCAATTTTCCGCGAGCCTCGATTTTCATGGGTGACGGCGGCAGCTTCACCATCGGCTTCGCGCTGGCGGCGCTCAACCTCACGAGCGGCGAGGCCTATTCGAAGAGCGTATTCTCAATCTTCATCTTTCCGGTGCTGGCCCTGGCGCTGCCCATCTTCGACACGGCGTTCGTGTCCGTCGTCCGCTACCTCTCGGGGCGGGCCATCAGCCAGGGCGGGCGCGATCACACGTCGCACCGCCTGGTGGCCATCGGCCTGGGCGAGACCTCGGCCGTGGTCATCCTCTGGACCATTTCGGCGGCGGCCGGCGGCATCGCCTACCTGCTGTACAACGTTGGCTTCTCGTACGCGTTGTTCGCGATGGCGATCCTGCTGCTCGGCCTGGCTCTGTTCGGCATCGTCCTCTCCCGCGTGCGCGTGTACCCCGAAGGCGAGGAGCCCGACGGCCCCGCGTCGGCCTGGGGCTTCACGTTGCCCGGCGAGCTGCTCTACAAGCGACAGATTCTGTGGGTGCTGGTGGATGCGGTCACCGTGGTGCTGGCCCTGAGCACCGCGGTCGAACTGGCGGCCCTCACACCCGGTGCGGCGGTCCCGCCGCTGGCCGAGGCGGTGGCCGTGCCCGGCTCCGCCGTGTTGCCGCCCGGCCTGCTCGTCGGGCCGCCCTCCGGGCTCTCGGTGACCGTGGCCTGCGTGAGCATCGCGTTCTTCGCGCTGGGACTCTATCGACGGGACTGGGCGCACTTCGGCCTTCGCGTGGCCGCACGCATTGCCCTGGCCGCGGCTATCGGCCTGGCCGCCGCCGGGCTGCTCCAGCGGGTGCTGCCGCCGGGAGCGCCGTGGGCGCCGGCGACGCTCGCCGCGGCCTGGGTGTTGGTGCTGCTCAGCGTCTGCGGCACGCGCGTCGTCGTCCGCACGCTCGACGCCTGGCTGCATCGTGCGGGAGGGGCACGTGGGTGAACGGCTGACGCGGGACGAACTGGCCGAGGCCGTTCGGCGTGGCCGCGCGAGCGGGCTCACGTTCGCCTTCGCCAACGGCGCGTTCGATCTGCTGCACGTGGGCCACGTGCGATATCTCGAAGCGGCGCGCGGCGAAGCCGACCGCCTCATCGTCGCCGTCAACGACGATCAGGGCGTGCGCGCGTCGAAGGGCCCGGACCGCCCCGTGATGCGTGCCGAGGACCGCGCGGAACTGGTGGCCGCGCTCCGCGCGGTGGACTACGTGGTGATCTTCCCGGAATCCACCGTCACGCCGCTGCTCGAACTGTTGAAGCCCGACGTCCACTGCAAGGGTACCGACTACACCGTGGACACGGTGCCCGAGCGCGACACGGTGAAGGCCTACGGCGGCCGCATCGCCATCGTGGGCGACCCCAAGGACCACTCGACGACCGAATGGCTCAAGCGGGTGGGGCCATGACGGGGATGCCGCCTGCCGCCCGCATCCTCATCGTCCGGTTGAGCGCGCTTGGTGACATCGTGCATGCGCTGCCGGTGCTGGCCGCCTTGCGGCGCCAGGACCCCGCCGTGCGGGTGGACTGGCTCGTCGAGCAGGCCTACGCGCCCGTGCTGGGGCTGGTGGAAGGCGTGCACCGGCGCGTCATTGTCCGCGCCGCGGCCCCGGCGCGAGGCTCGGGCCCGGGTCGCGAACCGCCTCAGGGTGGCGCCGGCGGACACGCCGCCGACGTGCGCTTCGGTGGCGGGTTGGGGTATCTGCGGGCCGCGGCGTTTCTCCGGCGCCAGCACTACGACGCGGCGCTCGATCTCCAGGGCCTCATCAAGTCGGCCGTCTGGGCGCGGTTGTCCGGTGCGCGGCGGGTGATTGGCTTTGCGAGGTCGCACCTGCGCGAGCCGCAGGCGGCGTGGCTCTACGGCGAGACGGTGGTGCCGCCGGCGTCGCCCCATGTCATCCAGAAGAACTTGTCGCTCGCCACGTACCTGGGCGCGGCGGCGGCGCCGGTCGAACTGCCGATCGCGGCGCCAACCGATGGAGCCGTCGCCCGCACCATCGAGGCGGCCATCGGCCCCGCGCGCTACGCGGTGCTCAACCCCGGAGCGGCGTGGCCCAACAAGCGGTGGCCGCCCAAGCGGTTCGGCGCGCTGGCGGCGTCGCTGCTGCACCGCCATGGCCTGGTGTCGTTTGTCACCTGGGGCCCCGCCGAGCGTGCGCTGGCCGAGACGATTGTGTCGGAGTCGAACGGCGCGGCGCGGCTGGCGCCGCCGACCGGGATTGCCGACCTGGCGGCGCTGATGGGCCGGGCGGCCCTCGTGGTCTCGGGCGACACGGGCCCCCTGCACATCGCCGCCGCGATGGGTGCGCCCATCGTCGGGCTGTACGGCCCGACCTGGCCCGAGCGCAACGGCCCCTGGCACCCCGACGACGAGGTGATCTCGAGGGCGGAGCGGTGCCAGTGTCATCACAAGCGGCAGTGCCTGATCGGCGCGCCGTGCATCAACGACATCTCGCTCGGCGAGGTGGAAGAGGCCGTCGACCGGCGGCTGGCCAAGGAGCCGAAGGCATCGTGAGGCGCTGGTTGACACGCCTCCGGGTGCCGCTCGGCTTCGGCCTCGCGACCGTCGTGCTGTGGCTGGCCGATCCTCTGTGGCCGACGTGGACGCTCGGCCTCCTCGTCGCCGCTTGCGGCGAAGCGGTGCGGGTGTGGGCGGCGGGGCACCTGGAAAAGAGCCGCGAGGTGACGCGATCGGGTCCCTACCGCTACATCCGGCACCCGCTCTATTTCGGCTCGACGCTCATCGCCATCGGCGTGGCGATTGCCGCCCGCCATCTCGTGGTGGCGGCCATCATCGGGGTGTACATCGGCCTGACGATTTCGGCGGCCCGGCGCAGCGAGGAGGCGCACCTGCGCGAGAAGTTCGGCGACGCGTACGACGCCTACGTGGAGAAGCGGGCCGAGCCGATGGCGCGCCGGTTTTCGGTGGAACGGGCGCGCCGCAATCGCGAGCACCACACCGTCGCGGGCCTGGTGGCGGGCTTTATCGCGCTGGCGCTCAAGCTGGCGAATTGACGATTCGGGGCCATTGTCATTCCCCTAGTTCTCCGCCCCTCCGGCACCCAATCCCTGCCACCGGGGCGCGTCCACGTGCACCCCGCATTGGTCCAGCAACCGGACGGCGGTGTGCGTGACCAACTCGTCCACCGTGAACGGCCGCGTGTAGAAGCCCGGCACGGGCGGGCTGATCACCACGCCCATCCGCGCGAGCTTGAGCATGTTCTCCAGATGAATCTCGCTGAGCGGCGCCTCCCGCACAGCGAGCACCAGCCGGCGGCGTTCCTTGAGGATGACGTCGGCGGCGCGGTGCACGAGCGAGTCGCCCAGGCCGTGGGCGATGGCCGCGAGCGAGCGGACGCTGCAGGGAGCCACCAGCATGCCCAGTGTCTGGAACGAGCCGCTCGAAATGGCGGCGCCTTCGTCGGCGGCGTGGTACACCGTATGGGCCAGCGCCTGCACGTCCTTCACCGAGAAGGACGTTTCATGCACCAGGGTGCGCGCCCCCCACTGGCTCAGCACCAGGTGGGCCTCGATTTCCGTGCGTTTGAGCAGTTCCAGCACCCTGATCCCGTAGATGGACCCGGACGCGCCGGTGATGGCCACGATCAGGCGACTTGGCTCGGTCATCGCGTTCCAGTATTGACGTTTTGGACGACGGCTGACTACAATCGGATTCTTTGCCGGGGGGTGAGGGCGGTTAGCTCAGTTGGTAGAGCACCGGCTTTACACGCCGGCTGTCACAGGTTCGAGTCCTGTACCGCCCACTAGATTGCCGGATGCCCTGCATCTGGCGGTCCCGTGACGTGGCCATCTGGTGATCGAGCGTGTGATGTGGTGACTGGGTGAGGTGGTGATCGGGTCCGATGATCCGGTCGCACGCACACCCGGTCGATCGGTTGAACGGGGCGCCCTGACAACGCGCCTGAGCGGAACGCTGAGCTCACCGGGTCAACAGATTTCGCCACGGGGTGGTAGTTCAGCTGGTTAGAACGCCGGCCTGTCACGTCGGAGGTCGCGGGTTCGAGTCCCGTCCACCCCGCCA